>JBMYTL010000112.1:0-7581 GCA_049604295.1 Gammaproteobacteria bacterium
CGGCTGCGCCGCGCGCATCGAGATGCGTACTCCCGCCGGTATTCGAGGTCGGTGCTGACATTGGGGGCAGGGTAAAAGGATTGGCTGCGCCAATACTTGTTTGCGCTGCGAAATCCCCGCTCCCTTTAGATCGGGGCGGCTGAAAGGGCCTGAATTCTGCTCTCATCCGCCGCACCGACGAATCGAATTCACGCGGTAGCAGGCAAGCCTCTGTTTAATATAAGAAAATCCTAATTTCCTGTTCCGGTCCCGACTCGTGGGGCGCTACCCCGATACGGTCGAAAAGTCACGGCCTTTCTAGGTACAATTCCCTGGATATTTATCATGTTGCGATGCAACATCCCGGGTCGCGCCAATCGGCCCGCGATTCCGCCCGGGCCACGTATCCGGGCAGCTCACGACAACTCACACCGATAACCCCCCGAGGAATACACCATGTCTGATGTGAAGACCTATCCGGTCCCCGCGGACTTCGCCGCCCAGGCGAACGTCACCGCCGAGCAGTATGAGGAGATGTACAAGCGCTCCGTGGAAGACCCCTCGGGCTTCTGGGCTGAGCAGGCCGCCGAGTACCTCACCTTCATGAAGCAGCCGGAGCAGACCCTGGACTGGTCCTTCGACAAGGAAGATCTGCACATCAACTGGTTCAAGGGCGGCACCCTGAACGTTTCCGCCAACTGTCTGGACCGCCACCTGGAAACCCGGGGCGATCAGGTCGCCATCATCTGGGAAGGCGACGACCCGAACGAAGACCGCAAGATCACCTACAAGGAACTGCACGAGGAGGTGAGCAAGTTCGCCAACGTGCTCAAGTCGCGCGGTGTGAAGAAGGGCGACCGTGTCTCCCTCTACCTGCCCATGATCCCCGAGGCCGCCGTAGCCATGCTGGCCTGTACCCGCATCGGTGCCATGCACTCCATCGTGTTCGGCGGCTTCTCCCCCGACGCTCTGAAAGACCGCATCAACAACGCCGAGTGCGAGGTGGTCATCACCTCCGACCAGTCCATGCGCGGCGGCAAGAAGGTGCCCCTGAAGGCCAACGCCGACAAGGCCATCGCCAACTGCCCCCAGGTGCACACCTGCGTGGTCGTGCAGCGTGGCGGCGAGCCGGTGGAATGGAACGACAAGATCGACGTCTGGTATCACGAGGCCGTGGCCGAAGCTTCCGCTGATTGTCCTCCCGAGGAGATGGAAGCCGACGATCCGCTGTTCATCCTCTACACCTCCGGTTCCACCGGTCAGCCCAAGGGTGTGCTGCACACCACCGCCGGTTACCTGCTGCAGGCGGCCATGACCCACAAGACCGTCTTCGATTACAAGGACGGCGAGGTCTACTGGTGTACCGCCGATGTGGGTTGGGTCACCGGTCACAGCTACATCGTCTACGGCCCCCTGGCCAATGGCGCCACCACCCTGATGTTCGAAGGCATCCCCACCTACCCCGATATCTCCCGTTTCTGGCAGGTCTGCGACAAGCACAACGTGGCCAGCTTCTACACCGCGCCCACCGCCATCCGCTCCCTCATGGGTGCCGGCGACGAGCCCGTGAAGAAGACCCAGCGTTCCGCCCTGCGCCTGCTCGGCACCGTGGGTGAGCCCATCAACCCGGAGGCCTGGGAGTGGTACCACAAGGTGGTCGGCGAAGAGCGCTGCCCCATCGTGGACACCTGGTGGCAGACGGAGACCGGCGCGCACATGCTGACGCCTCTGCCCGGCGCGACCCCGCTCAAGCCCGGCTCCGCCATGCAGCCCTTCTTCGGCGTGCAGCCCTGCCTGCTGGACGACCAGGGCAACGAGATCGAAGGCAACCCGGCCGAGGGCAACCTCGCCATCAAGCACCCCTGGCCCTCCATGATGCGCACCGTCTACGGCGACCATAAGCGCTTCTACGAGACCTACTTCGCCATGTTCAAGGGCTACTACTTCACCGGTGACGGCGCCCGTCGCGATGAGGACGGTCACTACTGGATCACCGGCCGTGTGGATGACGTGCTCAACGTCTCTGGTCACCGTCTGGGCACCGCCGAGATCGAGTCCGCCCTGGTGCTGCACGAGAAGGTCGCCGAGGCCGCCGTGGTCGGTTACCCCCATGACCTCACCGGTCAGGGCATCTACGCCTATGTCACCCTGATGGGCGGCGAAGAGGGCACCGACGAGCTCAAGGCCGAGCTGGTCAAGCTGGTGCGTGGTGAGATCGGTCCGATCGCCAAGATCAACATCATCCAGTGGGCCCCCGGCCTGCCCAAGACCCGCTCCGGCAAGATCATGCGCCGCATCCTGCGCAAGATCGCCGCCAACGAGATCGATGGTCTGGGTGATACCTCCACCCTGGCCGATCCGACCGTGGTGGATGACCTGATCGAGAACCGCGAGAACCGTTGATCGGTTTTCGCCTCATGGCAGCGCCAGGGAGGGCGCACGAAAAACCCCCGCTACCGGTTCCCGGTGCGGGGGTTTTTCGTTGGGGCGTCGCGTCTACCCGTGGCTTCGGGCTGGCCCACGAACGCGTCGACGGGGCGTTGGCGGTATCCGTTCGCGGGCAAGCCCGCTCCTACGGCGGACGGCCTTCCGGGCTGGCGGTGCGGTGCACAATTCCCGTGCCGCCCGGTGGGGTGTGTGCGCGCCGGTTTTGTAGGTGATTTACCTATCAGGTCTTGCCACAGAGGAGTCATCAGCATGGGGTTTAATAAGGAAAATGCGATGTTGCAATGCAGCGATTCGTGTTATTTCAGACAATGACGGCATCACCCGCCGTATTCCCCCCGAGACCCTCCATGGCCGCCGAATTCATCGAGAACCGAACCTACGACGAGATCCAACCCGGTCAGACCGCAGAGCTGGAACGCACGCTGACCCGCGACGACATTGCCCTGTTCGGCAAGGTGTCGGGGGACCTGAACCCCACGCACGTGGACGAGGAATACGCCCTGCGCAGTGGAGCCAAGGGCGTGGTGGGGCACAGCCTGTGGGCCACGGGGTTGATCTCCAACCTGCTCGCCAACGTCCTGCCCGGGCCGGGAACCATCTACCGGGGGCAGGACGCCCGTTTCCACCGTCAGATCCACCTCGGCGATACCCTGACCGCGCGCATCACGGTACGCGAGAAGCGTGATGATGAGCTCGTGGTGTTTGAGTGCAGCGTGCACAACCAGCGCCAGGAACACGTCATGGACGGGGTCGCCGAGGTGATCGCGCCGCGCCAGCGTATCCGCGTGCAGCGCCCGGACCTGCCCGAGGTGTCGGTACACCACCATGACAGTTTCAAGGCCTTGTTCGAGGCGGCCCGTGCCCTGGAGCCGGTTCCCACCGCCGTGGTTCATCCCTGCGACCTGGTTCCGCTGCAGGGGGCCATGAATGCCGCCGACGACGGCTTCATCCGTCCGCTCCTGGTGGGGCCCGGGCATCGCATCCGCGCCGTGGCCGACGAGCACGGGATTGCCCTGGACAATGCCGAGATCATCGACGCGGAACACAGCCACGCCGCCGCCGAGCGCGCGGTGGGCCTGGTGCGCGAATGCGCCGCCGAGATCATCATGAAGGGCAGCCTGCACAGCGACGAGGTGCTGGGCGCCGTTGTCCACAAGACCCGCGGTATCCGCACCGAGCGACGCATCAGCCACGTGTTCATCATGGATGTGCCCAGTTATCCCAGGTTGCTCATGATCAGTGACGCGGCGGTCAATATCGCCCCGGACCTGAACGCCAAGCGGGACATCTGCCAGAGTGCCATCGAACTGGCACGGACCCTGGGTGTGGACCTCCCAAAGGTTGCCGTGCTGTCGGCCGTCGAGACCATCAGCCCCAAGATCCAATCGACCCTGGACGCGGCGGCCCTGTGCAAGATGGCGCACCGGGGCCAGATCCAGGGTGGGCTGATCGATGGCCCGCTGGCCATGGACAACGCCATCAACCTGGAGGCCGCCCGCATCAAGTCCATCGAATCCGTGGTGGCCGGGCAGGCGGATATCCTCATCGCCCCCGACCTGGAAGCGGGAAATATCCTCGCCAAGCAGTTGATCTTCCTGGCCGATGCGGATGCCGCCGGCATCGTGCTCGGCGCCAAGGTGCCGATCATTCTGACCTCACGCGCCGACAACGTACGTGCCCGTCATGCGTCGGCGGCCATTGCCGTCCTGCATGCCCACGCCATGCGGCAGGGGCGGGCCAAGGGGCTGTGTGGATGAGTGGGCGGACCGATGCATCCCCGGATTCCAGCGCGAGTTCCATTCCACACCGCCCGGGGGATGGAATGATCCTGACGCTCAATGCGGGCTCGTCGAGTATCAAGTTCGCGCTCTATCGCATGAGTGGTGCTGAGCTGGCCCTGGATGCCGGGGGGCAGGTCGAGGGCATCGGCACCCGGCCACACTTCATCGCGCGGTCCGCCGATGGAGCCCTGTTGTGTGAGGGGTTTCGCGAGCCCACGCCCCGGCGGGGGCACGCCCGCGCCTTCGAGCAGATCTGGAGCTGGTTGAGTGAACACGCGGGTTCGTCCGCCATCCTCGCGGTAGGGCACCGGGTGGTTCAGGGCGGCCCGGAACATACGCAGCCCGTTCTCATCGACGGGGCATTGATGAAGACCCTGGCCGGCCTTGTGCCCCTGATGCCCCTGCATCTGCCCAACAATATCGCCCTCATACAGGCCGTTACGGATCAGCTTCCCGATTTGCCCCAGGTCGCCTGCTTCGACACGGCTTTTCACCAGGGGCGCGCGCCGGTGACTGAGCGTTTCGCCCTTCCGCACGCTCTGTTCGAACGCGGTGTGCGTCGCTACGGTTTCCATGGCCTGTCGTACGAGTTCATCGTTCAACGCCTGCGTGCGTTGTCCCCTGATGCGGCCGCCGGGCGTGTTGTCGTCGCCCACCTGGGCAGTGGTTGCTCCATGACGGCGATCCGTGATGGCCGCTGCGTGGATACCAGCATGAGTTTCTCGGCCCTGGACGGCCTGCCCATGGGTACACGCTGCGGCGCCCTGGACCCGGGGGTGCTGCTTTACCTGATGCGCGAGGACGGTATGGGCGCCGCCGAACTGGAGGACCTGCTTTACAAACGCTCCGGCCTGCTCGGAATGTCCGGCGTCAGCAATGATCTGCGTGCCCTGCACGCGAGTGATGATCCGCGTGCCGCCGAGGCCATTGAGTATTTCGTCTACCGCGTGGGGCAGTTTCTGGGGTCTCTGGCGGCCTCTTTGGGCGGTATCGATACCCTGGTGTTCACCGCCGGCGTGGGCGAAAACGATGCCGAACTGCGGGCCCGGATCTGCGCCGATGCCGCCTGGTTGGGCCTGGACCTCGATGCGTCCGCGAATTCAGCGCAGCAAGGTGGTGTGCGGCGGATCACCCGCGACGATTCAGCCGTGACGGGCTGGGTCATCCCCACGGACGAGGAGTTGATGATCGCGCGCCATACCCGGGATGTGGTCAGTATGGAGTCCGTGCCGGGCGATTGAACTGCCCGTTATCCGATTGTCGGATGTGACGCCGTGCCCCGGGGGCAGGTTGGTGGTGGTTCAGGCCCGTGGGGGGAGGGTTCAGGCGTTAGCGCGCCGGGGCAGCAGGTATTGGGCCGTGAACAGGATCAGTGTGCCGACGACCACGGAGGGGCCCGCAGGGGTATCCCAATGCCATGACAGGGCCAGGCCGATGCCCACGGCGATCATCCCGAACACGGCAGCGAGCAGGGCCATCTGTTCCGGCGTGCGGCTGAAGCGCCGCGCGGTGGCGGCGGGGATGATGAGCAGGGCCGTGATGAGCAGCGCGCCCACCACCTTCATGGCCACGGCGATGACCAGGGCGATCATCATCAGGAACACCAGGCGGGCCCGCTCGACGGGCACGCCCTCGATCCGCGCCAACTCCTCGTGAACGGTGACGGCCAGGAGCGGTTGCCAGAGCCGGGCCAGTGCAGCCAGCACGGCGCCACCACCAAGCCAGATGGCGATCAGGTCGCGGCCGTCCACGCTGAGTATGTCGCCAAACAGGTAGGCCAGCAGGTCGATACGCACGTCGGACAGGAAGGCGATGGCCACCAGCCCGAGGGACAGGGCGCCGTGGGAAAGGATGCCCAGCAGGGTGTCGGTGGCCAGACGCTGGCGACGTTGCAGGAGCAACAGCAGACCCGCCACGGAGAAGGTCACCAGGGCGACCCCGATGTTCGGACTGATGCCGAGGAGGAAACCCAGAGCGACGCCAAGCAGCGAGGAGTGCGCCAGGGTATCGCCGAAATAGGCCATGCGCCGCCACACCACGAACACGCCCAGGGGGCCGGCCACCAGGGCCAGGCCGATCCCGGCCAACAGGGCCCGCCAGAGGAAATCATCGAGACCCAGCGTCATGACCGCTCACCGTGGTCATGGCTGTGTCCCGGGTGTTCGCCGGGGCCGTCGTGGGTGTGGTCGTGGTGGTGGGTATAGACCGCCAGGGACGGGTTCACGGCATTGCCGAACAGCTCCAGGTAGGCCGGATGACGGCTCACGTGTTCGGGGTGGCCGGAGCAACACACATGGGCGTTGATGCAGACCACGTGGTCGGTCTGGGCCATGACCAGGTGCAGGTCGTGGGACACCATGAGCACGCCGCAGCCGAGTTCATCGCGCAGTTGCGCGATCAGCGTGTAGAGCGCCGCCTGGCCGGTGACATCCACGCCCTGCACCGGCTCGTCCAGGACCAGCAGGTCCGGCTCACGCAGCAGGGCGCGGGCCAGCAGGACCCGCTGATGCTCGCCGCCGGACAGGGTCTGCATGTCCTGTTTCAGCAGGTGATCGACGCGGGTACGCGCCGCGGCATCCCGCACCCGTGCGTCGCTCGTCTGGGCGCCCAGGCGCAGGAATCGGCGCACGGTGAGGGGGAGGTTGTCCGGGACGACAAGCCGCTGGGGCATGTAGCCGATACGCAGATCAGCGCGCCGACGCACATGGCCCCGGGTGGCGGGCAACAGGCCCAGGGCAACGCGCACCAGGGAGGACTTGCCCGCGCCGTTGGGGCCGATGAGGGTGACGATTTTCCCCGCGGCGACCTGCAGGTCCACGCCATTGAGAATGGCGCGGCCGTGCAGCGTGAGGTGAACCCCTTCGGCTTCCAGCAGCGGAGTTTCAGCCGCCGTTTCGGGGTGGGCGCTCAAGACTCATTCCGTCGACAGGTCCCGCACAGGCCGCTGATTTCCACGGTCTCGTGAGCGATGGCGAAGTCCATGCGTTTGGCATCCCGGGCAATGGCGCGGCTGATGCCCGGGTCGTCCAGTTCGGCGGCATGGCCACAGCGCTCACAGATGAACAGCTGTGGGTCGTGGGCCTCGCCGGGGTGGGCGCAGCCGATAAATGCGTTCAGAGAGGCAACACGGTGGATCAGGCCGTGTTCGAGCAGGAAGTCCAGGGCGCGGTAGACGGTGGGCGGCGCCGCCTTGCGGCCGTCGTCTCCGAGCTGTTCGAGCAGGGCATAGGCGCCCACGGGTTTGTGGTCCCCCCAGATCAGTTCAAGCACGCGTCGCCGGGTGTCGGTCAGGCGCAGGCCCTTGTCGGCGCAATAGCGCTCGGCGCTGTCGAGGGCGTCGCGGACGCAGCCCGAGTGGTTGTGGGTGGCGGTG
>JBMYTL010000113.1:0-7561 GCA_049604295.1 Gammaproteobacteria bacterium
AAGTCCGCGTCCGGCGCACGCCGCGATACGGATTGAGGGGGAGTCAGCATGTTCGCCAATCTCGATACCCATGCCCTGCTTAGCGAGGCTCTGGAGTTCAACCGCAAGGTGGCCGGAGGGATCGACATCCTGCGTGACCTGGGCGAGATCGATACCGGAACCACTGAACGCGAGGTGGTCATGCGACGGGACAAGCTCGTCCTGTACCGCTATACGCCCCAGGTGAAACGCCCCTCTGCGGTGCCCCTGTTGATCGTCTACGCCCTGGTCAACCGGCCCTACATGGTCGACCTTCAGCCCGACCGGTCCATGGTGCGCGCCCTGTTGGACGCGGGTCTGGATGTCTACCTCATCGATTGGGGCTACCCCGACGCCGCGGACCGCTACCTGGACCTGGACGACTACATCAACGGCTACATCCATGATTGCGTCACGGAGCTGTGCCGCCGCCACGACACCGAGGCCGTGAATATGCTGGGCATCTGCCAGGGCGGCGCCCTGTCCACCTGTTACGCGGCCCTGCATCCGGAGCGGGTGCGCAACCTGGTGACCATGGTCACCCCCATCGACTTCCAGACCCCGGACAACCTGCTCTCGCGCTGGGCCCGCTCACTGGATGTGGACCTGTTGGTGGACACCCTGGGCAACGTGCCGGGCGCGCTGCTCAACTACACGTTTCTCTCCATGAAGCCCTTCCGCCTCACCGGCCAGAAGTACCTGGACATGGTCAACCTGCTGGACAAACCCAAGGCCCTGAAGAACTTCATGCGCATGGAGAAATGGATCTTCGATTCACCGGACCAGGCGGGCGAGGCCTTCCGCCAGTTCGTGAAGCATTTCTTCCAGGAGAACCGCCTGCTCAAGGGCGGCCTGGAGATCGGTGGCCAGCCGGTGGACCCGGCACGGATCAGCATGCCGGTTCTCAATGTCTACGCCACCCAGGACCACCTGGTGCCCCCGGCCGCGTCCCAGGCCCTGAAGACACTGGTCTCCAGCGACGATTACAGCGAACTCGCCTTCAAGGGCGGGCACATCGGCATCTATGTCAGCGGTCGGGCGCAGCGCGAGGTACCACCGGCCATCGCCGCATGGCTCAAGCAACGGTGAGCGGCGCGATCCGGCCGGTCAGCGAGGCCGATGCAGCGGCCATAGCCCGGCTCTACAACCCCTTCATCCGCGACACGGTCATCACCTTCGAGGAGGAGCCGGTCGACGCGGAAGAGATCAGCGCGCGCATCCGGTCCGTCACCGCCCGCCTGCCCTGGCTGGTTTTCGAAGAACAGGGGCAGGTCCTGGGCTATGCCTATGCCAGCCACTGGCGCAGCCGCTCGGCCTATCGTTTTTCCGTGGAGACCTCGGTCTACGTCGCGCCCCACGCCGCCGGTCGCGGCATCGGCGGCGCGCTCTACGAGCACCTGATCGCGCGCCTGCGGGAGCAAGGCATCCACAGCGTCGTGGGCGCCCTGGCCCTGCCCAATGCCGTCAGTGTCCGCCTGCACGAAAAGCTCGGATTCCGCAAAGTCGCGCACTTCAGCGAGGTGGGTTTCAAGCAGGGCCGCTGGATTGACGTGGGCTACTGGGAATTGATCCTCTGACCGTCGGCCCTTTGCGCGGACGCGTTATCCCGCTGTGGCTCGTCTAATCGCCCATAGGGCAGCGGTTTGATGGCAGGTCTGGTGCCCTGATCGGCGGATTACCTTGTAGGAGCGGCCTTGGCCGCGAACGGTGATGTGGGCCGGGCATTCTTGTTTTCCCCCCACGCCCCAAAGCGGGACGGTCACGTGAATCAAGGAATCGGTGGGCTAAGGAAAAAGTCTCCGATGCGGCGGGTGGGGGCGGAAATCAGGACCCACCGGCCACGAAAAGTCTCCGGTCCGGGAGGGGGGGCGGCGCACTCGACGTTCAGGCGCCGCACTCGATGAACCCCGGCTGTTTCGGTCGAATCAGTGTCCCCGCACTCGATTGTTTTCGTGGGAGTTCGTATGCCCAGGTCCCGTTTCGCATCGGGTGAATCTTCTTAACTATATGAAATCATTGGTGTAATCGGGGGGAGTCGCTCGCCCGCTGTTCGACCTCCACTACACCGGTGCACAGCGCTCGACCGGATTGCGCCGCGCTCGAAAACTTCCCCCTGACTCGATTTTGGTCTCCTTAAAAAGAGGTTCCCTTCCAACGTGATGAGGAACCTCACATGGCCAAGATCGCCAACTTCTCCCACGCCGCCGTCCTCGCGGGCGGTTTGTTCCTGACCGGCTTCGCCGCCGCCGATGACGCGGTGATCCAGCCCGATAGCCCCCCCGGCTTGTTCGCCCCCGCGCCGGCTCGCGGCTTCAATCAGCGCTTCGGTGATGTCTTCCAGGCTGCCGACAAGCCGACGTCGCCGCCTCGCCTGTTCGCGCCTTCGGATGATCCGGGTTTCAACCAGTGGTTTGGCAACCGCCGTGGCCTCCAGGACGGTAGCGAATCCGTCGGACCCAGCCAGGAGCAAGCCAAGCCCAAGGGGCCGCGCGAAGCCGGTACGCAGCCCATCGCGGTGCTCGGGATTCGCGGTTGAGCCCGAACGGGTGCCGACGCCTCATGGGCGTCGGCACTTGCCGCGATGCTTGTGTACAAGGCACGCTCAAGCCCATTGAGCGAGGGATGCCATCAATGCCCCATGAGCCCATGACGCCTGAAATAAAGCCGGAATTTCCTGACAAGGTTGCAATCGATCCGGATCGCTTCCTGGATTTCTACCTGTCGTGGTGCGACCGGTCATTGTTTCGGCAAGCAGGGGGGCAGTCCGCGGATACCGGAGTTTCCCCCTTGCAGGCCCACGAGGTGCTCAGGGCGGCCGACAAGGCAAAGAGGTCGTTCGCCGATGCGGTTTATGGGACGAAGGTTCTCGGGGGCTCGGGGTCTGAGGACCCTGTCAGTCGCCTGGATACGCTCAAGGCACTGGCATCCGGGCAAGTCGGGAAGAGGCAGTTCGCGCTTGCCGTCAGCGAAGTCTTCGATTGCGATCTGGCTGATCTCGCCCTCGTGGAATGTGATGGCGATGCCCTGCGGAAGCTTATGGAGGCGTCGCCACGATTCGCGGCGATCAAAGATGAAGCGAGCTGGCAATGGTTTCTTGAGGCTCGGAAGGACAGCCCGGCGGATGCATGGGACGCCGAGACGGAGGAACGGGAGGCATCCGTGCACGAGTTGATCGATCTCGAGATGGATTTCGCCTACGAGTTCAAGGCGGATCGCTTTCTCCGTTTGGACAGCAAAGCGAAAGCCTGTGCGCGGGGCTGGGGCATTCGCGACGCCCTGCTCGGCAAGCCTATGAAACCGGAGCACCTGGACTGGATCGCCGAACGGCTGAATGTTGCGCTGGTGGACCTGACGCCTTACAGGGGAGACGCCCAGCGCGCGCAACGCCTTGCCTTCAAACTCGACGGCCGCCAGCGCGCCAACCGCGCGGTGAAATCCGCCCTGGGGCTGCGCCTGGCCCGTTTGTTCAATGAACATGTCGGCCTGGAGGCGGTGCTGCGCCGGGTCTCGGGCCAGGCAGGGATACCCGAGCGCCTCGATGACGAGCCGCTCGCCTCCCAGCTCGCGCGTCTCACTCCCGAGCGTCTCACTCCCGCGCGGTTCGTGGAGCTGATCTGGCGCAGCTATCGGTTTTTCCTGGAACGGAATCCGAGGGAGTTCGAAGAGGAACATCTGGACAGCGCCGCCGGTCTGCGCAAGCTCGCGCGCGTGCTCCTGCCCTGGGCCCTGCCCCGGCGCGATGAGGTGATCGCCCTGATCAACCATGGGCGCAGCTCCGAATCGCCGCGCTACAGCTTGCCCACCCGCCTGCCCGGGGAGACCGCCATCGCCTTGGCCGAGGCCAGCGGCGAGGAACCGGATATCCTGCCGGGCGCGGAGGACCTGACCGTCCGCTCCCCCAGGGATGTCACGCCCGATTGGAGCCAGGGAGGATTCGAGGCGGCGGAGGGTGACCAGCAGGCCCTGGACATGCGTCGAAAGGTCGGTATCAGCGCCGATCCCGGTGACTTCGAGGACGATCCCGGTTTCCTCGCCGCCCTGTTTCGCAATATCGATCTGTCCGCCTTCCCCGAGGCGGCCTTTATCGATTCGCCCGAAGAGCGCCTCCGGTACATTCGCGACGAGATCGCGGATCAGATGATCGACCCCAAGGCCCGGCCCTATTTCGCCGCGATGGCCAATTGGGACGCCCTGGGCGAGGCCGTCGAGACGGCCCTGCGCAAGGTCGTGCCGCGCATCGAACTGATTGAAACCACGGGCCGACGCGACGCGGATGATCTTCGTCCGCTCAGGCGGCTGCTCAAGATCATCAACTGGGGCTTTGATGCCCCAAAGGCGGATGCCGACCATGAGTGAAGCCAACGATTCCAACCGCGTGATCTCCGGAGACCACCCGATCAGCCAGTCGCTGAAATCGGGCCGCGCCGATGGCAAGCCCATCCGCCATATCTTCGATGAGAAACACGTGGATGCGCTGAACTTCGCCATCGCCTGCGGTCGCCCCCTGTTGCTCACCGGCGAGACCGGTGTGGGCAAGACCCAGCTCGCCCGCGCCGCCGCCGCCAGGCTGGAGCGGGCCTTCGTGCGCTACACGGTGGACGCCCGCACCGAACCCCGGGACGTGCTCTACCGCTTCGATGCCGTGAAACGCCTCGCCGATGCGCAGATCGCGCAGTCCCTGGGCAAGACCCGGGAGGAACTGGAAGAGGAACTCGCGCCCGAAAAATACTTGCGCGCGGGCCCTCTGTGGTGGGGCTTCCAGCCGACAACCGCGCCCGGCGTCGAACCCGAACAGTCTGATGGCGGGGCGTTCGAGAACGGCGTCGTCGTGCTCATCGACGAGATCGACAAGGCGGAGGGCGATGTCCCCAACGCCCTGCTGGAGGCCCTGGGGGAGGGCAGTTTCCTGCCGGAGCATCGCACCGAGCGCGTGTGCGTCGGTGAGACGCCCCCCCTGATCGTCTTCACCTCCAACGCCGAGAAGACCTTCCCCCCGGCCTTTCTGCGCCGCTGCCTGGTCTTGGAGATGCGCCTGCCCGACAACCACGGCCCCAGGCTGAAGGATTTCCTCGTGGAGCGCGGCAAGGCCCATGTGGACCTCCCGCCATCCGCCCTGAACACCGCCGCCGAGCTCCTGATCGAGGACCGCATCGCCAGTGCCGGGCGGCAGCGCCCCGGGCTCGCCGAATACATCGACCTGCTGCGCATCATCGAGCAACGGGCATCGGGCCTGGACGAGGAGGCTCTGCGCGCCTTCATCGACAGGGTGCGCCCGCACCTCACCCAGAAGGCCAACGCCTTCAAGCCCGGCTGATCGCGGGCATACGGCGTGGGACACACACATCGTGGCGCCATCGGTCTGGCCGAGCTCTTGCGGGCCCTGGACGATTACGACGGAGATCCGCCCGCCCACCTGGTCGAGTTGCTGGGCTATGCCCCGGTTGAGCGTCCCCCCGCACGCAAAGCCCCGCCGCCCGCCAAAGGCAAAACCGGTTCGGAACAGAGGGGGGCCGGTTTGGACACTGATCCCCCGCCCACATCCCCGGACGCCGAACCGGAGCCCCACGCCCCCAGCACCTTCTGGCGGGCCACGGCTTACAAACCGGAGCAACAGGCCCAGCACCGCGAACGGCGCATCGCCGCCACCGGCAGCCCGCCCCGCCGGGCGCGTTGGGTCATTCCGCCCACGCGCCTGGCGGCCTTCGAGAGCCTGATCAACCCTTTGCGGCTTGCCCTGCGCCAGGCGCGCCTGGGCACCCAGGCGGACATCCCCGAGGCCGTGCGCCGTATCAGCGAGGGCGAATGGCTGGCGGAGTTGCCGCGCGAAATGCGCGCCGGCTGGGGCACCTCGCTCACCGTGGTGGAGGATCGCAGCCCCCACCTGGCACCCTACCGGCGGGACCAGGGTCATGTGCACGACCGCCTCAGGCGGGTCTTCAATCCCGAGACCTTCCACGCCTTCCTCTACCTGCCGCCCGCCGAGCTCCCCCAGCGGCCACGCTCACAATCGGCTGCGCCGCCCTTCGACCCCCGCGATGGCCAACAGGTGCTGATTCTGGGCGATCTCGGCGTACTCATCCGGGACCCGGTCCAACGCGCGCACGCCCAGTCCCGTTGGCGGCGTCTGCTTTCGCGTCTGCGCTCCCAGGGCGTGCACCCGGTGGTGTTGCTGCCCTTCGACGCGCGCGACCTTCCCCCGGACCTGGCGGGCAACGTGGTGGCCCTGAGCTGGAGGCCGGGCACGGAGGCGCTGCCCTCGCCCCAGTGGGCAGCGGCCCAGATCGAGCGTCTGCTGCGGCACATGGCCTGGATCGGGCGGGTCGAACCGCCCCTGCTGCGCGCCCTGCGCGTGGAGCTGGGCCTGCCCATGGCCGTCGAATCCTGGGCCTGGCAGGACCCACGCGTGGACGCCAGCCCGGGTATCAGCGCCAGCGTGCGGGCCGAATACGCCGCCGGGCTGCGCGCCCAGGCCGAACTGGACCATGCCCATCGGGACGCCTGTCTTGAGCGGGTTCGTGAACACGCGGGGGCCTACGGCTATTCCCTTTGGCTGGAGACCGTGCTCAATACCCTGCACCTGTCGGCCACTCCCGCACGGGGCGACGACATCGACCACGCCCTGCGCCTGCTTGAGCACATCGCGGGCAGGCTCGAGGCCGAGGACGTGCACGCCTTTGTCGAACCACAATGGGCCTGGTTGCGGGATTTCGAACAACGCTGGAGCCGCCGTCTGCGTGACTCGGAACGCACCCGCGAGGCCTGCCGCGCCATCCAGGCCGTGGTCGCCCGCCAGCGTATTGTTGATCCGAAATCCATTGACGAGGACGAGCCGCCGCCCACGGGTGCCTGGCAACTCGTATTGCACGCATCCCGCCTGCGGGCCTTTCCGGCGGGTTCCCCGCCCGTCTCGGGCAGTTTCGTCTGCGAAATGAGCAGCACCGATGCCCTGATCAGTATCCAGGCCGGGGAGGTGGAGCAAGCCTCCCGCACCCGCGACCCCGACTTCTGGGCCGACGGCCTCGCCCCCGACTGGGCCAGCGACTGGGGCCACGACGGGTTCGACAGCCCCTGGTGCGAGTTCCAGATCGGTGCCGTCACCCAACGCCTGCGCTGGTGCCCGCCCGGTGAGTTCCTCATGGGTTCGCCGGAGCACGAACCAGGGCGGTTCGACGACGAAGGTCCCCGCCATCGCGTCACCCTGGCCGAGGGCTACTGGATCATGGATACCCCGGTCACCCAGGCCCTGTGGCTGGCGGTGATGTGGGGGGATAACCCCTCACAATTCCAGAGCCCGGATCGCCCCGTGGAGCAGGTCAGTTGGGAGGATGCCCAGGGCTTCGTCCGGCGCCTGGAGCAACGACTGCCTGGCCTGGGCCTCAAGCTGCCCAGCGAGGCCCAGTGGGAGTACGCCTGCCGTGCCGATGCGCGGGACGAGGCCTACGCGGGGGAGATCCAGTTGCGCGGTGAAGCCGAGGCTCCCGGTCTGGAACCGGTGGCCTGGTACGGCGGCAACAGCGAGCAAGGGTTCGAGCTGGAAAATGGG
>JBMYTL010000114.1:0-7558 GCA_049604295.1 Gammaproteobacteria bacterium
GGAACAACACCATGACCGCGCCCACGTAGACGAGCACCAGGGTGATGGCCAGGAACTCCGCCTCCAGCAGCATCCAGATCACGGCGCTGGAGAAGAACGCCAGCACCAGGTGCAGGGCGGCGTGAATGGGGTTACGTACCGTGATGACACGGAAGGCCGCGAACACCACGAGGGCCGCGAACACGTAGAAGATGATCTTTTCCAGGGGCATGTCGATGTGCCTTTGGTTAACCGTGCCGGTTCATCGGATGGGACGGCGCTTAGCGGTAAGGCGCGTCGGCGGCGCGGTCGGCGGCAAGCTGGGCCTCGTACTTGTCGCCGATGGCGAGCAGCTTGTCCTTGGTCATGATCTGTTCGCCGCGATTCTCGAAGTGGTACTCGAAGACGCGGGTCTCAACGATGGAGTCCACCGGGCAGGCCTCTTCGCAGAAGCCGCAGAAGATGCACTTGAACAGGTCGATGTCGTAGCGCGTGGTGCGGCGGGTGCCGTCGCCACGGGGCTCGGATTCGATGGTGATGGCGAGCGCGGGGCAGACGGCCTCGCAGAGTTTGCAGGCGATGCAGCGTTCCTCGCCGTTGGGGTAACGGCGCAGGGCGTGCAGGCCGCGGAAACGCGGCGACTGCGGGGCCTTCTCCTCCGGGTACTGGACGGTGAACTTGCGCTTCCAGAGGTGGCGCATGGTCACGCTCATGCCCTTCATCAGTTCGAGAAGGAACAGGCTCTTGATGGTGTTCGTGATGACGTTCATGACTTCGCTCCCCTCCCCTTACGCCGCCGCCGGGGCGAACCAGGGACCGACCTCGTAGACGATGGCCAGGCCCTCAACGAGCAGCCAGACGATGGTGATCGGGATGAACACCTTCCAGCCCAGACGCATGATCTGGTCATAGCGGTAACGCGGGAAGGTCGCGCGGAACCACAGGTAGAGGAACATGAAGATCGCCGTCTTGGCGAAGAACCAGTGGATGCCGTCACCGAGCACGATGCCCAACAGCCCACCGGGAATCCACTCCGCGGGCAGCGGCGACAGCCAACCGCCCAGGAACATCAGCGCGGCCAGGGCGGCGATGAGGATCATGTTGGCGTATTCGGCCAGGAAGAACACGGCGAAGGCCATGCCCGAGTAATCCACGTGGAAACCAGCAACGATCTCCGATTCACCCTCGGCCACGTCGAAGGGTGCGCGGTTGGTCTCGGCGACCCCGGAGATGAAGTAGATGACGAACAGCGGCAGCAGGGGCAGCCAGAACCAGGTGAACACATTGCCGCTCTGGGCGTTGACGATGTCGCCCAGGTTGAGGCTGCCACCGGCCATGATCACGCCCACCAGGGCGAAGCCCATGGCGATCTCGTAGGCGACGATCTGGGCCGCAGAACGCATGGCGCCGAGGAAGGCGTACTTGGAGTTGGATGCCCAGCCGGCGAGGATCACGCCGTACACGCCCATGGATGTCAGGGCCAGAATGAACAGCAGGCTGGCATCGACGTCGGCCAGCACCATGTCGCCGGTAAACGGCACCACGGCCCAGGCAGCCAGGGCGGGTGCCAGGGACAGCACCGGGGCCAGCAGGAACAGAAAACGGTTGGCGCTGGTGGGAAGGATGATCTCCTTCATGAGCAACTTGAGCGCATCGGCGATGGGCTGCAGCCAGCCCTTGGGGCCCACGCGGTTGGGCCCGATACGCACCTGCATGTAGCCGATGATCTTGCGCTCGGCATAGGTGGTGTAGGCCACCGCCAGCATCAGCGGAATGATGATGGCGAAGATCTTGAGCAGGGTCCAAACCAGCCAGGCGAGATCCGGTCCCAGGTATTCGCTGAACAACTCAATCATGGTGTCAGGCCTTGTTGATCTCGATGGCGGCGAAGGACGCACCCAGTTCCGCGGTCTCCGGGATACCGGCCGATACCCGCGCCACACCGGCGGGCAGGCCCTTCTCGATGCGCAGGTTCAGGGTGGCGCTGCCGCCCGCCTGGGTGACCTTCACCCGATCCCCGTCGTGCAGGCCCAGACGCTCGGCCTCGGCGGCATTCAAACCGACGCAGCGACCGATATCGGCATCCAGGGTGGCCTGCAAGGCAGGCGCCCGACGCACCATGGCGTCCACGGCGTAGATGGGCACGTCACCGGCACGGGTCAGGCCATCTTCCAAGGTCGGAAGGGAAAGCCCACTCACACCGCCCGCGCCATTGTCGGGGGCGAGATGATCAATGCGCGATTGCAGGGCTGCCAGAACCTGGTCCGACCCGAGCTGATCGCAGCCGGAGACATCGAACAGGTTGCCCAGCACGCGCAGGATCTTCCAACCCGGGCGGGCGTCCCCGGCGGGTTTTACGCAGCCGTTGACGGTCTGCGCGCTGCCCTCGGCATTGATGTACGTCCCGGAGGTTTCCAGGAAGGTCGCCATAGGCAGTTGCGCATGGCTGTGGGCATCCAGGTACTCGGAGCGGAAGGAGGTCAGCGCGACCACCACGGCGGCCCCGTCCAGGGCCTTGGTTACGGCGGCCGGGTTGGCGATGTCGTTCTCGGGGTCGATGCCCACCAGGACATAGGCCTTGAGCCCGGCCTCGATCATCTCGGCGGCGTTCTTGCCCGCGTCGACGCTCTCGCCTCCGGGACCACGCCCCGGTACGGCACCGGCGAGGGTGGCGGCGGCGCTGTTCGCCCCCTCCGCCAGGTAACCGAAACGGGACCCGGACAGGGCGGCTATGGCACGGCCCAGGGTATCGAGCAGCGCGCGATGCGGGCTGGTCAGGGCATGGCTGCCCAGGATCACCGCGCTGGCCTCACCGGTATGCAGGCTCTGGGCGAAGTCCTCGTGAACATCCTCGGCGGTGACACCGGAAGCCAGGTCCGCAGCCCCGGCGGGAAGATCCTTGCCCGCCAGTTTGGCCAGGGCGTTGGCGATGGCCGCCAGATCGCGGGCCATGCCCGCCGCGCTGGAGACCTTCTGCTGGGCCCCCGCGATGTTCACATCGGCGGCCACGGCATTGATGAAACCGATGCTGGCGCCCCGCTCACCGGCCTTGCGCAGGCGGTGGTTGGCGATGGGCTGGTCCTTGCGGACGTTGGAACCGACGAGCAGAGCCGCGTCCAGAGTCTCCAAGTCGGCGATGGGCAGGCCCAGCCAGGGGAAGCGCGGGGCGTCGTCATCGCCACGGAAATCGACGCGACGCAGGCGATGGTCGATGTTCGGGCAACCCAGGCCACGCGCGACGTGCTGCGCGAGGAACAACTCCTCCGCCGTGGCGTTGGGCGACAGCAGGAAGCCGATCTGATCGGCACCGGCGGAATCGATGACATCGCCCAGGGCCTTCTTCAGGGCCTCGAGAGCGGCATCCCAGCCCATATCCTTCCACTTGCCACCGTCTTTCAGGCGCGGGGTGGTGAGCCGGTCCTTGCCGTTGCCCGCCTCGTAGCTGAAGCGGTCGCGGTCGGACAACCAGACCTCGTTGACGGCCTCGTTCTCACGGGGCACGGCACGATGCACCTGGTTACGCAGGGTATGGACGTGAATGTTGGAGCCGATGCAGTCGTGGGGGGCGACGGCGTTGCGCTGGGTCAGTTCCCAGGCACGGGCGCGATAGCGGAAGGGCTTGGAGGTGAGTGCGCCCACCGGGCAGACATCGATGACGTTGCCGGACATCTCGGAGTTCACACTGCGCTCGATATAGGTGCCGATCTTGGTGTTCTCACCACGACCTATGGCGCCCATCTCCTTGTAGCCACCGACTTCCTCGATGGTGCGGATGCAGCGGGTGCAGTGAATGCAGCGGGTCATCTCGGTGGAGATGAGCGAACCCAGGTTCTGGTCGGCCACCACGCGCTTGCGCTCGGTGAAACGGGACACGCCGCGGCCATAGCCCATGGCCAGGTCCTGCAGTTCGCACTCCCCACCCTGGTCGCAGATCGGGCAGTCCAGGGGATGGTTGATGAGCAGGAACTCCATGACGCCACGCTGGGCATCCAAGGCGAGCTTGGACTGGGTCCAGACCTTCATGCCGTCGGCCACGGGGGTGGCGCAGGCGGGCAGCGGCTTGGGCGACTTGCGCCCGCCCATCTCGGCCTCCACCAGGCACATGCGGCAGTTGGCGGCGATGGGTAGCTTCTTGTGGTAGCAGAAACGTGGCACGTGGATGCCGGCGGCATCGGCCACGTGGATGATCATGTCACCCCGGTGAGCCTTGCAGGCCACGCCGTTGATCTCGACATCGATCAGGTCTTCTTCGATCCGTGCGCTCATGCGGCAGCTCCTACCCCACCACCGGCAACCGGGTTGCCCTCGGTGCCGGGGACACCCTTGCCGTGTTCGACGTAGTGAACGAACTCGTGGCGGTAATGCTTGAGGAAGCTCTGCACCGGCCATGCGGCGGCTTCGCCGAAGGCGCAGATGGTGTGACCGGCGATCTGCCCGGCGGCGGATTCGAGCAGGTCGATATCGTCCATGGTGCCTTTGCCCGCCAGGATGCGTTCGAGCACCCGGTGCATCCAGCCCGTGCCCTCACGACAGGGTGTGCACTGGCCGCAGGACTCGGCGTGATAGAACTGGGAGATGCGCGTCAGGGCACGCACCATACAGGTGGTCTCGTCCATGATGATCATGCCGCCGGAACCCAGGCCGGAGCCGGCCTTGGACAGGGAGTCGTAGTCCATGGTGCATTCCATGATCACCTCGGCGGGCATCACGGGCATGGACGAACCGCCGGGAATCACCGCCTTGAGCTTGCGGCCATCGCGCACGCCACCGGCCAGTTCCAGCAGATCGGCGAAGGGCAGCCCCATGGGGATCTCGAAGTTGCCCGGCTTGTTCACGTGCCCGGAGACGGAAAAGATCTTCACGCCACCGTTGTTCGGCTTGCCCAGGTCCAGGAAGGCCTGCCCGCCGTTGCGCATGATCCAGGGCACGGAGGCCAGGGTCTCGGTGTTGTTGATGGTGGTGGGTTTGCCGTAGAGGCCGAAGTTGGCGGGGAACGGCGGCTTGTAGCGCGGCTGCCCCTTTTTGCCTTCGAGGGATTCCAGCAGGGCCGTCTCCTCACCACAGATGTAGGCACCGGCGCCCAGGTGGCCTTCGCAATCGAAGTCTATGCCGGAACCGAGGATGTCCTTGCCCAACAGCCCGGCCTCGCGGGCCTCGGCTATCGCGCCGATGAAACGCTCGAAGGGCTCGCGGCCGAACTCGCCGCGCAGGTAGTTGTAGCCCATGGTCGCGCCGAAGGAATAACCGGCAATGGCCATGCCCTCCACCACCGCGTGGGGGTTCCAACGCAGGATGTCGCGGTCGTGGGCGGTGCCCGGCTCGGACTCGTCCGAGTTGCAGACGATGTATTTCTGGCCCGGTGCCTGGCGCGGCATGAAGGACCATTTCAGGCCGGTGGGAAAGCCCGCGCCGCCACGGCCACGCAGGGCGGAGGCCTTGACCTCCTCGATGATGTCTTCCTGGGAGGTCTTTTCCTTGAGGATCTTCTTCCAGGCCTCGTAGCCGCCGGACTTGATGTAGTTGTCCAGCTTCCACATCTCGTCTTCGGCGCTGAACAGGCAGACCTGCTCAAACTTTGCCTGTGCCGGTGTATCGGTCATGAGCGTTACTCCAGGCCGTCCAGAATCTCGTCCACCTTCTCGGGGGTGAGATTCTCGTGGTAGTGGCCATCCACCAGCATCATGGGGCCACCGGGACAGGCCGCGAGGCATTCCTCTTCCTTGTGCAGGCTGATGCGACCGTCTTCGGTGGTCTCACCCAGCTTGATGCCCAGCTTGTTCTCGATGTGGCCGACGATGGTGTCGGCGCCCATGAGCATGCAGGAGATGTTGTTGCAGATACTGATCTTGTGCCGCCCGCAGCGGTGCAGATCGAACATGGAGTAGAAGGTGGCGACCTCGTAGATGCTGACCCGGGGAACACCCAGGTAGAGGGCCACCGCATCCATGAGCGGCTCATTCAACCAGCCGCCGTTCTCCTCCTGGACGATGGTGAGGGCCGGGATGGACGCGGACAGGCGCTGTTCGGCGGGGTACTTGGCCAGCCAGGCATCGATCTTCTCCCGCGCGGCGGCGGACAGTTCGACGGGGCCGGTGGCTTCGGTGTGTTCAGCACTCAACGGTCGATCTCCCCGAAGACGATGTCCTGGGTTCCGATGACGGCCACCACGTCGGCGAGCATGTGGCCGCGGGTCATCTCGTCGATGCCCTGCAGGTGGGCGAACCCCGGGGCGCGGACCTTCAGGCGGTAGGGTTTGTTGGCACCGTCGGAGACGATGTAACAACCGAACTCGCCCTTGGGGTGCTCGATGCCGGCATAGGCCTCGCCCTCGGGCACGCAGTAGCCCTCGGTAAACAGTTTGAAGTGGTGGATGAGGGCCTCCATATCGGCCTTCATCTCCTCGCGACGCGGTGGGGTGACCTTGTGATCGCCCACCATGACCGGGCCGGAATTCTTCCGCAGCCAGTCGATGCACTGCTTGATGATGCGGTTGGACTCGCGCATCTCGGCCATGCGCACTAGGTAACGGTCGTAGCAGTCGCCGTTCTTACCCACGGGGATATCGAAGTCCATACGGTCATAGACCTCGTAGGGCTGCTTCTTGCGCAGGTCCCAGGCCATGCCCGAGCCGCGCACCATGGGGCCGGTGAAGCCCATCTGCATGGCCCGCTCCGGGGTGACCACGCCGATATTCACCGTGCGCTGTTTCCAGATGCGGTTATCGGTGAGCAGGGTCTCGTAATCGTCCACGCAGGCCGGGAAGCGCTTGGTGAAGTCTTCCAGGAAGTCCAGCAGCGAGCCCTCGCGGGCCTCATTGAGCCGGTTGATCTCTTTGTCCGAGCGGAATTTGTTGGGCTCGTGCTTGGGCATGGCGCCCGGCAGGTCGCGGGCCACGCCGCCGACGCGGTAATAGGTGGCGTGCAGGCGGGCCCCGGAGACGGCCTCGTAGGCGTCCATCAGGTCCTCGCGCTCGCGAAAGGCGTACAGGAACATGGTCATGGCGCCCACATCCAGGGCGTGCGCCCCGATCCACAGCAGGTGGTTCAGGATGCGGGTGACCTCGTCGAACATGACGCGGATGTACTGGGCCCTCTCGGGAACCTGCAGCCCGAGCAGCTTCTCGATGGCCATGACGTAGCCGTGCTCGTTGCACATCATGGACACGTAATCGAGCCGATCCATGTAACCGATGGACTGGTTGAAGGGCTTGGTCTCGGCCAGCTTCTCGGTACCGCGATGGAGCAGCCCGATATGGGGATCGGCGCGCTGGATGACCTCGCCGTCCATCTCCAGAACCAGGCGCAGCACACCGTGCGCGGCCGGATGCTGGGGGCCGAAGTTCAGGGTGAGGTTGTTGATCTCAGGCATCGCCGGACTCCTCGGCCACGTCCGCCTGATTCGCGGCACCGGTTTCGTAACGGCTGTCGTGGCGGATGACGCGCGGCACCAGCACGCGTGGTTCGATACTCACCGGCTCGTACACCACCCGACGCTTCTCCGGGTCGTAGCGCATTTCCACATGACCGGAGATGGGGAAATCCTTGCGGAACGGATGCCCCACGAAGCCGTAGTCGGTGAG
>JBMYTL010000115.1:0-7505 GCA_049604295.1 Gammaproteobacteria bacterium
AGCCCCCGTTTTTGTGCCGGTTCCAACCACGAAATTCCGGCAATCCCCCGCAGGCCCTCTTTGTGGAGTAACACTATGGCGGTTGTAGCCAATCGGCGCTCGGTCATGACCCTGTTTTCGTCTGATGACAGCCCGGACAGTCATCGGGTTCGCCTGCTTCTGGCTGAGAAAGGAGTCACCGTGGATATCGCCCGCGTTACCGCGGACGAGCAACCCGAAGACCTCATTGAACTCAATCCGTACGGCTCCGTGCCGACCCTCGTGGATCGTGACCTCGTCCTCTACGACCCCCGTGTGATCATGGAGTACCTGGACGAGCGGTTTCCCCATCCTCCGCTGATGCCCGTGGATCCGGTCTCGCGGGCGCGCGCCCGCCTGGCCATGTACCGGGTGGAGCAGGACTGGTATGCCCTGGTGCCGGACCTGGATAGCGGTGACGAGAAGCGCGCCAGCAAGGCACGCAAGCTGCTCAAGGACAGCCTAACCGCTTCGGTCGACGTTTTCGCGGCGCGACCATTCTTCCTCAGCGAGGAACTGAGCCTCGTGGACCTGGCAATCCTTCCCCTGTTGTGGCGCCTGCCCCATTGGCAGGTGAAGCTGCCCTCCCAGGCGAAGCCCATTGCCCAGTACGCCGCACGTCTGTTCTCGACCGAAACCTTCCAGGCCAGTCTCACCGAGGCCGAGCGAGAGATGAAGCCCTGATCAGGCGCTGACCAGGGTCTGTGTTGAATACTATGGGTGATACCGATTTCTCCGACGGGGATGACATGTCCTCGACCCGTCCGTACCTGTTGCGTGCGATTTACCAATGGATCGTCGATAACGGCCTGACGCCGTTGATCCTGGTGGATGCGACATTGCCGGGCGTCGAGGTGCCAGGCGATTTCGTTGACGACGGGCGAATCATTCTCAACATCAGTCCGGGTGCCGTCAGGGACCTGGATCTGGGTGATGAGATCGTGGGATTCAATGCCCGGTTTGGCGGTACCCCGTGGCAGATCTGGGTGCCGTTGCCGGCGGTTCAGGCCGTGTATGCGCGGGAAAACGGTCGGGGCATGGTCTTTGCCGAGGAGGAGGGTGACCCACCACCCACCTCGCCTGAGCCTGACACCGGGCGCAACGGGAAATCCTCCGGCGATGACAACCGACCGCGGTTGCGCGTGGTCAAGTAAGCCGGTTCCAGGTGTGATCGAGGTCGTAGTCGCCGATATCACGACTCTCGAAGTGGACGCGATCGTGAACGCAGCCAACGAGTCCCTTCTCGGCGGCGGGGGCGTGGACGGCGCGATCCATCGTGCAGCCGGCTCCCGCTTGCTTGGCTACACCCGGGCTTTGGGGGGCTGTCCTACCGGCGAGGCCCGCGTCAGCCCCGGTTTTGAACTGCCCGCGCGCCTGATCATTCACACGGTGGGACCCGTGTGGCGCGGAGGCGACCACGGGGAGGCGGATATCCTGCGCCGTTGTTACTCGCATTCGTTCAGGCTGGCGCGCGAAAACAAGGTCGTCGATATTGCGTTTCCGGCGATTTCCACCGGTGTGTACGGATTTCCGGCCGAGGCGGCCGCTGTGATTGCCGTGGATGTCATGCGCGACAACGAGGCCGATTTCCGACGTGTGATCGCCTGTTGTTTCAGCGAGGCGGATGCCTCGATCTACAGGAGCATGCTGAACAACGGCTGACCCTGGCCCCGCGCCAACCCGTGCCGGGAGGATCGCTGGGTCCCGTTGTGTCCCTGACGACATGACAATGGGTCCGTGCGTGTGATTTCAACGGATTGAAACGTGATGGCGCTAGGCTCCTGGATCGTCCTGGATTCAAGTTGCGCCCATGTACCGCAAAGAACGCCTGCTCATTCTGGATGCTGATGGCACCACCATTGATGCCTTTCGGGCCATCGAAAGAACCTTCGCCCTCCATGGCATGGATATCGGGGATCTGGAGCGGTTTCAGAGTCGTCGTCACCTGTTCAAGTACATCGGCGGTCTCAAGGAATTCCCAAGCAACCTGAAGCGACAGCTGGGCCGCAAACGACGCAGTCAGCTTATCGATACGCTGACCCAGGTGTACCGCGACGAGGCGCGTCTGTTCGATCACATGGGGGAGTGGATCAATGCCCTGCTGGATCGCGAGGGTCTGCGTGTGGGGCTGGTCACCCGCAACATCACCACCGACCCCCTGGATACGCTCAAGCGCTTGTTCGCGCGACATGGCGTGGATCTCGCGCGGATGGACTTCCTCATCCACATCAGCCGCAAGGACGATAAGACCGGGACCTTTCGCAAACTACGCGCGGAGTTTGCAATCAATCCAGCGCTTTCTTACGCCTGCGGAGACGAGAAAAAAGATTACGTGGCAGCACTGTCGACGGGTATCCACCCGTTCATGGTCTCCTACGGGTTCGAGAATCACTCCCGCCTGACCCGCAAGATCGGCGTGCCGGAGGAATTGATTTCCACCAGTCCCGCACAGCTGCGCGAGCGGGTTTGTCAGTGCCTGGACATGCCGATTGCGGAGTCCGCCAACATACCTGGGCGGGTGGGCACGGCGGATAACGAGCGGGCGGCCTGAGCACCAGGGGAGCGGCTTTTTCCCTATTCGAGCCGATTCCCGGGCTGGGTCGGTCCCGGTGCCGAAACGCGCTCCCGTCAGTCCAGGTACTCGAAGATCTTGACCACTTTCTGGACTCCGCTGACGCGGCGTACCACGTCGGTTGCGGCGTCTGCCTCCGCGCGGCGAACCAGACCCATCAGGAAAACCTCGCCCCTTTCCGTTGTCACGTGAACGCGGGTTGGGTCGAAGTCTTCCAGTTTCACTGAGAACAGGGCGGCCTTGACCTTGCCGCTGATCACCACGTCGCTGCTGCGTGACATGAAGGAACTGGGTGCTGAAACCTGTAATTCGTTGTACACCGATCGCACACCCGGTACACCGGCCGCGGTCTTTCCCGCGAACTGCTTCAGTGCATCGGTGGGTACTTCGCCCGTGATCAGGACCCTGGCGTTGTAGCTGTAGACATTGATATGCCCGTATTCGTCAACCTCGCGGTTGGCATTGATCTGTTTGCCAACCTTGAGGGCGAGGGCGCGGTCATCGATCTGGGTGCCGACCGTGCGTCTGTCGTGAGCGACATAACCGCCACCCGCTGCGCCTGCTCCTACCACCAACGGGACGCAGCCACTCAGAACGATGGATGAGGTGAGCAGGATCAGGGCGATAAGCCGGGTCATTCCATACCTCCCAACAGGGTGTGATCGACAAGGTCGCAGATGCAATGGATGGTGAGTAGGTGTGTTTCCTGGATCCGCGCCGTTGAATCGGCGGGCACGCGTATCTCCACGTCATGGTTGCCCAGCGCGTCCGCCATGCGTCCGCCGTCGCGACCGGTCAGGGCGATCACCAGCATCTCACGCTCGTGGGCGGCCACGATTGCCTCAACAACGTTGGGCGAATTACCGCTGGTGCTGATCGCCAGCAGCACATCCCCGGATTGGCCCAGGGCACGTACCTGTTTGGAGAACACCTCCGCGTAGCTGTAATCGTTGGCAATGGAAGTAAGCGTCGAACTGTCCGTGGTCAGGGCGAGGGCGGGAAGTGCCGGGCGTTCACGCTCGAAACGGTTGAGCATCTCCGAGGAGAAATGCTGGGCGTCGCCCGCGGACCCGCCGTTGCCACAAGCCAGGATCTTGTTTCCCTGCAGCAGGGCCTGGGTGATCGTCGCGGAGGCCTGTGCAATGGCCTCGCTGCATCGTTCAGCGGAACGTTGCTTGGTATCGATACTGGCCTGGAAGAGGGTTTGAACTCGGGCGATGGGGTCCATCGTCTGGAAGCCTTTGGGATTGTGGAAACGGGGGTGGTCCGTACGGTCGGCGGGCAACCCGGTCAGTAAACGGATGGTCGGTATTCCAGCCGCGTCCGAAACAGTTGGTCGTTAACGCAGGTCGGGACGGCGGGCACCAAGGTCATAGAGGCCGGAATGCATCCCGAACCCAGTCGCACGAGGCCCCGTTCATGGCCATGACATCGAATCGCGTGCCACGGTTCGCATGCTCGGGATGGCAGCCGAGGTAGTGTAACGCAGCCCTGATGAGCTTCCGTTGCTTGCGCTGATCGACGCTCGCCAAAGCACCACCGAAATCGTCGTCGGCACGGAAGCGGACCTCGATGAATACCAGTGTCTCTCCATCGAGCATGATGATGTCAATCTCACCGACTCTGCACCGGTAGTTGGTGGTAAGGGTCCGCAGCCCGGCCTGTTCCAGGGTGCGTCGCGCCCGGGATTCAGCGTTACGGCCGCGAAACAGGCGTAGGTTCATTGTTGGCATCCGTGCCTTGGGTTGGGGGCGTTCGCCCGGCCTCGGGTTTGGCGTCACTGACCGGCCCGTTGATGTCCTGACTGGTGGCAGGGTTGCTGACCTGATTGTTAACCATGAGCCGTGGCTGCCCTTTGACGAACTCCGCCCAGAGCAGCGTGCGGATGATGTGCCCGTCGGCGTCGGAATAGAGTTCTCCGGTTGCGCCGGGTACGCCTTGGTTGGCGGCCATGCGCATGCGCCCGAGCAGGGGTACCAGGGTGTATGCGTCGTAACCCAGCGCGTAGAACCGCTGCAGTCCACCGTGATGGGTTGGGATGGCGGCCTCGGTTCGGCTGCGCTCGGCGGCCATCTCACCATCACCGACCATCCAGGGCGCGTCCGGAAAACGCAGCCCTTCCAGGTCGCGGTCGGCTTCCGGGTCGATCCGGCCGGAGAATGCGCTGGAGATACTGTAGGTCTCCACGTCGCCTGCATAGTGGAACTTCAGCTGCGGCTTGAGCAGGCGCGCCTGCCAGGCCGGGGCGGCGATGAAAATCCCTTGCAGGTCCTGGCGTCGTCGCGGTTCGAAACCGACCTTCTGGCCGAGCAGGGCGGTGATGTCCCGACGCCGTTCCCGACTGTCCTGCAGCCCGAGGCCGGATTCGAGCAACTTGGAGAAGTCCTTGGCGCGACCATCGAAGCGCAGTGCGTCCAGCGCGGTGGCATCAAGTTCAGTCAATTCCGCGCTGAAGCTGCTCACCACGCGGTCTCCCCAGTCACCCTGGGGTGCCAGTATCAGGATCTTGCGATGCTCATCGGCCAGCATGCGCTGAGCGGCCTGACGGGCCTCGTCCTCGGGGCTGAGTCCGAACTGAAACAGGCGCGACGGCGGCGCTCCGAGTTCATCATCCCGATTGAGTGCGAGCACCGGTACCCGCGGATTCCCGCCCGCGGCGATCTGGCGTAAGCCGTCTTTCGACAAGGGGCCGATGATCGCCCCGGCACCATCGGTGATCGCACGACCGTATTCCGTCCCCGCGGTGGATTGGGCGGTATCGTAGAACCGCAGGGCCGGGCGTGACGCGGGATTGCCGCGGTAGTACGCGCTGAGAATCCCGTCGCGAACCGACTGTCCCGCCGCGGCCAGTTTCCCGGTAAGAGGCAGGAGAATGCCGATGCGTGCGGGGTGGCCCGCGGTGCCTGCGTTCTGACTGGCGATGTCTTCGAGCAGTCCCGAGCGCACGGCCGGGTGGTCGCCGTGCAACTCGCGCCATTGGGTGATGGACGTGTTCAGGGCCGTGGGATCCAGGGCGTGGCGGCGGACCCGGTCGAGCAGATCCGCCCAGCTGTCGCCGGGCTCGTCCGCGGCGAACGCGTCCAACTGACCGGTATCCAGGTTTTGCATCACCTGCCAGAGCTCGCGGCTTGCGTCGCCCTGTCGCGCGTGGGGAAGACGAGCGATCAGTCCGGCCAGGGAGTGTGCTGCCCCCAGATTATCGCCAAGGGCCCGCTGCGCATCGGCGCGCAGGCGGAACGTCCTCAGGGCAAGGGAAGCGCTGGCACGGGGCGGGGCGCGATCCAGTTCCGACAGCACCTGCCGGGGTTGCTGGCGTTGCAAGGCATCCTCGGCGAGCAGCAGGACGCCGCGCAGTTTGGCGTCATTTCCCGCGGACCTCATGAGTGGACCGTCCAGGATGGTACGCGCCGCGTCGGCGTTGTCGGCGCGCAAGCGGATCTTCATCGCGCTCAGGGCGAGATCCGAGCGTGCCGGCTCCTCGGCGTCCCGGGCCTTCTCCAGGTAAACACCGGCGGCCTCGTCGACCTTGCCCGCGTCGAACAGGGTCGACGCCTCGCGGTCGAGTTTGGCGCGGTCATCGCGGGACAGTTCCTTGACCGGGCCACAGGCCGAGAGGGCAAGAGCGCCCGCGAGCGTGAGGATGGCAAGCAGACGGGAGGGACGGACGGTGGTGGACACGCAGTGTGAGTTCCGTGTGTGATGGGCGGATTCCCGCGGGTGCTGCCCCGGGAACCGAAGGGCCCCGCGGGATCGCGGCGCTTGTTTTGTCTCCCACGGGCCACGGTGGTTCAGGACAGTGACTGAAAAAGTATTCAAGTCGGGTGCTGGAGTGTCAAACGGGAGCGGTACCTTGTATGTGGTTGCAACGCCCATTGGCAATCTCGACGACATAAGCCGTCGCGCGATCCGGGTGCTGTCCGGGGTGGACCATGTGTTGGCGGAGGATACCCGTCACACCCGCCAACTGCTCAACCGCCTGGGCGTAAAGGCCCGGCTGCATGCTTTGCACGATCACAACGAAGAGCAGAAGGTTCCCGCTTGGCTGGAGGTATTGAGTTCGGGCTCTGATCTGGCCCTGGTGTCGGATGCCGGTACGCCGTTGGTCAGTGATCCCGGGTTCCGCCTCGTGCGTGGGGCACGGGAGGCCGGATTGCGTGTTTCACCCCTGCCGGGGCCGTCGAGTCCCGTGGCGGCGCTGAGCGTTTGTGGTCTAGCCACCGACCGTTTCATCTTCGAAGGATTTCTACCGCACAAAGCTGCTGCACGTAGGGCGCACCTGAGTGAATTGGGTCGTGATACGCGTACGACGGTGTTGCTCGAGTCGAGCCACCGCATCCGTGATGCCGTCGCCGACATCGTTGCTGTTCTTGGTGGCGACAGGGGGTTGGTGTTGGCCAAGGAATTGACCAAGGTCCACGAGGCCGTGGTTGGGGAGAATGCCGCGTCCGTCCTGGCTTGGCTGGAAGCGGATCGCGCCCGCCTCAAGGGTGAGTTCGTCCTGGTGCTTGAGGGTGCGCCGAACGCGCCGACCGTGTCGTTGGATTCGGAGGCCTTGATTGACGCGCTGTTGGGGGAGCTGCCGGCGTCGAAGTTGGCGCGGGTGCTCTCCCGGGTCACGGGGATCGACAGGAAAGAGGCCTATCAGAGGGTGCTGGAACGGAGCAAGTAGATCAGCCCGTCCGTGGACGTCAGGCCGGTCCATGGAGGTGAATGTCCTTGAACCCATGGGAAGCGCGGTTCAGACTCCGCGCCGGGAGTCGGCCGGGCAGTCGCTGTCCCGTTTCGCGGGGTGGAGGAAAGTCCGGGCTTCATAGGGCAGGGTGCCAGGTAACGCCTGGACGGTGTGAACCGATGGAAAGTGCCACAGAAAACGAACCGCCTAAGCACGGGTGACCGTGCCGGTAAGGGTGAAAAG
>JBMYTL010000116.1:0-7319 GCA_049604295.1 Gammaproteobacteria bacterium
GCCCGGTTCCGCCGGGGCAGAACTTGGCCGCATTGGAGAGCAGGTTGACCACCACCTGCATCATGCGGTCGCGGTCGGCCAGCAGGGGCGGGACCGGGTCGAGCTTGGTGCGCAGGTCCACGCCGCGGCTTTCGAACAGGGTGCTGGAATTCTCGCAGGCGGCCTCGATGAGTTCGCGCAGGTCCAGCTCGACGTCTTCGAAGTCACCACGATCGGCCTCCAGTTTGGACAGGTCGAGAATCTGGTTGATGAGGCGGGTCAACCTTTCCGCTTCCGAGACCACGATGCCCAGATATTTGCCGCGATCATCCGCGTCCAGTTCAGGGTTGTCGCGCAGGATCTCGGAGAAGGCGCGGATGGAGGTGAGCGGGGTGCGCAGTTCGTGGCTGACGGTGGACACGAACTCGTCCTTCATGCGGTCGAGCTCCTGCAGACGTTCGTTGGCGGCACGCAGCTCCGCCGAGGCGGCCTCCAGTTCCTGGGACTTGGCCTCCAGCTTGCGGCTGTAGACGATGACCTGGGAGGCCTCGTCGAGGATCTCCAGTACCTCGTCCATGGTCATGGGTTCCTCCTTGACCACGGAGGCGAGCATGACCCGCGCGGACGCACCGCCGATGGAACCGGCCAGCAATCGTTCGGCGTGTTGGACGAGGAGGGAATCGGCCACCAGTTGCTCGCGGCTGCCCAGCCCCTGCGCCCTGGCGTAGGAGACCAGGGCCTGGCGGGCCTTGGCGGGGCCGAGGAAACGGCCGAGCAGGGTTTCGACGTCATCGAGTGACGCGCTGCCACGCCACAGGCGGGCAGGGGATTCGCCTTCCACGCGGTGGAAGATGTCCACGTAAAGGGCCGCCTGGGTGGAGTCCATGAGGTCGCGCCGGAAGGCCAGGGACACCCAGACCAGCAGGCCGATATTGACCATCAGGGACCAGAACAGGGCGTGGCTGATCTCGCCCAGTTGGTCCAGACCGAGCAGGGCCGTCGGGCGCAACAGCTCGATGCCGAAGGGGCCCGCCTCGAGAAAGTGCTCGGGAATCACACCGGCCTTGGCGAAGGACGGCAGCAGCAGGGTGTAGAACCACACCGCGAATCCGCCCGCCAGTCCGGCCAGGGCACCCAGGCGGGAGGCCTTGCGCCAGTACATGGCGGCGATCATGGCGGGAGCGAACTGGGCCACGGCGGCAAAGGAGATCAGGCCGAGGGAGACCAGGGTCTTGGCCTCACCCGCCATGCGGAAGTACAGGTAGCCGAGCAGCAGCACCGCCAGAATCGTGGCGCGACGGATGGTGAGCAGGATGCCGGAAAGGTCCGGGTGCTCGGACAGGCCCAGGCGGCGCAGGCGGAACAAGACCGGCATGACCAGGTCATTGGAGACCATGATGCTCAGGGCGATGGTCTCCACGATGATCATGCCCGTGGCCGCGGACAGGCCGCCGATGAAGGCGAACAGGGTGAGTGTCCCCAGCTCGTTGGACATGGGCAGGGTGAGCACGAAGGTGTCGGCTGAGACGCCGCTGTCGCCGAAGTGCATGAGCCCGCCGAAGGCGATGGGCAGCACGAAGATGTTGATCAGCAGCAGGTACAGGGGGAACAGCCAGATCGCCCGGTGTATGTGGCGTTCGTCGACGTTCTCCACCACTGCCACCTGGAACTGCCGGGGCAGGAACATCACGGCGATCATGGCCAGCAGGGTGAGGGTGAACCAGGACTCGTAACCGCCCAGGCCGCCCTGGATGTCCATGAGCCGGGTCAGTTCCGGGTCCTGGGCCGCGCGGCTGAAGATGTCGCCGAAGCCGTCGTACAGGCCGAAGGTGACGAACAGGCCCACGGCCATGAAGGCCACCAGCTTGACGATGGACTCGAAGGCGATGGCGGCCACCATGCCCTCGTGGCGTTCGGTGGCGTCCAGGTGACGGGTGCCGAACAGGATGGTGAAGGCGGCCAGGGCGAGGGTGATGTAGAGGGCGGTGTCCTGCCAGAGGGCGGGGCGTTCCGCGGCCATCTGGATATCCGGGTACTGCAACAACAGGTTGGACGTGGTGGAGATGGCCTTCAGCTGCAGGCCGATATAGGGGGCGATGCCGATCACCGCGATGATGGTCACCTGGCCCCCGAGAAGCTGGCTCTTGCCGTAGCGGGTGGAGATAAAATCGGCGATGGAGGTGATGCGGTTGGCACGGCTGATGCGGATCATCTTGCGCAGCAGGAAGGGCCACATGAGGACGATCAGGGTGGGCCCCAGGTAGATGGGCAGAAAGCCCACCCCTGAAGCCGCCGCGCGCCCCACGCTGCCGTAGTAGGTCCAGGAGGTGCAGTACACCGCCAGTGACAGGGCGTAGACCGTGGGGCTGGCGATGAGGCTGCGCCCCTCGTCGGCGCGCCGGTCGCCCCACCAGGCAATGGCGAACAACACGCCCAGATAGATGAGGGAGACGGCGAAGACGACCCAGGGTTGAAGCATGTGTGGGAGTCCGCTTCCGTTGCTCAGGGTCGCCGCTTTTCGACGATGTAGAACACGGTGCCGATGATCAGGGCCCACAGCACGAACAGGTAGAGATAGAGGACGGGAATGCCCAGGACCAGGTCGCGCCGGTCAAAGATGGCCAGGAAGGGAAAGCTCAGGGCGATCACCCCGGCCAGGAAGACGGCGGCAAGCCACTGTGCGGACTTTGTCGGTGTGGGCATGCGCGCCGGGATCCGAAAACCTCAAGAAGATTACGGACACTAGGGGGCGCTATTCGGAACTGTCAAGAATGTGGGTATTAAGTTGTTTAATGACTATGGCGGGAGCTGTCGGGAACGCGCTGCGCGCGGTCAGATCGAGATCTGTACTCCAAACTGGTAGCTGGGCTGGTGCCCGGTTCGCGCACCGGGCCTTGAACAAAGAGTTGGAGTACGCATCTCGATGCGAAATCTTCGCCGGGCTCGCGTGAGCGACGCGCCTGCGACAGACTCCGCATCCCCAATCCGTTGCATTCAGGCCTGATGCAGTCACGAAAGTTTTCCATGGCGGTCGCGCTGGCGGTTTTCCTCGCGGTGTTCGCGCTCTACCTGCTGACGCTGCCGCGCACGGTGGTTCTGGAGGATGACGGCTTGTTCATCCTCGCCAGCTATTTCGCGGGTGTGGCGCATCCGCCGGGTTACCCGCTGTTCACCCTGCTCGGGCACCTGGCGACGCAACTTCCCGTCGGGAGCATCGCCTTCCGTGTTCATGCCCTGAGCGCCCTGTTCGGCGCCCTGGCCTGCCTGTTCGTTTGGTTGAGTGTCCACCGGATCACACGTCGTGCTCTGGCGGCGACCGTGGCCGCGCTGGCCCTGGGGGTTTCTCCGGCGTTCTGGTCCCAGGCCCAGGTGGCGGAGGTCTACACCTTCAACGCACTGTTCTTCGCGCTGCTGTTCTGGTGCTTGGTGGGCGCCTTGGAGTGGGATCGGTCCGGTGCCTGGCCCCGGGCGGTACGACCGGATTGGAAGTCCTCGCGAACGGCGGACCGCTTGACGCGCCGTCTTGCCATCGCCGCCCTGCTGTTCGGCCTCAGTCTCGCCAATCACTGGCCGCTCATGGTGCTGTCGGCCCCGGCCCTGCTTGCTCTGACCTGGCCTTACCTGGGGCTGGTCGCGCGGCGTCTCTGGATGCTCCTGCCCCTGGTCGCTGTCGGGCTGTTGCCCTATGCCTGGGTCTATCTGCGTTCCCAGGGCCTGCCGGTGATCAGTTTCTACGGCCCCTTGGAGGGATGGCGGGAGTTCTGGTTCTTCGTGTCCCGCGAGGGTTACGCCATCGTGGACAGCAGCAGCACGGCCGGTTGGGCGGACAAGGCGCAGTACATGGCCTTCTGGATACGCGAGGCCCTGGGGCAATTTGCCTGGGTCGGCTTCCCCCTGGCGGTGCTCAGCCTGTTCCTCATGGTCCGGGCGGGCAGTCGTGCGCTGGCCGCCAGCCTGGTGCTGGCCTTGGCGGGGTCCAGCGTGGTGCTGATCGGACTGCTCAATTTCGATTACGACGAAATATTCAAGGCCGTTTTCCGCGTTTACCCGTTGGTGGCTTACCTGGCCGTGTCCGTGCTCCTGGGCCTCGGGGTCGCCGCATGGCAGAGGCAACGGCACGAGTCGGGGCCTGCTGCCGCCGGACGCTTCACCGTCGTCAGCCGCTTACATCCGGCACTTGCCCTGGCGCTGCCGCTGATATCGCTGCTGGTCCATGGGCCGGGCCTGGCCCGGGCGGACGACGATTGGGGCGCGGTGTTCGCCGAAACCCTGTTGCGGGATGTGCCCGCCGAGGCCTCCGTGGTGGTGGAGGGCGACCTGGACCTGGGGTCCGTGAGCTACCTGCACGTGATCGAGGGCCTGCGCCCGGACGTCACCCTGTACAGCGGCCAGGGGGTGGTGTTGCCGACGCGCCTGTATCCGGCGCACCGTATCAGCCAGGTGGACTACGCCCGGGCCCTCGAGGCCCATCTCGAAAAGCGGCTGGAGCAGGGGGTGGTCTGGGCCCGGCGTCCGCAGTGGCGCCGGTTCGGCGAGCTGACGCCGCTGTTTATCCGCCAGATTCCGGGCACCGAGGGCCGCATGCGGATGCATGTGACTGAACGGCAGTGGGCTTTGCTGGAGCGGGTGGCCAGCGCGCCTGCGAGTAGCGACCCCTGGGTGGAGCAATACCGCGCGGACTACCTGGGTCGCATGGCTCTGGTGCTGACCCTGGCGGAATTCGCGCCCGAGCAGGCGCCCGGCATCAGCGCACGGGACATTGAACGGGGCCTTGCCGTCACCCGACGGAGCCTTCAGGGGCTGTTGGATGAGGCGGACCTGCGGGTGCGCCATAAGACCCGCTTCGATGCCGTGCTTGTGCGTCACCTGCTGGATGAAGCCCGCCCCCGCCTGTACCCGGACATGATCAAACCGCGCGCCGCCGCCTATTTCATCATCCTGGGCCGACTGCACCAACGTGAGGGTGAGCCCGACGCCGCCCTGAACGCCTGGATTCAGGCCCTGGAGGAGTTTCCAAGCCACGCCAATGAGGCAGCCGACCTGATCGTACGGTTGTTGAAACAAGCGGGCCGCGCCGATGTTCAAACGGCACTGGAGGCGCGCTTTCCCACAGTGTGGAAACCGCGCTAGCAGAGGGAATGTCCGCTTGGACGCAGCCAATGACCTGGGTCATGGTTGAGTCAAGCCTGCGGCGCACTATCCCCGTCTACCCAGCGAACAGGTTCTGAAATATGGCCGACTCTTCCGCGGATACCCGTGGCTTCATAGCCCATCGTCCACCCTTCGATACGCTCTCCGATGACGTGCTCGATCGGGTGGTCGGCCAGTTGACCCGGGTGGAACTGAAAGCGGGCGACGTGTTTCCCCCCGCCCGTGATGACGAGCGCACCCACCTGTTCATCGTGCAGCGCGGTTCCGTCGAGATGCGCACACCGTCGGGTCGCCTGTGCGAGAAGCTGGGGGAGGGTGATCTGTTCACCACCCAGTGCCAGTTGGTGAACCTGACCGAGGCCGAGACCGGCACGGTCATGGAGAAGACCGTGGTGTTGGCCCTGCGCTGCACCGACCTGCGTACCGTGTGCCGCGAGTCCCAGGAGTTCGCCCGTCACTTCCGGGACTCGGTGACCACTCGGCTGCGTGCCGCGGTGGATCGCAACAATCAGGCCATGGACGCCGTGGCTGACAGCCTGGGCTCGGATATAGGCGACCTGGTGCGCCATGACCCCATCACCCTGGATGCCGCTGCCACCATTCAGCAGGCCGCCAGCCTGATGACCGAGAAACGCGTGTCCTCGGTGATGATCGTGGACGGAGGGGAACTGGCCGGGTTGATCACCGACCGTGACCTGCGCCGTTCCATTGCCTCGGGTCTTGCCCACGAGGAGCCGGTGGCGAGCATTATGACCCGCGACCTCAAGTGCATCGGCTCGGGCGAGCCGGTGATGCAGGCGCTCATGGTCATGACCCAGCTGGGTGTCCACCACCTGCCGGTTATGGATGGCAAGCGTCTGGTGGGCATGGTCACCGCCACCGATCTGACGCGCCACCAGAGCACCCACTCGGCCCTGTTCGCCTCGGACGTGCGCAAGGCGGAGTCCATCGGGGACCTCGTGCGGGTCAGCCGCAAGCTGCCGGAGTTGCAGTTGCACCTGGCCAATGCCGGCGCGTCGGCATTGAACATCGGTGAAGCGGTGTCCTTCATCACCGATTCGCTCACCGTCCGCCTCATCGAGATGGCCGAGGAGAAACTGGGGGCCGCCCCGGCGCCCTATTGCTGGGTTGCCGGTGGTTCCCAGGCCCGGCGGGAGCAATCGTCCCACTCCGACCAGGACAACGGGCTGGTCGTCAGCGACGACATGCAGCCCGAACACGACGAGTATTTCCTGAATCTGGCGCGTTTCGTCAGCGATGGCCTCAATGCCTGCGGGTTCGTCTACTGCCCCGGCGACATCATGGCCACCAACGAGCGCTGGCGGCAGCCGGTTCGCACCTGGAAGAAGTACTTCAAGGCCTGGATCGATTCGCCTGATCCGGAGGCACTGATGTGGGCCACCGTGTTCTTCGACCTGCGCCCGGTGCACGGCGACACCGCGTTGTTCGAGGAGATCAAGAACGACATGCTGGAGCGTGCCCAGAAGAGTTCCATCTTTGCGGCCTACATGGCCGCCAATGCCCTGCGCAACAAGCCGCCGCTGGGCTTCTTCCGCCAGTTCGTGCTGGTCAGCGGCGGGGATCATGATGACACCCTGGACATCAAGCACCGGGGTATCGCGCCCATCACCGATCTGGCCCGGGTCTATGCCCTGACCAATGGTCTCGCCGAGGTCAATACGGTGGAGCGCCTGCGCGCCGCCGCCGGCATCAAGAAGATGAACGCCGAGATGGCCGATAGTCTGGAGGACGCCCTGGAGTTCATCGCCCAACTTCGAATCCGCCACCAGGCCATGCAGATCCGCGCGGGTCGTAAAGCCGACAACTACGTGCCCCCGGATGAGCTGTCCCGCCTGCAACGTGACCAGCTCAAGGATGCCTTCAAACTCATCCAGACCGTGCAGGAAGCCATGTCCACGAGATACCAGACGAGCCGGTTTGGGTAAGACGCGCTTGGACAAAGCGCAGCTTTGTCAGCGTCGCACGCCGGACAGGAAGTCCGGCCGGATGGCGTACGAATTGAAGTGAGGGCAGGATGCCCGAGCGCCACGAAAGAAGAACAGGACCCAGTCTGGACGGCCCACTCGGCGACTTAACGTCACTCTTTTTTCGGCGAACGCCCGGCAGGAAGCCGGGCCGGATGGCGTACGAATTGAAGTGAGGGCAGGATGCCCGAGCGCCACGAAAGA
>JBMYTL010000117.1:0-7275 GCA_049604295.1 Gammaproteobacteria bacterium
GGCTTGACCTTCCGTATCCACGGCCCGGAGAACGCCCACTCGAAGACGGATGTGATGATCCAGGTCGTCGAGGACGGGGTGATGTTCCTGGGGGACAACGTGACCTATGGGCGCCTTGCGCGCATGGATGACGGCACCTTCCTGGGCAATATCGATGCCTGTCAGGTGGCCATCGACAGCGGGGCGAAGATCTTCGTGCCCGGCCACGGTCCCACAGCGGGGGTGGAGGTGCCGACCTCGTTCAAGACCTATCTGGAGACGGTGTATCAATCGGTGGAGGTCCTGCTCGATGAGGACCTGCAGGCCTTTGAGATGAAGCCGCTGATACTCGAGAAGGTGCGCGACTACGAGAGCTGGGTGGATTTCGATATCAACTTCGGCAAGCACATCAGCCTGGCGGTACTCGAGGTGGAAAGGAATTTCTGAGGGGCGGGTGCTGAGGGCGGGGTAGCCCGGTCCGCCCTTGAGGCCACCTTGGTTCAGGTTGCCAAGGGTAGGGGGGGCAATGGGGATTCGGTCGCTGGCCCCGAGTGGGTAGGATCGGTGGAACGGTATTGAACCCTGGGGAATCGTTTCACCATGCCCACGCGTCGTCAGGTTCTGGCTCGGGCCCTTGGCCTTGGCGGTGTGTTGTGGTCTGGCCAGGCATCGGTCAGGGCAGAGGGGGCAATGGCGGTGGGGGCCAAGGCAGTGGGGTCCAGGGCGGCTGAGGGAAAAAGTCCACGGCCCTGGCGCATGCCCGATGAGGCGGAGCCCCACGAACGCACCTGGATGGCCTTTTGCGTGCGGGAGCGGATCTGGGGGCGGCGGCTCAAGCCGGTGGTGGAGCGCAACCTGGCGGCCATCGCCCGGGCCATCGCCCGCTTCGAGCCGGTCTCGGTGTTGGTGTCGCCGGACGACAGGGCGCGTGCGCGGGACCTGATGGGGGCGGCGGTGGAGCTGGTCGATTGCCCGTTGGACGATCTCTGGGTGCGCGACACCGGTCCGGTGTTCGTCGGGGATGGGGCGGGTGCGCGCGCCGGTGTCGATTTCAACTTCAACGGCTGGGGCGGCAAGCAGGCCCATGAGCGGGACGCGGGTGTCGCGGCCTTGGTCTGTGCGCGTTCGGGGGTTCAGCGCCTGCGGAGCAGCCTGGTGCTGGAAGGGGGCGGCATCGAGGTGGACGGGCAGGGCACGGCGATCATCACGGAGAGCTGCGTGCTCAACCCGAACAGAAACCCGGGCCTGAGCAAGGCGCGCTGTGAGGAGGAATTGGGTGCCCTGTTGGGCCTTGAGAAGATCATTTGGCTGCCCGGTATCGCGGGCCGTGACATCACCGACGGGCATACGGATTTCTACGCCCGTTTCGCCGGGCCCGCAGTGGTGTTGGCGGGTTATGAGCCGGACCCGGCTTATTTCGATCACGCGGTGACCCGGCGGCACCTGGAGATACTCCGCTCGGCCACCGATGCCCGCAGGCGGGCCGTGCGCGTGGAGGTGTTGGAGGGGCCGCGCACCGTTCGCGAACGCTATGCCAGCGACGAGTTCGCCGCCGGGTACATCAATTTCTACGTGTGCAACGGCGGGGTGATCGCGCCCCGGTTTGGCGACCGCAATGCCGACCGGGCGGCGCGCGAGACCCTGGAGCGTGTGTTCCCCGGCCGCGAGGTGGTCCAGCTCGATATCGATGGCATCGCGGCGGGCGGTGGGGGTATACATTGCGCCACGCAGCAGGAGCCGTTGGGGGGTCATGAATCTGGGGCATGATGAGTTTTTACCGGGCGTGAGCTCCGCAACCCCGGTTTGTCCCGCTGTTATGGAATCCCCGATGCAACAGGCCCGGGTGCCGCTGCCCGCGGCAGGGGTTCGTGCCGTCATGAGTGGCCGGTTTCGTGAGTGAATGGAGGGATGGACAATGGCTTTTGATCAATCGTTGGTGGATCGACTCCGGCCGATCTTGGAGCGCCGGGTCGAGGTGGCGGAACGTAGGATGTTCGGCGGTGCCGCCTTCATGGTGGCCGGGCACATGTGTTGCGGCGTGCTGGGCCCGGACCTGATCGCCCGGGTGGGGGCGGAGGCCTATGCCGATGCCCTGGCCCTGCCCCATGTGCGGGAGATGGATTTCACCGGTCGGGCGATGAAGGGCTTCGTGGTGGTTGGGGCCGAGGGAATTGCCTCCGAAGGGGACTTGGAGACCTGGGTGGAGCGGTGTCTTTTTTTCGTGAATTCCCTGGAGCCGAAATAGCCCCCGTTTGGTGAAGCGGCGGCGGTCGCGTTGAGAGGCGGGTGAGGCACAGTGTCTTAGGCGATTGTCCTGCCTGTGGCACGGTCCTGATCAGAACGCGGCGTACAGACCTCGCTCTGTCCCGCGCGCAGCGCGTTGTACGTCTGGAAAGGCGGCCGTGGCGGTCGCCCCGGGATGCGGGTTCCGGTAGCCGCACGGACTCTGGCGGCGGGTTCTGGTTCTGGTCGGGTGCCGGGCGACTGGTTTAGGGTGGGGCCGCGGGCCGTGATTTGCCCACGCGGCGTGTTGCGCCCCTGCACTGACTTCCCCAAGAGGACAAGGACAATGACGGATAAGCAGATCGAGTACCGGGCGGGTTACAAGTACCAGTTGGCGAAGGATTACCCCATCAGCACGGAGATCGTGCCCGACGAGGCGATCACGACGCAGTTCATCGAGCTGGACACGCAGGGCAGGTTGCTGGTGAAAAGCGGGTACGCCTGGGATGGCACCTCCGGGCCGGTCAAGGACAGCGGCAGGAACCTGCGCGCGTCGCTGGTTCACGACGCCCTCTACCAGTTGCTGCGCCAAGAGCGGCTGAATATGCACCCGCACAAGGATCAGGCCGACCGCCTGTTCGAGAAGATGTGCGTGGAGGACGGTACGGACCCGAAGGTGGCCAAGGGGTTTTACGAAGTTCTGAGCTTTGTCGGGCACCTGGCGGCATCACCCGATGCCCGCAAGAAGACCTTCTTCGCTCCACGCCAGGAGTCGGAATCGGCGTTCGACCCCCTCGCGCGATTCGGCGACTGAGGGCGTATCCATGGAAACCGGTGGCTGGGTCTGGGCCTTCATGGGCCTTCGCGGTGCGCTCACGTTCCTGCTGCCGGCGTTGATCCCGGCCACGGCGTACACGTTTCTGCAGGTGCGCCTGCTCAAGAAGGAGCGCCAGTTCCTGAAGATCACCGAGGTGTTGGGCCTGGGCGACGAGGCGGGCCGCGCGGCCTCGTCCCTGGTGCGCGAGGAGTACTCGCCCCGCGATTACCTGTTGCCCGCGAGTTTTCTCACCTTGCTGTGTTTCGTGGGTTTCTTCGCGTTCTTCTTCGACCAGGAGTTGTTGCAGTCGAATCTCAAGGCGCGGGAGATCTTCCTCATGGGCATCCTGGAGAAGCCCTTGAACGACGACGCGCACGCCCTGTACCTGCGCCAGCAGGGGCTGGTGGCGATCACCATGGCCTTCATCGGTGCCTTTGTCTGGTCGGGGCAGAACATCATCCGGCGGCTGATCGCCGGTGACCTGGCGCCCAGCACGTATTTCTCCGCCTCCATCCGCATCATCTACTCCGTGCTGATCGCCTTGATCCTGGTGTTCCTGATCCGCAGCGTGGATGCACTCAACGCCATGGCCGACCTGATCCCGGTATTGGCCTTCCTCACCGGGCTGACACCGGAACGGGCCTTGCGCTTCATCCAGGACCGGACCCTGTTCAAGCCCTCGGATGAGGCCTCCGCCGACGCCCTGCCGCTGAACATGATCGAGGGGATCAACAGTTTTCACCGCTACCGTCTGTCCGAGGTGTCCATCGATAACGCGCAAAACCTGGCCCACGCCAATTTCATCGACCTGTTGCTCAAGACCCCCTACAACCCCACCCAACTCATCGACTGGATCGCCCAGGCCAATCTGTACTGCTATTTCAAGCACGACATCGCCGACCTGCGCCGGATCGGTATCCGCAATGCGTTTGATTTCTGTGCGGCCAGCGAGCGCGAGGAGGACATGGAGGCTGTTGCCGAGCAGAGCGGATTGAACGCGGTGACCTTGCGCCTGGTGGCGGGGCAGCTTCGTTCGGACCCGGCGATCTGTCAGCTCAGGGAGTACCGGGAGCGCCTGGCGGTGTTGCGCTGAGCCACCGCGACCGGTCGGCGCGGATGTCAGGGTTTTTTACGTTTGCGCGGGCCTGATCGGGGAGTGAATTTCCAAGCGCCTGAAAATTCGTAAGAAATTCCCCGGTGGTTTGGTCGTTGCATGCCCGTGGGGACATCAGGACCTCAATCCGGATGGACCCTCTCCAGCAGGTGTGAGGGATCACGTGCATCCTCAGCGGACGTCCCGGGTGACTGCGACAACGGCATACACCGGAGCTCACGATGCACGCGCGCAGCATGTCCCGACGCATTCGTCGTTTTTCAGCCTTCCTCTTCCTGTTGGTCCTGGGCCTCGCACCGCCTCTTGCGAGCGCGGCGCTGATCGATCTGGAAGCCACGGCTGATACCGCCATCTCATCGGATAACCCCACCACCAACTACGGAGCCGGCGCGACCATGTTGGTCATGGAGAACTGGAAGGATGGCAGGGCCCTGATGCGCTGGGACCTGCCCGGAGCCCTGGATGGCGGCGCGGTGCAGTCGGCGACGCTGAAGATGTACGTCCGTTACCTCAACTTCCCCGACACGTATGCCGCGAACACGCAGCTCGGTGTTGCCCTGGTCGACGAGGACTGGACCGAGGGCGGCGCGACCTGGAACACCAGCGACGGCGTCAACGCCTGGTCGTCGACCGCGCTCAGCCATCTCATGAGTGACCCGGGAAATGTCTACGCCACGTTCGATTCCATCCCCTACGTGGACGAGACGGCCAGTGAGGACCGGACCATCTCCATCGATGTGACCTCCCTGGTTCAGGAGTGGGCGGATGGAACCGATAACCACGGCCTCATGCTGTTCGCCACCAACGGCTCGGTGAATACCTTTTTCTCCAGCGAGACGGCCGGTGGTGCACCGCTTCTTAGTGTTGAGTACAGCGAGGCGGCCGCGGTGCCCCTGGCCGGAACAGGGCTGTTGGCGTTGGCCGGTGGATTGGTGATGCGCCGAGCGCTGTGTCGTCGGCGGCAAGACCTGGTGTGGTGATTTGAGCTGTGTTGGGGCCGTTGGCGCAAGCTATGGCCGGAGTGCTCCGTGTGCACCGGTTGATTTTCGATGGAGGGTGGTGCGGTGCACGGGGTGAATCCAACGGCAGGTCCTGTGGGCGTGGCGGGGTGGTGATGATTTCCACGTCCACCGTCACCGGGGGGGACTCCACCCGGCGCGCGGCCTGAGGCCGTTGCGATTCAGAGCTGGTACCGGTGCGCCAGTGATTTCTGCATGTCGCGGGCCTGTTTGAGGGCTTCGGCCAGCGCGGCGCGTTCGAAGCCGTTGAGCTTGCCGGGGTTGATTCGGTTGCTCATGGGTTCCTTGCGGCGGCCCTGCCAGTACTGGTGCCGCAGGCGCAGGGTCTGGAGGTAGAGGAAGGCTTCCTGCCAGGCCTTCATACGGGTGTCGTCCAGGTTGAGAAACAGTGCCGCGTCGCTCAGGCGTTGCAGGGTGTTGGTGGCGGGGACCCCCGCGGCCAGGCCGAGGATGCGCGCGGCGTCGGTGAACAGGGCGACGCCGTTGACCTTGATGTCCAGGGTGCCCGCGTCGTCTCCGCCCTTGCGGGTGCGGAACTGGCGCAGGGTGCCGAGCGGGGGGGCATTGCGCAGGGCGGCCTCTGCCATGAAACGCATGAACAGGTCGTGGCGTCCGGTCTGTTCGAACAGCCAGACGCGCAGCCGCTCCACCGGGTCGGTCAGGCCATGCAGGCGGCGGAAGTCGAAGAAGATGGCCCCGTGCATGAGGGCCTCGGGGCTGGGGTTGTCGATCCAGCGGGCAAAGCGGTCGCGCCATTCCGTTTCGGAAAGGCACCACCTGGGGTTGCCCGCCATGATGTCACCGGGACACAGCTCGAAGCCGCAACGGTCGAGGATGCGGTTGACCCGCTGGGCGGTGGGCAGCAGGCGGGCGCGCACGGCTTCCGGTTCTTCGTCACTGTCGGGGAACAGGATGGCGTTGTCCTGGTCTGTGCTGAAGGTCTGCTCGTAGCGGGCCTGGCTGCCCAGGGCCAGCCAGCTGAATTCGTCGGGGCTGGCGACACCCTCGAAGGCATGGGCGATCACCCGACAGGTCAGGCGTTCATTGAGGGCGGCGACGATGCGGGTCATGGGGCCGGCGGCGACGCCCTCGGCCAGCAGTTTCATGCACAGCTTCTGAACGGCACGGCCATGTTCGACCAGACCGTCCTCGTCGTCGGCACGGTCCAGACCGGCGACGGCGGCGCGGATGTCCTGGCCGAACAGGTCCACCAGCGCCATGTTGGGCAGGGGGTGGGCGAGTGACGGGTCGGCGGCTTCCTCAAGACGCTCCGCGCCGGTATCGAAGGGTGGCTGTGTGTCTTCCATCTCTTGGGACACGCGCTTTCGGGCGCGCAGGCCCATCAGTACTTGACCCGCGCCAGGTAGGTCTGCTGAGCGGCTTTCAGGGCCTCACCCAGGGTGTTGATGCCCTGGTCCTGGAGCAGCTTCACCAGGTGCAGAAAGACCTGGGCGGTGACGATGGCGTCACCCACGGCGGTGTGTCGCCCCACCACGGGGATGCCGAAGCGTTCGGCGATCTTCTCCAGGCTGTGCTCGCCCCGCTCGGGGTAGACCACGGCGGACAGCAGCAGGGTGTCCAGAACCGGCGCATCGAAGCTCACCCCGGCCTCGCCCTGTACCCGTTGCAGGATGGACATGTCGAAGGCGACGTTGTGGCCCACCAGGACCGTGTCCTCGGCGAAGCGGTGGAACTCGGGCAGAACCACCGTCAGGTCCGGCTTGCCGCGCACCATGTCCTCGCTGATGCCGTGCACGGCGATGGATTCGCGGCTGATGGGTTTGCCCGGGTCGATGAGTTGTTCGAAGACCTCGTTCTGTAGTGGGCGGCCGTTGACCACGCGCAGCCCGCCGATGGAGATGATCTGGTCGCTGGAGGTGTCCAGGCCCGTGGTTTCGGTGTCGAACACGGTGTAGACCAGTTCGTCCAGGGGGCGGTCCTCGAACTGCGGCGCGTTGCCGATGTGGCCGAACAGGTCGAAGTCGTAGAACTCGGGGCGGCTGTCGCGTTCGGCGGTATCGCTGTCCACCAAGTGCAGGGGCTCCGGGGCTTCGGCGCCGCGCAGGGCGATGCGCAACCCTGAACGGCCCTGCTCATCGGCGCTCAGGCTCCAGAGGTCGCCG
>JBMYTL010000118.1:0-7055 GCA_049604295.1 Gammaproteobacteria bacterium
CGCCCGCGAACAGGCCCGCGAACAGGCCCTCGACACAAATCCACGCCGCATTCGCGGGCAAGCCCGCTCCTACAGGGAACGACCCGATGGGGCGGGTAAACCGTCCGCGCGGCGGACGCACCGCCTTTCAAAGATCACCGTTCAAACTTCCCGCTTCAGAGCCCGCTCCCACGGCCCAAGTCCCGATGCTGGGAAAAGCGGACAGAAACCTGCCACCTCAACCGGCGCACGGGGTGCACCCTAAAATCACACCCAGACCTGAGCGGGCCGTCCCGTAGGGTGCACCGTGTGCACCGCCTTCCCCAACCCGACACACCACCCCTTTGGTGACCGGGGTGCACCCCACAACGCGGGTCCGGATCACGTCGGCAACACGGCCCTCAGAGATCCAGCGGATTGAACCCGTCATCCGATCCGGTTGCACCCGGTGCGCGGGTCTCGCTGTCCGACAGGGTCAGAGACGGCTCAAACCGGTACAGCCGCGCCGCGTTCTTCCACGCCACATCCTCGGCCACATCCGGTGGCAGGCCCCCCAGGACCCGTCGATAGGTGCGCACCAACTCCGTATAGGTCTGCCAACGCTGGCGCTTGTGGGCATCCGTGGCGAACAGGATGCGATCGCGGTAGCGGATGATCAGGTCGCGCCATTCGGGCTTCAGCCCCTCCGTGGCCCGGAACATCGGTTGCCCCAGTCGTGCCTCCTTGGCCTTGTCGCTGAAGAAATTGATGCGCCGCTCCTTCTTCGACAGGGTCATCATCACGTTCGGATGGGAGCTCAGGATCTCCTCCACCTGCGCCAGGCTGCCGAACGCCATGTGCGGAATGATGAAAACCTGTTCGGGCCAGCGGGCGTAGAGGCGACTGAACGCCGGCCAGTCACGCTCCCATTCGTAAACTTCCCAGTGGGTCTGCAACGGAACGTTCAACGGCGCCAGGGCCGTGAGCAACCGCTCGGTCTCCGCCCCCAGGGGGCTCAGATAACGCTCACCGCTGCTTGTCACCTCGCCCCCCACCTTGTCGCCGTGGGCATACATGATCTCGCCCACCAGGCGGTAGTCGTGCTCACGGATGCCGTTGATGACGTGATCCACGTAGCGGGAATCGAGATCGCCACGCATGTTGAAGAACTTGGGCGTCCCCAATACCACACGACCCGGGAACTCCTCGCGCAGATCCAGGCCGGAGCCTTCGCTCTCACCGACAGAGCGGAAACTGCGCACGAACAGGGCGAACCCCACGACGCCCTCGCTCATCCCCTCACGAAGACGCTTTTCGATGGAAACACCCGCATCGAACTGGGCCATGGCATCGATCAACGGCCCCTCGTAAACCGGCAGGGCCTGAACCTCGGCCGACAGGGTTCGGCACTCACGCCAGGCGTGCTTGATCTTGCGCCGGTCCCCACGGCGCTCGGGCCGTCCATCGGAACGCACCGAATCCAGCAACGAGCCGGGCACCTTCGCCGCCATGCATTCGCCCACCGCGCCTTCAGCGGTGACGGCACCGGTCCAGTCGAATCCGGCGTTCGCGGTTGGCGCTACGAACGCGACGACAAGGGAGAAAACAAGGCCGAGGACAGTCCGGGTCATATGACGGTGCATCGCAAATTTCTACGCAGTGCGCCCAAGAGAAGGGCAGAGGTCGCGGGCAGGCCGACTAATGAAACCTCTTCTGGAGCCCGCGGGCAACGCGCGTGCGTGTCACGGCCCGTGACCGGATTCCAGCGGAGACGTCCGTGTCTCACTTCCCCTGTCGGGCGCAGCGACTCAGGACTGACCGGAACGGTTCCACACAACGTGCACGCCCTCGAACTCCACCTCGACTCCGTGACTGTAGCTGGAGCCGGGCTGCACTTCGTAGACCTCGGGCTCGGCCGCGGAGGTGCGCTCATAGCGGCCACGGCCCCAGGACGGGTGGCGGTCGTGGCGATAGGCGTCGCGGCCCCATCCTTTTTTCCCGGGGTGCGCGTTGTAACGGCCCGTATATCCGTCGCGGTAGCCCGGGAAGCGGTCATTGCTCTTGGCACGCTTGATGTTCCGGCTGGCCTTGTCCTGCAGGCGCTCCATGACCCGGCGCTCACGCTTGCTGTAGATCCCATCGGACTCGAAACGGCGCTCCGCCTTGCGGATGCGCTGCTGGTCCTGGCGAAGTTTCGCGAATTCACCCCGGGTTATCTCGCCCTCGCGCAAGCCATTGCGGACCCGGGCCTTCTGACGGTCCTGGCGATTGTCCACGCGGTTGGCGAAACGGCCCTCGGCCGATACCGCGCCACGACGCTCGCTGGCGGCACGGCCCTCGCCCCGTGCGTTCGGGCGATCGCCCCGCCCAACGCGCTCGACACGGTCACCGCGTTCGGCGCCCCGACGGCCCTCGCGGTCACCGGGTGCCGCCTTGGCGACACCCATGGCCAGCAGTGTGGCGGCGGTCAGGATGATGGCGGCCTTCTTCGCCCCCAATGCAGGTGTGATGTTCATGACTCAATGCTCCAATCTGTTGTGCCGGTCCGGCTGGATCCGGTACGTACAGATTGGTGCCGGGCCTTTGAACCTATCCTGAACCGTCGCGGATTTCTCGTTCAGGGTGCGTTCAGGCAACCGCGCTCAAGGTGTAAGGGCCTGGGGTGCCGTCTTTTTCCGCACCACGGGCTGTCCGCGCTCAAGCCCGCCCCTACAATGTGACCGGCACCTCTCAATCACCGACGACCGTTTCAACCATGTCTCCGCGCTTCGCCCGACTTGTCCTGCTGCCATTGCTTCTGGCCGGTGCCCTGCTGGGCATGGGCGAAGCCCAGGCGCGCTGGAGCGGGGACGGTTGGGAACGTTCCACACGCGTCCAAGTGCGTGACGGCCGGTCCTGGCGGCGGCAAGCCGAGCAACGCAGCGAGGAACGCGTCACCCGTGAACAGGCCGCCAGCAACGCCCGCGACGCCACCGGTGGCCGGGTCCTGCGCGTCGACCCGAACAACGATGGTTACCGCGTTAAGGTGCTCACCGATGATCGCCGGGTTCGCAACGTGGACGTGGATGATCGTGGCCGGGTGAGGCGGTGAGGCGCGCACCGTGAGAGTGCTGCTTGTGGAGGATGAGGCACCCCTGCGGCAACAGGTCCGTGAGGCCCTGAAGGAGCGGGGCTGGACCCTGGAAGAGACCGGTGACGGTATCGAGGCCCTGTACATGGGCAACAACTACACCCTGGATGCCGTGATCCTGGACCTGGGGCTGCCGGGCCTCTCGGGTTTGCAGGTCCTGCGGCAGTGGCGCGAGGAGGGTCGCGATTTCCCGGTACTCATACTGACCGCCCGGGGCCGCTGGCAGGAAAAAGTCGAGGGCCTGGAAGCCGGTGCCGACGACTACCTGGTCAAGCCCTTCCAACCCGAGGAACTGATCGCCCGCCTGCGTGCCCTGGTACGCCGCTCCGCCGGTTGGTCCAAGCCCATCCTCAACGCCGGCCCCATCGCCGTCGATACGGGTAGCCAGAACGTCACCGTCAACGGCAACGATATCGACCTCACCGGGTTCGAGTACCGCCTGCTGGAATACCTGGCGTTGAACACCGGACAGGTGATCTCCAAGGCGGAACTGAGCGAGCACCTGTATTCCGAGGAGACCGACCGGGACAGCAATGTACTGGAGGTCCTGGTCACCCGCCTGCGGCGCAAACTGGACCCGGACAAATCCATGGACCCCATCGAGACCCTGCGCGGTCGTGGTTACCGCCTGCGTGGCGACCGTCCCGGCACCTGAATGACGACATCCCGCCCTCGGTCACGCCTCAGCACCCGCCTGCTGCTGGCGTCCTCGCTGATCCTTGCGGCCTTTGTCTCCCTCGCGGGCCTGGCCTTGCAACGGGCCCACCTGGACAGCCTGCTGGTAGCCGAGCGCGACCAACTTCAGGTGTTGGTCTACCTGTTACTGGGGGAAGCTGAACTGGACGCCGCGGGCACACTGACGATGCCCGCCGGATTCCAGGAACTGCGCCTCGACACCCCCAATTCAGGGCTGTATGCCGCGGTCAGCGACACCGCCGGAAAGACGCTTTGGCGCTCGCCCTCGAGCCTCGGCTTGACGGTCACCTATCCCGGCCTGGCAGCGGGCTCGGAACCCCGACTGAGCACCCAGCCGGGCGATGACGGCAGCTTTCGGGTATTGAGCTACCCGGTTACCTGGGAACTGGATGCCGGAACCACGGTACCGCTGGTCTTCCACGTTGCCCGCGACAGCCGCGACACCGATGCCCAGGCAGCCGCTTTCCGGCGCACGCTCTGGACCTGGCTGGCGGCGGCCGCGGCGGCCCTGCTGGCCGCGCAGCTCATCGCCCTGGGCTGGGCTATCCGCCCCCTGAGTGCGGTCGCCCGCGAGGTACACCAGATCGAACGCGGTGAACGCAAACGTCTGTCCAGCGACGTGCCCCACGAGCTGCACCCCCTGACCCAGGGCCTCAACCGCTACATCGAAAGCGGCGAGAGCCGCCTGCGCCGCCACCGTGAGGCCATTGCCGATCTTGCCCACAGCCTCAAGACCCCCACGGCGGTGCTGCGCGGCATCGCCTCAGACTGCGGGGAACCGAACCGCCGGGGCATCAACGAGCAGCTCGATCGCATGGACCAGTCCATCGCCTTCCACCAGCAACGCGGTTCGGCGGCCGGCCGCAAGGTACTCAGCGAAGGGATCGCGATAAAAGCGGTCATCGATCGCCTGGCCGCCAGTCTCACCAAGGTATATGCCGAAAAAGGCGTCGTGATCGAGACCGATGCACGCGGTGACGCGCGCTTTCCCGGTGACGAGGGCGACCTCATGGAGATCCTCGGCAACCTCATGGACAACGCCTGCAAATGGGCCGCCCACCGTGTTCGCGTCACGGTGTCCGCCGGGGACGGGTTGCTGATCCGGGTGGAGGACGATGGGCCGGGTTTCCCGCCGGAGGGGCGGGAGGACCTGCTTGGCCGGGGCGTTCGCGCCGACCAACGCCGCCCCGGCCAGGGGATCGGGCTCGCCGTGGTGCGCGAGATCGTGGAGGACGATTACCGGGGGCGGGTCAGCCTGGGCAATGCTGAGCTGGGCGATTCAGAACCGGGCGGGGCGCGGGTCGAACTCAGGGTTTGAGACCGGGCGGCATCCCGGCGGCCTCGTGTCAGGCCGGTACGCCACCGTCGACGATGCGTCGCTCGATCAACAGTGAGTCGAGCGCGAACTTCGGAGCCCAGTTGATCCAGCGATTGGCCTGGTAGCGGTTGTGGATGGGGACCGAGCCGGGGAACCCGCCACGAATGCCATCGGGCGCATCGGGCCCCGGCTGAACGGCCGCCAGGCCCGCGTTGACGCGCTGCATGGCTTCCTTGAAATCGTCACGGCCGGTGAGTTCGTGCAGCCGTCCCCAGGTGCGCCCCATCTGGGCACTACCGGTACAGCAGGCATAGTTGGCGGCGGGCTTGATGCCGGGCTTGTACTCACCCATGAGCATGCCCTCGGCATGCAGACGCACCAGCAGCGCCTCGGCGGACAGCTTGGCGCCTTCGATGGCGGGGTCGTAATCCAGGGTCAGGCCGATCTCCAGCAACCCTTCGATGGTGTAGGCAATGGTGTGCAGGGTGTTGAAGGGCTGCTTGTCGTTGGGCTCGAAGAAAGACCAGGAGTCGATCCAACCGGTGTCGTCCAGGCGGTTGAGCACCCAGTCGGCGAAGCGCGCGGCGCCGCCCGCGTACTGCTCATGGCGCGCGAAATCGTTGACCTTGCCGGCCTCGGCCAGCGGCCAGGCCGCGCGGGCGTAGTAGGCCCTGCAACCCACATCGTAGATGGCCCGGGTCCAGCCGCCGTCGGTGTCCTGGTTGTCCACCATCCAGGTGGCGGTGCGGTCCGCCGCCTCCAGGATGCGACCATCGGCGGTAAGCAGGCCGTAGTGCAGCAGGCCGTGGAGGATCTGACCGGTGTTGAACAACACGGGGCCCGCGCCCGCATCCACGGTGCCGCCCTGGAAGGAACCGTCCTCGCGCTGGATGTCCGCCAGCCAATGGGCCATGTCGTGGGCACGCCGCAGCCAGGGCGCGGCCTCGGCGGGCGTCATCTCCAGGGTGTCCACCGCTTCCAGCAAGGTGCAGATGATGTAGCCGGTGGTCTCGGGGTAACTGGCCGACCAGTTGCCGGTTACGGGGCTGAAGTAGGCCGCCGATCCGCCGTCCACCGTGGCGTCCTGGCTGCGTGCGATCCAGTCCAGCGCGGCATCGATGGTGGGGCGACGACCCTCTTGGAGGGCATCCGGGCCGAGGTGTTTCGGCCACTCGGCCACGTAGCGGCCGTGACCGGAGCGCACGGCCTTGGCGTAGCGCTTTAGGTGATCGATGGGGGGCACGGCTCAGATCCGCTCCTGCAGGTAGGTCACGATGCGGTCGAGGTGGTTGAGCTTGGCGATCCAGGCCGCCTCCACATCGATGTCGAACTCATCCTCCAGCGCCACGATCAACTCCACGTGTTTCACCGAATCCCAGGCCGCCAGCTTGGCATCGGGGTCACTGGACTCCAGCACCTTGCGCTCGGCCTGGGCCAGTTTCAGGGTATCGGAGATGATGTCGATGACCTTCTCGCGCAATTCACTCACGGGCATGTCCTTCGGTGATTGGGGTGGGCGGGAGGATAACCCCTCGGCCCTGTTGCAGGGTGGTGTGGGATTACGGGTGAGACCGCGTTCAGTCCGCGTCGCGCCCCTCGATGATGTCCGATACCCGCTTGAGGAAGGCGCCTGCCTCGGTGCCATTCACCACGCGATGGTCATAGGCCAGGGTCAGGCAGTGGGTACCCGCGAGAGTACCCGCGTCAATACGGTCCCCCAAAGCCATGATGGTGGTCTGACCGGGGACGATCAGGGGCAGCACCTGCTGCACGCCCGAGCCCACCAGGCTGGTGACCGATAGGGTCCCGCCGCTGAGGTGATCGGCCTCCAGGCGATGGCGCAGGGCCTTCTTCTGGTAGTCGCGGATCGCGGCCACCACGGCGTCGAAATCCAGGGTGTTGGCGTCACGGATCACCGGCACCACCAGGTCGCCGTTGCTGAGGTTGAGCGCG
>JBMYTL010000119.1:0-6872 GCA_049604295.1 Gammaproteobacteria bacterium
ACGAACCTTCTGCCCGGGGACTCCCCTGCCGCCCAGAGGGCTCGGGTCACCGTGGTCTCGCCCAGCCAGAAGCCTTCGGACAGGATCACCTCGTGAAGGGTCTCGTCAGACTGGCGGCCTGCCTCGTCCTCCGGCGATCCCATCTCAAAGCGGCCCGCCGGTATCCAGCGCATACGCTGCACCACGCCGTTAAGTGACAAGTCGGCCCACAGTCCGTGATCGTCCACGCCCAGATCCGTGGCCCAAGGCCAGTCGTGGTGTAGGCATTGCCAGCGGCCCGTTGGCGTGGTCGGGCTCGCGGGCTGGTAGGCGAAGCGGGCACCGGCCGGGTGTTCGGCGATCCATCGGCCATCGGCCTCTTGCCAGCAGCGGTCGGCCCATGGGGGTTTGGGCTGCGGTTCAATGCGGTATTGCCATTCGCCATCGATGAGGTCGACACCGTCGGGCTGGGTCGGCAGGGCCTCCTGAACCACGCTGTTGAGCGCTGGCGCGAAGGGCGGGCGCGTGAGGGACAACAAGGCGCGATGCGACCTATCGGCGACCACCAAGCGGTTCTGTTCATGGCGCAGCCACCGGGGGGATGGGTAGGCGTTATCCAACTCGCCGGGCACCAGACCGCCCGGTAGGGGCTGGTCCAAGGCGGCGGCGGCGCGGCGCGCCTCGCGCATGACCGGTTGCCAGGGGCTGGCGGCGTCCAGCTTCGAGGCCAGCTGAGTCAGCAGCGGAACGGCGGCGATGAACTCGGCGCGCTCGAACGGGGTGAGGGCCAAGGCACCGACCTGGGCGCAACGTTCCAAGATGGCCAACAGGCGCGGCAGGCGACGGGGGTCTATCTGGTCGCTTTGTGCCCCCTGCATGGCGTCCATCTCGCGCTGGCGGGGGTTGCGATTGACCGTCCACTGCTCAAAGGCCCGTTCCAGGGCCGCGCGATCGGCCGCCGGAAGCCCTTTGAAGACGGCCTCCCAGTGGGCTTTTCCTTGTTCACTCAGATCGAGATAGCCCTGCCGCCGCTGCACATCGGGATGGGCGAGTAGCCGTAATTCATCCGCCAGCGTGGCGCCCGGCAGGGCATGGCGCAGGTAGCGCAACTGCTGGCGATCCATACGCCAGGTCTGGCTGAGCACGCCAAGCAGGTGCGCCATGGGGCGCTCGGCGGTGACACCCTGTCGCGGGTCCAGGGCGACCCGGTTCGGCAGCGCGGGTGGTGTGGCCAATGCCAGGGCATGGACGCGGTGCCCGCGCGCGCGGATACGCTGCATCAGCGCCAGCCATTGGCTTTGCAGGGCCTTGCCGCGCTCGCCCGCCACGGTCTTGCCGAAGTCGCTGATCACCAGGACCTCGGCACCCCGTGGCAAGCCCTGCTCGTCGGTGGGCCGTTCGGGGTCTGTGGGATCAAACCAGGCTCGATCCGGCCCCCGGCGCAGCACGCGCCGAGACAGGCCATCGGCACCGACGAGGCGATGCAGGCCCCACCACGCGAGATCCATATCGGGATGGGCGGGCGACAGTCGATCAGAACGGTCCTCCAGCAGGACGATGGGGCCGTTGAAATGGTGCCGGGGCCGTAATGGCAGGGTGTTGATGGGCCGGGCCTGGGACATCAGACGCACGCTGGCGCGGATGTCCGGCTGGCGGCCGCGGCCCTCGCCGATGATGAGACGGTCCCAGAGGTTCTGCCATTGCCCCGGCGTGCGCAGGGGCGGTGGCGTGGGGCGATGCTGGGGCGGGCCGCCGATCATGAGTTCGGGGTCAGGCTCGGGCAGCGGCCGGTCGTCCACCTCGCGCGCGTCGATGTGGGGGGTACACGCGGTGACCATCCAATAGCACGGTGGTTTGCGCGGGGAACGCAAAATGCCCTCATTCCCATCCGGCGTGGGTGAGGGCAGCGGGGAGGACGATCCGCCCATGGGCTGGTTCGCCTCGGGCTCGTGCCCGGTGAGCGCAGTCTCGTCGAAACCCGGCTCGAAGCCCAGGGCGTCGGCCAAGCGCACCGCTCGCGGGGGCTCGACACCATCGAGGCCCGCATCGATCGCGGCGAGGGTGCGCAGCAGGGTGGCTCTGTCACTCATGGCCGCGAGGCGATCAGCTCAGGCTGCTTTTCTTGAAGAACCCGGCCAGACGTTTGAGCCAGCGCAGGGCCTCTTGCTCTCCGCCATCCAGGGCCTTGAGCGCCGCCAGCAGGTCGAGATACTCGGCCAGACCGGTGCGGGGCAGGTCGGTGCAGTGCTCGCGGTCGATGAGTATTTGCTTCAGCGCCTCCGCGCGCACCTTGGGGCTGAGTACCTCATCCGGGTAAACCGTCTCGGCGATGGCGGTCATGCGCTCGGCCTCGTCCCCGCCGAGGTCCAGATTCAGCACCACGCAGCGCCGCAACAGGGCGGCAGGCAGTTCGCGGGTGTTGTTACTGGTCAGCAGCACCAGGGGCGCACGCCCCGCACGGCGCACGGTATGGCCCAGGGGCGGCACCTCAAAGCCCCCATTGCCCAGTACCTCGAGCAAGCCATTGGTGAGATTGATGTCGGCCTTGTCCACCTCGTCGATAAGCAACACCACCCCGCGTTGCAGGCAGTCCGCCGCGCTGATGCCCTCGCCGGGGTGGTAGTTGGGCGAGCCGAATCCCGCGCCTTGCGCATCGTCCCCCGAGGGGCTGTGGGGCGAGCCGGTCAAGTGTTGTCGCTCCGCCGACGGCGGAGACAAGGCCCACCACAATGCCCCAGGGCCAATGTAGTGGCCGATGGCATCCACCACACGGCGGGCGTCGCGCCCCGCGTCCCCGCCCTGCCCAGAAAGCTGGGCATCCGCCAGCCGCTTGGTGTGATCGATGCGCCAAAGCAGGTCGGCATATTCGCTGTCGGGCTGGACCACGACGGGCATGAACACGCGCCCGAGCACCGCCGCCGCCGCGCGGGCGAGCTGGGATTTGCCTACGCCCGGTTCCCCTCGGACAAGTATCGGCCGGTTGGCGGCAAGCCCGGCGATCAAGGCCTCCGCCGCCGTGGCGGACATCAGGTAGCGTGTATCCGACCAACTGCCCTGGGCGGAAATGGAGACCGCCGTGTCGATAGCGGTGTCCAGGGCGCGGATATCCGCGCCGTTCTCGGACCTTGTAGCGCTCATTCAGTCGTCTCCTTTGTCGTCCGAGTCATCGCCCAGACCCAGGTTTTTGAGGTGCTTCTTCGCATCGCTGGCGTCCTTGAGGAAGCCTTTGCCCGTGTTCCACAGCTTGCCCAGCCGCTCGCCCATGGACGGACCCGAGCCCGGCGCCTCCGGCCCTCCCCCTCCCGGACCCACTGCCGTAGGCCCCCCTTCATCTTGGCTGGGCCCCTCATCGTCAGGCTTGAGTGGCGCAGGCCCCTCGCGGTCCAGGCGCTCCAGTATGCGGGTGACCTTCTCATCCACCTCGCCCAGCCACTCGGCCCAAAGATCGGGATTGCCCTGAACAAGGGAGCTGAAGCGGACATCCTCGTGATCGACGTGGAAACAGTGCAATCCCGGTAGCCAGTCCTCCAGATACCCGATGACCAAGGCGGGCACCTCGGTATCCGAGCGCACCACGAAGTATTCCCCACTGCTCATGGCGAGGATGAGACGGGCATCGACGCGTCGGAGGTAGGCCTTGAACTCCTCCGTTCGCTCGCCGCTCCTCGAAAAGGCCCGATCAAAGGCCGGGCATTGCCCCGTACCGGGTGCGGGGATACGTCGCGCCCCGCCGGTCGCCTCGGGGTCGGGCTGCATGTCCGCGAAGACATAATCACCCAGGGTCGCTACGACACCATGGGCCCACTCCAGCTCGGACGCAGGGCCGAAATCGACGACATCGATCACGCCGGTCCACTGGGTTCCGGCGCTGGGTTTTCCATTCTCGATCTCCACATCCCGGTGGCGCCGGGCATTGAGGCTGTTGTCCATCGCCAGGGTGATGATGAAGGCATCGTTGGTGCCGACAACCGGGTGGCTGACACGCCGCTGGGGCGTTTCCCGCCCAACGCCGTGCACGTCCCGCGCGAATAGCGTGGCGATATAGCCCGCGAAGGGGAGCATGCGCCGCAGGGCATGGCGATCCTTCGTGGTCGCCGATGCGCGCATCTCATTCAGCGCCTTCAGGATCAGTCCGCAGACGAAGCCTTCCCTGCCTTGCGCAATGTCCTCGGCCAGGGCATCGACGCATTGGCCGATCTCCGGCTGTTTATAGGCGTGGCAGAACTGGGCGTTGAGCGCCGCGCAGTCGAGAACGGTCAGTTCCGTGGTCAGACGATCCTGGTCCACCGGCTTGAGAGCAGCCACCTCGTCTGGATGGGTGGCTGCCCAGTCCCGCCGCCAATCCCGGCGCAGGGTGGCGTAGAGGTCATCGCGCCTTTTCTCACGTTCCGGCCCGTCAACTGGCACGTCGTGCGCGGCGAAGAAATCGGCCAGGGCCTGGAGTTTGCCTTCCTCAGGCTTGAGCCGCTGTTTGCAGTTGACGAGGTAGCCGACCTGCTTGGCGGCCACACCGAGGACAGGCTCCAACTGTTTCTGTAATAGCGTGCGATCTTCCAATGGCTTCTTCAGCCAAGTGCATTCGTAGTCCATGGGCAGCGTCCTAATGAGTCCCGATGCAAATAGGCTAACCAGCAAGGAGGAACAATCCCAGAACGACGACACCCCTTGGCACCCCTCGGCGAGAACACGTTTTAAATCAATCGGATACGCGTTGCATGAGCAGCAATTGTTCGTGCTCAAGGGTATCGAGAGGGTATGGCATTCGTCGTTATTGAGTCCGTTGTAAGCCTCAGCTTGGCGGCTCGCAACGTTCGCGTGTTTTGAAACGGTGGAGAGTCGTCCCGTCAAAAAAACCGTTCGCGCCTGGAATGGCGGTCCTACCTGATGGTGCAACCTTGAATGCCGTGCGATTCGAGACGTCGGGCCATTCCGTAGGAGCTGCTTTAGCTGCGATCGGACTTGGTTATTGCTTCACCGACTATTGTTATCAGCCGAGGCTGTTCGCGGCTGAAGCCGCTCCTACGGTCGTTGTGAACACCGGCGCGGGAAGACCCACCGACCTGCGCGAGCATCGTCGCCGGGTCAATCCCGGCGGTGATGCTTCGATTCCCACCATTCCCCCTCAAAGGGCTTTCGTGGGTGGGGATGGCTTGACGGGACCGTTGGCCGCAGGGATGCGGCCGTCGAGCCTACAGGGAGGTATTCACGGCGGGTCCCGGCAAGGCATACGCGCCCGCGAAAGCCCGGCACCAAGATCAAAAAAACAAGAGATGTCGAAGACATCTCTTCCGCTAAACAACCACCAAGCTTCGCGACGGCAAAGGCTGATCGCGGCGGGACGCCGCTCCTACGGGGCTGTGTCTTTTTCGCCGTCAGTAAGCCATGCCGGTCCGTGATCAAATCGCGGGCTTTCGCGCCCGGAAGGGCGCTACCCTTCCCCCGATCCACCGAGACCCCTTCGACCGCATGCTAATCGCCCAGGCGCGTCTGGAACGACTGGTGTTGATCACACGCGATGAAGTGATCGGGCAATACGAGGTGGATGTGCTCGCGACCTGATTGGCGCTTGAGCTACCCGATGGGGCGCCATTCGCGCCCAGGAGGCGCTCCAGTGAGGTTCCATTCGTGCACAACGCCTTTTTCGATCGAGGCTTCAGACCATGAACGTCAACTCCTTCCAGAGCACCGTCACCCTATACATCGAATCTCGCGCCGGCGATATCGCGGAAACCAGTGACCTCGACGAAAACACCACACGGGATCCTGATGCCCGCGGCAACGTCCGCGCGATGACGTTCGAACATGCCAGCGAACGGACCGATATCGACCACCGCGTGATCGAGGGGATAACGGCGTATCGTCGAGCCTCACAGTCCGTTCAGTAGTGATAGCGGCACTGAATCACGATCAGTTCCCCTTCAAGCAGCGTGTAGACCAGACGATGCTCGTCATTGATGCGCCGCGACCAGAAACCCGTGAACTGGTGCTTCAGCGCCTCGGGCTTACCGATACCGGCGAAAGGGTCACGCTCGATGTCGCGAATCAATGTGTTGATGCGCTTGAGAATGCGCGTGTCGGTCTGCTGCCAGTAGAGGTAATCGTCCCACGCCTGCTTGCGGAAGCAGATCATTCCTCGATGAGCTCGTGCCTGCCCAGATTGCGACGCTCGCGCAGCTCGTCCACCGCACGCAGCAGATCGGCGGCATTGGCGGCGGAGCGGGTCAGGTACTCGGTTTCCTGCCAGGCGTTGTAATCCGCCAAGGACACCAGAACCGCGGCTTCGCCGTTTCGGCGGGTGATGATCACGGGCTCGTGATCCTGGGTCACGCGCTCCAACGTGGCGGCCAGATTATTGCGGGCTTCGGTATAGGAAATGGCATCCATGACGAGCAGACCTGTTCGATTAACTGTACAGGTTTAAATCATAGCGCCGACCTTGTCGGACCGCTACAACGGCGCGAACCGATCCTGAGTCGTTCGCGGATAAGCCCTTTCCTACGGCATGGGGCGCGGGATCCGCGAGGGCCATTCGCGCCTGGAAAGGCGCTCCTACAGGCCCGTTGAACCGTCGCCGGTATTCACTTGACCGCGGGTACGGTGGTTCGCTCTTGGGCCTGTTCGCGGGCAAGCCCGCTCCTATAAGGGAGCATCTCGTAAGGGAGCATCTCGAAAAAAAAGCCCCGACCGGGTGGTCGGGGCCTTTTTTGTAGGCGATTGAGTGCCGGGATCAGAGCGTGATGGCCGCCGCGCACAGGCCCATCAGAGCCGCCGGGTAGATGCCGATGGCGAGCATGGCCAGGCCATTGGCGCTGATGGCGATCTGGGAATCGACGCTCAGTTCCAGGTCGGCTTCGTCCTCGGCCTTGTCGAAGTACATGATCTTCACGGCGCGC
>JBMYTL010000120.1:0-6767 GCA_049604295.1 Gammaproteobacteria bacterium
GACCTCCATCATCAGTCTCACTGAGTTCAAGACCGAAGCGAGTCGCTTCGTCAAAGCCCTGCGTGATTCCCCGCAATTCCTGGTGCTCACCCAGAATGGCCGCGCCAGCGCGGTGGTTCAGGACTTCGAGACCTACCAGCGCCATGACTAAGGGAAGCTCTGAACGAATCGTGCACGGCGCCTTGGCGCACGATATCGCCCAGCTCCGCGTTGCGAATCTTCGAAAGAGAGCCCGCTATTCCGGGCGATTCGCGCCTTGATCTGGACGACCTCGCACACCAATCCGCTCGCACCCGATTCATTCAGAGCTTCCCTGGGGATGCCAGAGCGCGCACCACCGCATCCCCTGGTGCCTTTTCTCAGTCCCGGGTCTTGAGGCTTTCCACCAGCTCAACCTTGGAGACGGATACCTCTTTCGGTGCCAGGTGCTGCGCCTGCATATGCATGGGTACGAACTTCGACTCGGTCTTTCGCGAAGCGCCGGATAAAAGCATGCCGCGAATGTTGAAGAACAGCTTTTTGATGACGATCTTCGGGCTGTAGAGTTTGAACACCACGCTCAAGTGGTAGGGAATATTCATCGGGTCGTTCAACATCAGGTACAAGTGCATCTTCAATATGAACTTGGAAAAGTTGAAATTCTCGAACTCTTTCGCCGTGTAGGTTCGCTGCCCGTCAGAAAAGTTGTTTGGCAGGAGTCCGTCTTCGATCTCACCTCTTCGAACCAGGTCATCGTAAACAGGCGTTCCGGGCAGGGGATGAAAATCCGCCAGAAATACAAAGTTGAATCGGCAACGGCGAATCAATTTGGCCGTTTCCTCGAGGTCCGCGGGCGTTTCTCCCGGATAGCCGATAATAAAAAACGCCTGGACCCTCAGCCCTGCCTCTCTTATCTCTTTGACCACTTTGGGAACGATTTCCAGCTTCAGGTCCTTTTTCATCAGCTTGAGCGTGCTGAGCGAACCACTCTCCGGGGCGACAATCAGGTGCTTCCATCCGGCCTGTTTCATCAGGCTCCAAAGCTCCTTGTCACCGCGTTGCATCCGAATGCCGTTGGGTGTGCCGAAGCCCACGTCCCTGGATAACACGCCTTGCGCCTTAAGCTCGATCATGGCGCGGCAAAACGCCTTGGCATATTTGACATCGAAGGTGAAATTGTCGTCGATGATGTTGAACCAGCGGGCATCGCGCTGCTGATGTAGGTCCGTGACCCACTTCACCATGTACTCGATGCTGTGCTTGCGGACGGGCTTTCCGTTCAACTCGGGGGCCGCGCAATATTGACACCGATAGGGGCATCCGCGCGTGGCCCAAAGCGGGGCATTTCCTCTGGGTGGGCTGTTCCAGCGGTACCCGTTTTTTACATAGGTTTCGAGCTGTATGGCTTCGTAGTCCGGAATATTGATCGTATCCAGATCGGGCGTTCGCTCCATATCGTTTTGGAGTAACTGCTCTTCCTTGCGATAGACCAGGCCCTTGACCAGGTCGAACCGCGGGGTGGTGTTTTGCAACTCATCCATAAGCACCGCGAACGATAGATCCGCCTCGCCGCGAAACAGAAAATCAATCTCCGGGTTTTGCATCACCCGGTCGAAATAGGAGGTGGCGTGCGCACCGCCGATGACGGTATGAACCTTCGGGTTGAGATTCTTTGCCAAGCGCAACAGAGCGAGCGCCTCGGGAAACATCGGGGACCAGGTGGAAACTCCGACCACGTCGGGATCGAAATCGCGCAAAAAACTCTCTACCTCCGCTGAGGAGGCATCGGTGTTGCTCAATACGCAATCGTATATCCGTACGTCGTATCTGGCCTTTTCGAGGTTGCTCTTCAGATAGCCCAGAGCGAGGGGGATTGAATAGTTGGCGATAAATCCCTTGGGCCACAGCAACGCAATTCGGGCTCGCGTTTCGTGTTCTTCGGATTGCGCGTGGGACATTTATCGGGCCGCGGGTCGTTTATCGATACTGGGGGGAGACTATGCGAAATAGCGCCGCCTTGGAATGGCGATGTATGGCCGTCGCCGGGCAAAAGGGCACGCCGAATAAACACAATCTACATGGTTATCGCCCGATCCTGATGGGAAGCAGTCATGGCTGCCCGGAGTCGGGTCCCACCGCGGCATTGGTGCCCGTTCCCGGCGTACCCGGGTCACCGCTGTCTCGTTGTCTCGTTGTCTCGTTGTCGTTCGGCCGCTCAAAACACGCCCGCTCAGTCAGGTGTTGGTTCCCTCATACGTCAACCCGATGCGAGGAAATGGGGGGCGAACGGTTTGGGGCAACGAACTCATTGCCACCCGAATCCCCAGGTTGTCGGGTCTTTGAGCGTGCGCCAATCGATCGCTTCCACACGCTTCGTGATGACCGCTTCGATCTCGCAGTGGATCACGGCGCCGTCCTCGTCGAACTCGACCCCGGTGACCAGGAAATGCTTCTCCCGGCGCACCGGTTTCAAGGCCGTCCACTTGCTGTTGAGCAGTTTCTTCGGATTGATCCGGTTGATCGTTGCCATTGATGTGCACGCTCGTGTTCTTTGCGGTGCGGGCGGTGGCTTCCCTGCGTTGCGCCACGGTCCGGGACTTGTCGCCACAATATCCCTCCCGTCCGAGCACAAACCCCGCGCGGCTCCCGGGAGATGGTTGGACAGCCGGGGGGCAGGCCCGATCCGCACCTCAAAGCTCACCCGGGCCTGTCCGAATCCCGTAGTCTCGCTCCCATGTTGCGTATCTTTTCCGTCGGCGCGGTACCGCGTCTGAGTTGGAGCTCGGCGGAGCCGCTCGAGCTCCGACCCGCGCCCGTCACGCTTGCCAGCCTGTTTTTCGGCCTGATCCTTTTCGGCCTTGGTGAGGCATTGCTGATCGCGGCCCATCTCGGCGTCAGCCCGTGGACGGTGTTGGCGCAAGGCCTGGTTGTTCAGTTCGGCGGCACCATCGGTCTGGCCACGTTCATTGTCAGCGTCCTGGTGCTGGTGCTCTGGCTGCCTCTGCGGCAGAAGCCGGGTATCGGCACCGTGCTGAATGCCGTGATCATCGCCGCGGTGATCGACCTGAGCCTGCCCGTCCTGCCATCGCCTGAATCGTTCCCTGGGCAGATGCTGCAGGTGGTCGTTGGGGTTCTTCTGGTTGGCCTTGGCTCCGGCTTCTACCTGACCGCGAACCTGGGCCCGGGCCCCCGCGATGGCCTGATGACCGGCTTGCAGCGCCTCTTGAGGTGGCCCATCGCGTCCATCCGGATCGGCATCGAAATCACCGTGGTCACCCTGGGCTGGTCGCTGGGGGGAACCGTTGGCCTTGGAACATTGATATTCGCCCTCGGAGTCGGCCCCGCCGTCGCGCTCGGGATACTGATGGTCGAGCGGGTCAGCGAATTCGTGGAGGCCTCTTGAGAGCGGCCGACGGGCCTGTCGCCGGGGCGCCTACGGGGTTGTCGCGTCGCCCCGTAGGCGACGCCGAAAACCTGCCTCAGCCTTAGGCTGGGGTGAGACAAGCGAACCCCCGCGTTTGCCTCGGACGTGGAAGCCCATGTTTTTCATGGGGTTCCAAAGTCGGCGAACAGGAGACGGACTCGCCATTCGATACGTCTCACTTCGTTCTTTGCAACTAAAATTGGTTGCTATGCTCGGGCGATGGGAAAAACGGAAAAGCTTCTGGCAAGGCTGAGAGAGGCTCGGAACACCTACCCATGGTCGGACTTGGTCACGTTATTGGTACGAGAAACAGGAGATGGCGGGCTCGCGAGTCCGCTTCAGCAGACCGGGCCAGTTAATCCTGCTTCATCGGCCGCACCCGGAGAACGAGATCAAGGGCGGGGCGCTACGAGCAGTTAAAGAGGTCCTGAAAAGAGAAGGCGCGCTATGAATTATCTCGAATACAAAGGCTATTTGGGCACCATCGAGCCGGAACTGGAGAACGGCACACTGTTTGGGCGTCTGGCCTTCATCCGTGACCTGGTGACCTATGAGGCGGACACGCTACCCGGATTGAACCGGGAATTCCGCGCCTCCGTTGACCTGTATCTGAAGTCCTGCGAAGAGCTGGGTAGCGAGCCCAATAAGCCGTTCAAAGGCTCCTTCAACGTCCGTGTGGGCCCGGAACTGCATCGCGCCGCCGCCTTGGCGGCCGATGGCAGTTTGAACGCCTTCGTGTCCCAGGCGATCCGCGAGAAGATCGAACGGGAGACGCGGGCGGGGTGATCGCGGAGCCGCATCCCAGGGTGATGATCAGACGTCGTGATGATCAGACGTCTGTGAATCCAGGCGCACGCCATCTCGGCCAAGGTCCCCGCTCCGCTACCAAGGCCCTATCGCAGCCGGGGTCAGGCAATAGGCGTCAAGTGTTCGTGTTGGTGTGGCGTGTCCTCGTCGCCGTGCTCATGGGTCTGTTGGCGTGTTTCCGCCGGTACGGTGTACAGCTCGCCGTGGCGGATTCCCGGCTGGGAGATCACGTTATCGGTCAAGGAGCGGACACGACTCAAGGCCCCGCGCTGGTGATAGAGGGCACCGAAGTGCTCAGCGCCGTAGCGATCCGCATCGCGCAAGGAGGTCATGAGTAGTTCCACCTCATTGGGGAGATCCACCCTAATCAGACGTACCTCGATCGATTCGGCACTGAGTCCTCGCGATCGGCAAGCGCGCGCCTGCTCGGCGGTGGGTTCAATGCGTATCCAGGCTTCTCGCTGTCCACTTTCGATGAACCGCGGTGCAGCCCGCTCCAGGGCGCTGCGCATACGGCGGCAGTGGACCCGATTCGGGCCGACGTCGGAACGTGGACGGCGCTGATCAGGAGAACCGTGGAACGGGCCACCTTAGAGGACGAGGCTGTCAGGCCGGACCGCCAATTCCTACGTCGCATCTCCAAACTGCACACCAACCCGCATCACAGCGCCTATAAAGTGACATTACAATCAAGGGGTTACGCTTGACTTACTGGTAATGGACCTGAACCCCGGCGCTGCCGGCGGTTGCACGCGCCGCGCGCGGTCAGGCCGAGGTCGGTACTCCAGTCACGTAGCGGGGCCGCTGCCCGCTTGCCGAATCCGCCTGGGTTTGAGATCGGGCCGGGTGCCCCCATGATGGGATAAACGCCCGAACCGATTACCGATCATGTCCCGGCTCCTACGCATCAATTCGTTGCCCCGTCTTGTCCTGCCCGTGTTGCTCCTTGTGTCCGGGCTCGTCCATGGCGCATTGCCGGCGGCGGTGGATGGCAAGCCGTTACCGACCCTGGCCCCTGTGTTGGAGAAGGCCCTGCCCGGGGTGGTCAACATCTCCACCGAGACCCTGGTGAAGGGATCGAGCAACCCGCTGCTCAGCGACCCGTTCTTCCGGCGCTTCTTTGATCTGCCCGAACGCAAGCAGCGTACGGAGCAGTCCCTGGGCTCCGGGGTCATCGTGGATGCGGATAAGGGCTACATCCTTACCAACAACCACGTGGTGGGGAATGCCGACGCCATCAAGGTGAGCCTGGACGACGGGCGCAGCTTCGAGGCGGACATGGTGGGTGTGGACCCGGACACGGACCTGGCGGTGATCCGCATCCGCGCGGACAAGCTCACGGCCCTGCCCATGGCCGATTCGGACCGGTTGCGGGTGGGGGATTTCGTCGTGGCCATCGGCAATCCCTTCGGTCTGCGCCAGACGGTGACCTCGGGGATTGTTTCGGCCCTGGGGCGCTCCGGGCTGTCGGAGGAGGGTTACGAGGATTACATCCAGACCGATGCCTCCATCAACCCGGGCAACTCCGGCGGGGCGCTCATCGACCTGTCAGGCCGCCTGGTGGGTATCAACACGGCCATCATCGCGCCCGGCGGTGGCAACGTGGGTATCGGCTTCGCCATCCCCGTGAACATGGCGCGGTCGATCATGAAGCAGCTCATCGAGTACGGGGAGGTGCGCCGGGGGCGCTTGGGCATCGCCATCCAGGAGCTGACCCCCGAACTGGCCCGGGCCATGGGGGCCGGGCCTGACGCGACGGGAGTGGTTATCGCCCGGGTGGAGGAGGGCAGCACGGCCGAGGCCATGGGGCTGAAGGCGGGCGATATCATCACCGCCGTCAATGGCCGGGCGGTGGATGGTCCTGCCCGGTTGCGAAACCGCGTGGGGACCCTGGCCGTGGGTACGCGGTTGCGGATCGATGTCCTGCGCAGCGGTCGGTCGGTCACGCTGACGGGAACTATTGCGGAACCGCGCATCGTGCGCGCCGATGGTGGCGACATCAGCAGCTATCTTGCCGGGATCGTGCTGGCCGAGGTGCCGAACAACGCGCCCCGGGGCGCGGACACGGTGGTGGTCATTGAGAAGTTGCACCCGCGCAGCCGGGCCGCCAAGGCGGGTATGGAGCCGGGCGACGTCATCACCTCGCTGAATCGACGGCCGACGCCCGATCTTCGGGCCATGCTGGAGGCGGTCGAGGTGAGCCCGCGCGGGTTGCTGGTCACGGTGCGCCGTGATGGCAAGAACTATCGCGTGTTGATGCGTTGATAACCGGGTTTTTACCGTCTCGCCGGGTATTCCCCGCATAAAATTTTCTTACTTGATCGCAAGGGGCCCGAAGCCGGAGCATGCGCACCGTCTCCGGGTCCCCGGCGGCGATTCCGCCGTCACCCGATCCGCCTTTCCAGACACCGGCCCCAGCCACCGCCACGTGGCGGGTTCGAGCCGCTGTCAGCTCAACCAGATTCCACAATGCGACCCATTACGAAATCTCTGCTCGCCATCGCCCTGGGCGGTGTTACCGCCGTCACCCTGTTGCCGGTATTCCAGGCCACCGCCG
>JBMYTL010000121.1:0-6728 GCA_049604295.1 Gammaproteobacteria bacterium
GAACTGAACGATTATCCGACCCAATTCGCTCGCGCCAGATTCATTCAGAGCTTCCATAGGAAGCGTCCCGGGAGACCGTCATGTCGCAGTCGAGCAAGCAGCAGCCACGTATCGCCGATACCCGTCCGGCCCCCGTCGAGTTGAAGGCGGGCAAGGACTATTACTACTGCACCTGCGGGCGCTCGAAGAACCAGCCCTTCTGTGACGGTTCCCACGCCGGGACGGATTTCGAGCCCCTGAGCTTCCAGGTCGAGGAGGACAAGAAATACTTCCTCTGCCAGTGCAAACGCACCGATAACCCGCCGTTCTGCGATGGCTCCCACAAGGCCGTGACGGACGAGGAGTTGGAGGCCCAGGAGGGGCTGAAGACGGTTTGGCACAAGGTGGCCGAACACCCGGACATGCAGGAGGGCGAGGTGCGTGCCGTGCAGGCCGGGTCCAAGACCCTGGCCCTCACCTTTTACCAGGGTGATTACGGCGCCCTCGACAATGCCTGCCCTCACCAGGGCGGCCCCCTGGGCGAGGGTTCCATTGAGTGTGAATCCGATGGCGAGACGGATGACTGCTGGCTGCGCTGCCCCTGGCATGGTTGGGACTTCCACCCCCTGACCGGAAAGTCTCCCGGCAGTCACGACGATGGCGTGCCCACCTACGAGGTGGAGTTGCGCGATGACGGCGTGTACGTGGCGGTCCAGGAGTCCACGCGGCACCAGCGCACGGTGGCTGACCTGATGGCCGAGACCCTGGTGAACTGGGGGGTGACCCATGTCTTCGGCATGGTGGGCCATTCCAACTTGGGCCTGGCCGATGCCCTGCGTCTGCGGGAGGAGGCGGGGGATCTGAGCTATATCGGCATACGCCACGAGGGCGCCGCATCCTTCGCCTGCTCCGGCTACGCCAAACTTACCGGTACACCTGCCGCCTGCATGAGCATCGCCGGGCCGGGCGCTACCAACCTCATGACCGGTCTGTGGGATGCCAAGGTGGATCGCGCTCCCGTGTTGGCCCTTACCGGGCAGGTCAATACCCAGGTGCTGGGGCCGGGGGCCTTTCAGGAGATCGACCTCACCGCGGCTTTTGCGCCCGTGGCCGCCTTCAGCCAGGTGGTCCTGCCGGACAGCAAGCACGCCGAACTGGCCAGCCTGGCCTGCAAGAACGCCCTGGTGAACCGCGATGTGGCACACCTGATCTTTCCTGATGAGGTGCAGAACCTGCCCGCCGACGACGGCGCGAAGCCGGGCGCACCGGAAGGACGTCTGGGCGCGCCGCGTATCGCACCGGACCCCGATGCCCTAGACCAGGCGCGGGACCGGCTGGCGGGAGCCCAACGCCCGGTGATCATCGCGGGCTATGGGGCGCGCGAGGCCATGAGCGAGGTCATCGAACTGGCCGAACGACTCAACGCCCCCATCCTCACCACCTTCAAGGCCAAGGGCCAGATCGCCGACAGACATCCCCTGGCGGCCGGAGTCCTGGGCCGCTCCGGTACGCCCGTGGCGAGCTGGTTCATGAATGAATCAGACCTGTTGCTGGTGTTTGGCGCCAGCTTTTCCAATCACACCGGTATCACGCCCAAGAAACCCATCATCCAGGTGGACTTCGAGCGCATGGCCCTGGGCAAATTCCACCCGGTGGAGGTGCCGGTCTGGGGTGAGATCGGGGTGACGGCCAGCGCCCTGTTGGCGGCGCTAGCCGACGATTACCGGCCGGAGGACCGCCGCGATGAACTGAAAGACCGCTGGGCCCAGTGGCACAGGGAGAAGAGCCGTCGCGCCAGCCGGGACCGGGGCAAGGGCATCGCCTCCGCGGCCCTGTTCGACGTGCTGGGCCAGACCTGCCCCGACAATGCCGTGGTCAGCGTGGACGTGGGCAACAACGCCTACTCCTTCGGGCGCTATTTCGAGTGCAAGGCCCAGACCGTGCTCATGTCCGGTTACCTGGGGTCCATCGGATTCGCGCTGCCCGCCGCCCTCGGGGCCTGGGCCGCCACCCAGGTGGATGGCCCCCACAAAGGCCGCCCGGTGCTCTCCGTCAGCGGTGACGGGGGCTTCGGCCAGTACATGGGCGAATTCACCACGGCGGTGAAATACGGCATGAACATCACCCATGTACTGCTGCATGACGATGAACTGGGCAAGATCAGCAAGGAGCAGCGTGACGGCAACTGGCCGGTCTGGCAGACCGGTCTGGCCAATCCGGACTTTGCCGAGTTCGCGCGTAGTTGTGGCGGTATGGGTATTCGTGTCGAGCAGCTGCGCGACCTGCGCGGTGCCCTCGACAAGGCGTTCGACCACGACGGTCCCGCCCTGGTGGAGGTTATGACCGACTCCGGCTTGATCTGACGGGTCGTGGTTCAGGCCGGGGGACGGATCACATGGACAAACCCCGGACAGGGCAGGGTTCCCGGTCGCGCGCCCGGGCTAGAGTGCGCGCCATGAAACGCCCCCCCGAACTGACCGAGTGCCTGCGCCAACTGCAGTTGTTGCGCAATGACCCCGAACTGGTGGAAACGGTGCGACCGTTCGCCGAGCAGGGATACGCCGACGCGCAATACGCCATGGGCCTGATCTACGCGGAGGGACGGGGCGTGTCCGAAGACCCGGCCCGTGCCCACTATTGGTTGACCCTCGCGGTGGAGCAGGGTGACACCGAGGCCGATCTGCTGCGTAACATCGTCGGCGCCCACATGACCGAAGAGCAGTACCAGGCCTCCCTGCGTATGCGTCAGGGCCCGGGTTTGCGCATCGCCCGAGTCTGAAGCCGTCGCCCCGGGGGAGCGGAGCGCTCGCGGCGGCACACATTGACACCGGCACATATTGATCCGGGGAGCTACCATGGACGACGTGTTGCTTCATCGCTCCTGATTGATCTCCGGGCCTGATACCGGGGAAGAGCATCCCTCGAACCTGCACGGAGGCGCCCATGTTCGGCATGGAAACCCTGGATATTCTTATCGGCCTGGTCACCCTCTACCTGGCCTTCGGCATAGCCGCCACGGCCTGTGTCGAGGCAATCGCCGCACTGTTCCGCCTCCGCGCCAAAAACCTGCAAACCGCCATCGGCGAGTTGTTCTCGGGGAACCTTGCCGCGGACACGAAGGTGGTTGACGCCATTTACGCGAGCCCCTTGGTTGAGACCCTGAGCCGCGGAAAGCGGGGGTTGCCGTCCTACCTGCCCCGGTCCCTCGTCGCGGAGGTGGTGACCACTGCCGTGGTCGCTGGCAGGGCGGGCGAGGCCCTGGCCGACAGCATCGCGCGGCTGCCCGACAAGACCCCGGATGGCGAGCCCAACCGGTTCAAACTTCTGCTTCAGCATTTCGCGGATCGGGCGGGGGGTGACCTGGGGCGCTTCCAGGCCGGGATCGAGGCCCATTTCGACGCGGTGATGGAGCGTGCATCCGGTTGGTACAAACGCAAGGCTCAGGCCATCACCCTGGCCGTAGCCGCCGTACTGGTCATCGGTGCCAACCTCGATACGGTGGAGATCGCACGTACCCTGGCCACCTCGCCCGAGGTACGTGAAAGCCTGCTTCAGGTGGCGACGCGGGAGCTTGCGCAGGAGCGCAAGAACGCGGATACGCCGATCGGGACGGTCGCGGATACCAATGCGGCGCTTGTGCGCACCCAGGAGGCCATCGCTCTTACCGGGGCGGCCAGCCTGGGTATCGGGTGGCAGACCCATCCTGTTGAACCCGGTGGCTGGATCACCAAGGCATTCGGTTTGTTGGTGAGCCTGTTGGCCGTGTCCCTTGGGGCACCGTTCTGGTTCAACGTACTGCGGAACCTGGTCAATCTGCGCGCCAGCGGTGCCGTTCCCCGCGCGGATATCACCACCGGTCCTGCACCGGTGTCGGCTGGGCCCGGTCCCGGATCAGCGTCCCCCGAACCCGGGGGCGCCGGTTCCGCGTCCGATGCAAAGGGCGGGAAGTAGAGTCCCGTCGTATCCGGGCAGACCGGCATCTTCGGCACTGTCAGGGTTATCACGCCTTGTTCTTGCCGATAGGGGCGTACGAGCATGAAAAGAAACAACACATCACTCACGGCAGTGAGCAGGGGCGGCAGGAAATGAAGGATCGGGCGCGCGGTGTTCCAGCCAGGGCTGGAACGGGTCGGGGTGCAGGTCACGGGTACGGAGCGCTCAGGCGCCGCGTTTTCACTGTGGTGTTGGTGACCTCTCTGGCGGGCCTGGTTGGTTGTTCCCGTCCCCCACAGATGCTGGTTCGCGAGGGCATCGCACCCGAGAACGCGGACAAGGACGTGGCCTTCCGCACCACGTATTACTTCCGGGTGTTCGATTACTGCGGGCTCAAGAAGCGGGTGAATTTCGCCGCGACCCAGTCCAAGGTCCCGCTCTACACGGTCATGAACGACGCCATGTACCGGTTCACCATGACCGGCAAGGCAGACACCCTGTTCACGGATATTCACTTCGAGTCGGGCACCCTGAAGAGCTATGAGCTCGATCCGCTGGGTTCGTCACCGGTGTATGACCCGACGACCCGTCGCTACGTTTTCGGAAACCCCACTGATATCGCCCGAGACGCGGGCGAACCAAAGTCATCGGAGGGCGGTGCCGAGTCGGGCGTCGGGCAATCCGAGACGAAAGACCCCAACGCAGCGTTGAAGGAGACGCTGGACAAGTTGAACGTGACGCTAAATAAGTTTGCTGACAACGAGGAAGCCAAGAAACTCGCGCTCAAGAAGGTGGAAGAGACGCTCAAAGCCACGTTCGGGCCTGCCCCGAACATCCAGTGCGAAGACGGCAAGGACCCCGTGCGCCGCGGGTTCCAGATTCTCGGCCCCGAAGGGTGGCGCACGTTTAACCAGGACGAACGCCTGATCATGGCCATGAGCACGAGCGCGAAACCGCTCACCAGCGTGCTCAGGGAACTGTCCAACCGGGTGCTGGCCGCCAAGGAATCCGAACAAGGGCGGTCCCTGGCCTTGCTCAGGGAGCAATACCGGGTGCTGGAGGCCGACCAGGCTTTGTCGCCGGGTTTCGATCTGAAACAGGTGGACAGGACCGGTTGTCCCCAGGGTGTGGAAACCAAGGGTGATGGCGATGCAACGAAGACCGGGTGTTCGAGCATCGCGCTGCGGGTCAAGGCGATAAAAGATGCCCTCGGCAAGGAGCAGCCCTGATGATCATCCGTACTTCGAATACCGTTCTGAAGCGCCTGCTGCTCGCATCCTCGTGTGCCCTGATCGTGGGCTCCTCGCACGCCGCCTGGGATGGCTCGGCATCCATGCGCATCGAAGTGGAGGTCTACAAGGGCCCCTTGAGCCGGGAGCCCTATGTGCAGGCCATCGAATTGTTCGAGAAGGTCGATGATGCCAAGCGCAGCTTCCTGATCCTCAAGCGCAATGTCGAAATCAGCATGGGCTTGCTGGGCTGCAAGACCGGCTTGGACATCGCCGAGAACCAGGGCGAAAGCAAGGAGATCAAGCCGACCAAGGAGTGCCCGATCATGCAGGAGGCCTGGGTCGATGCGGACAAGGCCGTGGACCGCGCCGCCGGGATCGTGGGAACGGGTAAGGCGGATTCCTACGAAAAACGGGCCGCGATAGTCAAGCTGATCGCCGAGTCGGTCCCAGAGCCTGGCGGTGGCCAAGGCAGCGAAGCGAGTGCGCCGAAACTCTGCAGCCCTGAAAGCGGAGCGATGGAACCGCTGATCAGTGCCGCGGGCCTGGGTGAATGGTTGCGCACGCGGGCATCCTTCTGGGCCACCAATCACGGCGTGATCTATCCCGATTCGAAGCGCGTGCGCATCGATATCGCCAACCTGACCCAGTTCGCGGCGGATTACGGTAACCAGATCGGTGCCCGCGCCGATTCCCTGCTCAAGCAGGTGTGCGGCATCGATGGCTACACCATCCTGCGGGACCAGCTTGCCAGCAGCGCCTACCTGCGCGACAGCGCGCAGACCCGCTACCTGAACCTGTACGACTGGAACAACGCCGCGGTGGGGGCGCCGGGCCTGTCGCGGGTCGACCGGGTGCGCATGGTCGAGCAGCTGGTCAACGACACCCACTGGGCCAAGATCAACACGGTATACGCCTCCGGTCAGGGACAGGTGCACATGGTGTTCGTGAAGGACGATATCGGTAACTGGAACCTCAAGAACTTCGATAACGACCCGGCCGAGCTGCTGCAAAGCTACAAGGATGTGGGTTCAGCCGCGCTCAAGTCCGCGGTTGACCTCGTGGATAGCGCAAGCGGTGCGGGCAATGTCACCAAGGCCCGCAAACTGGTGGGGCTCGCCAATCAGGTGGCCCTGGGCGTGGACCCGGGGGCCACCGAGACATCCGGGCATATCGCCAGCCACCGCGCCAAGCTGGTCGCGCGCCTGGACCTGATCGCCGGTGAACATGAGGCGGAGCTGACGCGACTGGATACGGAGATTCTCGAGGCTAAAGGGGCCAAGAAGAACCTGAAGGACCGGGTAGATGATCTTGAGAAGGAACTGGGCACGCTGAATGACAAGAAGAAGACGATCAGTGAGAAGGTCGGCGCACTGGACCTTCGGGTGCGCGCTATTTTGTCTGGTGCGTCTGGTGCGTCTGGTGCGTCTGGTGCCGATACGGCCGACCAAACTGCTGGCGGTGCCGCGCTGATGGATCAACTCAAGGACCTACAGCAGCGCGAGCGCGACACGGAGAGCAAGATAGAGGCCACGGAACAGGAACTCACTGTTGCCAAGGCCGCCTTCAAGGCAGGGAATGAAGCGC
>JBMYTL010000122.1:0-6583 GCA_049604295.1 Gammaproteobacteria bacterium
AGTTGTTGCGCCCGGGCAGCTTCACGCTCTGGGCGACGGCGCCCCAGTCGATGGCCGGTTTGCCGTCGAACATGCTGGAGCAGGCCTTGTTTCCTTCAGTCGGCGGGGTCTTGTAATAGGTGCCGGTGGACTCGTGACAGACCAGGCAGTCCATGTTGGCGTAGTCGTTGAAGTGGTAGCTGCTGATGTCGTCCATGCCATAGCCCGCGTGGCACTGGGCGCACATGCCCTCGTTGCCCTTGGCGTTGGTGCAGAAGTTGTTCAGCAACACCCCCTTGCCCAGCTTCTGCCCCGTCTCCGGGTGCTCGTAGGACCAGGTCCAGTGCTTGTTGTGGGCGAACTGCTCGCCGGCGGTGTTGTGGCACTCCAGACAGGCCTGGGTCACCTCGCGGCCGCTGGCGAAGTCGCGCTGTAACTCCTTGAACTGGCTGTGATCGGCGGTGCTGGTGGAGGAGGTCTGCCGCCCCGTGCGCTGCTCACTCAAGGCATCGACGAGCCGGGCCACTGACGAATCCACCGGGCGTTTCCGAGCGGTCTCGGTGTACTCGTGAATGCCCAGTTCGATTTTCGGTTCGGTCGCGGTGGCGGGCGAGACGCCGGGCCATAGGCCGACCAGCAACAGGGCCGCCATGCCCAGGAGGGTGGGATGGCGACGGGGGAGACGGTTTGAGACGCGCACGCTCGCTTTCCTCGGGGCAGGGATGTTGTGGGCCGGTTTGGGGGTGGTTTCGGGCGTTGGTGACCTCATCCAGGGTAGGGCGCGTAGGCGCGGGGCGAATTGAAATCCTTAAATCGTCGCCTGCGACAGGGCTGGAAACGTGGATGTCGTGCCCGGTGATGCCAAGGTCGTGCATTAGGGCCGTGCAGTAGGGGCGCGGGCGTGTTGGGCGGGATCGTGCCAGACTTCGGCTAAGGATCAGCCTCCATGGATGGGCATCCATCAAATCCCGGGCCCTGTGAGGGCCGCACTGACGTGACTCTGAGAAACCGTCGTTTCGTATTGGTCCTGCTTGTGTCTCTGCTGGGTGGCTTCGTTGCCTCCAGCCTTCTGTCTTATTTCGCCACCCGGGATTCCCTGCGCCAGCAGATCCGCGAATCCGATCTGCCGCTGACGAGTAACAACGTCTTTTCGGAGATCCAACGTGATCTGCTCAAGCCGGTGTTCATTGCCTCGTTCATGGCACGCGATACGTTTCTTCGTGATTGGATACTCGCTGGCGAACGTGATGAGGATGCGGTGCGCCGTTACCTGGCCGAGGTCAATCGTCGTTACGGCACGGTGACGAGCTTTTTCGTGTCGGAGCGTACGCGGCGTTATTACCATCCCAGCGGCATCCTCAAGAAGGTCGACGGGAGCGACCCGGCCGATACCTGGTATTTCCGCAGCGCACGGCTTCCCGCTGCGCTGGATTACGAGATCAACGTTGATTGGGACACCGCCAATCCGAGCAAGCTGACGGTGTTTGTGAACCACAAGGTTCAGGATTATGACGGTGGCGTGCTCGGGGTGACGGGCGTTGGTCTGTCACTGGCGGATGTTGCGGACCTGCTGGCCAGTTATCAGCAGCGCTATGACCGCCAGGTGTATTTCGTGGACTCCACGGGGCGGGTGACCCTGCAAAGCGGCGGACTTGGCTTCCGTTCGCTGACGGAGGATGAAGCCATGTCGGCGATCGCACCGCGTCTGCTCAGGGAGTCAGAGGCCTCGTTCGTGGTCGAGCGGGGCGATGGAGTGGTCTTTCTGAGCAGCCGATATGTACCCGAGCTCAAATGGGTGCTCGTCGTCGAGCAACGTCAGGGTGCGGTGGGGGCCCGACTTCTGCGGACCCTGGGCTTGAACCTGGCGATCAGCGTGGCCCTGACACTGGCCATGTTTCTGCTCATCCGTTGGCTGATCAATGCGTACCAGAGGCGCCTGGAGTTGATGGCGTCTGAGGACACACTCACGGGGGCACTCACCCGCCAGGTCTTCGACAGTATCTACGCACAGGTGATCGAACAGTCCAAGCGCGACCAGACCCCGGTGTCGCTGTTGATACTGGATGCGGACAATTTCAAGGCGCTTAACGACACCCACGGGCACCTGGCCGGTGATGCGGGGCTGACCCACGTGGTCGATTGCCTGCGCACCGCTCTGCGGGCCGCCGATTCCATCTGTCGGTGGGGCGGGGATGAATTCGTTGTGTTGCTGCCCCGCTGCGACAAAGCCCAGGCGATGGCGCTTGCCGAACGCGTTCGCCTGACCATCGAACAATCACCCCTGGAGTACCAGGGCCGTCAACTCGTGGTTTCCGTGTCCATGGGTGTGACCCGCTGCGAACCGGGTGAGGCGCTCGCCGATGCACTGGCCCGGGCCGACGAGGGGCTGTTGAGCGCGAAACGTCGCGGCCGCAACCAGGTTGCCGGTTAGGCATTTGTGTACTGAATGTGGACCGCCCAAACGAAAAAGGCCCGTATCGGAAGATACGGGCCTTCTTGGTGTCTGGTGCCGAGGAGAGGACTTGAACCTCCACGGGCTTTCGCCCACTAATACCTGAAACTAGCGCGTCTACCAATTCCGCCACCTCGGCAGGTGCTTCCCGCGGACCGTCAAAACAACGGCTGCATGCGTGAAGGCGGCGCAATGTAGCGGCCCGGCTCATTGTTGTCAACGCCCGGTTGTGCGACCCTTCGCGCCGCCATTCGGCAGCCTCTACGCGGTATCCCGACCCTTATGACCGAACGACCTTCCTGGGCCGACCAGGACCCTCAATACGAGCGCGAACTGGAGCGCTATTCCTCACCCATCCCGTCGCGGGAGTTCATCCATCAGTACCTGATCGACCACGGTCGTCCGATTACGGTGGATAAATTCTTCCGTGAATTGGGGATCGATGACGAGCAGGAACAGGAGTCCATCTACCGACGCTTCCAGGCCATGGTGAAGCAGGGCCAGTTGGTGCGGAACCGGCGCGACGGCTACCTCCCCACCGAAAAGGCCGACCTGATCCGTGGGCGGGTGATCGCCCATCCGGATGGGTTCGGATTCCTCGTTCCCGATGACGGGTCCGACGATCTGTTCCTGCACGCCAAGCAGATGCGCATGGTGCTGCATGGTGATCGGGTGGTGACCCATGTGCGCGGCGTGGACCGGCGCGGTCGCCGCGAGGGGGCCATAGTCGAGGTGCTTGAGCGTGCCAACACCGAAGTGGTTGGCCGTCTCATCGTCGAGCAGGGCGTGGCACTGGTTCTTCCCGACAACAAACGCCTGACCCAGGACGTGGTCATCCCCGAGGGCAAATGCGCGGACGCGCAACCCGGTCAGATCGTTGTCGCCTTGATCGAGTCCCATCCGACCAAGCACACGCCGCCGATCGGCAAGGTGGTGGAGGTCCTCGGCGAGCACATGGGCCCGGGGATGGAAATCGATGTCGCCATCCGTGCCCACAACCTGCCCTTCCGCTGGCCCGAGGAGGTGGAAAAGGAGATTGCCGGTCTGGGTGCCGAAGTACCCGAGGAAGCGAAGGAGGGCCGGGTCGATCTTCGTGATCAACCTTTCGTGACCATCGATGGGGCTGACGCACGGGATTTCGATGACGCCGTGTTCGTCAAGAAGACCCCCAAGGGCTGGAAACTGTGGGTGGCCATCGCGGATGTCTCCCATTACGTCAAGCCGGGGACAGCTCTCGATGAAGAGGCGGTCAACCGCGGCAACTCGGTCTATTTCCCCGAACGGGTGATCCCGATGCTGCCGGAGGTGCTGTCCAACGGATTGTGTTCGCTCAACCCGGAGGTGGACCGGCTCGCCATGGTTTGCGAGATGTCCATTGATGGGGAAGGCGCCGTCTACCGGACGCGCTTCATGCGCGCCGTGATCCGCTCCCATGCCCGCCTGATCTACGATGATGTGGCCAAGCTCCTGGACGGCGACAAGACCCTGCGCGGCCGCTACAAACCATTGGTTCCGCACCTGGAGCGTCTGTACGAGTTGTACAAAGTGCTGCGCGCGCGGCGCGAACTGCGCGGTGCCATCGACCTGGATACCGTGGAGACGCGTATCGTCTATGGCGAGGATCGCAAGATCGAGCGTATCGAACCGGTGCATCGCAACGTCGCGCACATGATCATCGAGGAATGCATGTTGGCCGCCAACGTGACGACGGCCACCTGGTTGGAGCGCAAGCGTATTCCCATCGTGTACCGCGTGCATGCGGGCCCGACGGTCGAGAAACTCACCGACCTGCGGGAGTTCCTCAACGGCATGGGTCTGAGTCTGGGTGGCGGCGATGATCCGCACCCCGGTCATTACAAAAACCTGATCGCGTCCATCAGCGGCCGTCCCGATGCGCACCTCATTCAAACGGTGCTCCTGCGATCCATGAACCAGGCGGTCTATACGCCGGAGAACGAGGGTCATTTCGGCCTGGCCTACGACGCCTACACCCACTTCACCTCGCCCATCCGTCGCTATCCCGACCTGCTCGTGCATCGCGCCATCAAGCATGTCCTTGATGGTGGCACGCGTGCGAATGCCGTCTACGGCCAGGACGACATGGGGCGCTTCGGTGAACACTCCTCCATGACCGAGCGGCGCGCCGACGAGGCGACACGCGAGGCGGTGTCCTGGCTCAAGTGCGAGTTCATGCTCGACAAGGTGGGCGAGGAATACACCGGCACCATCACCGCGGTGACCTCCTTTGGCGTGTTCGTCGAGTTGGACGAGGTCTACGTCGAGGGGCTTGTGCATGTCACCGCTCTCGATAGCGATTACTACCACTACGATCCCATCGGTCATCGCATGACGGGTGAGCGTAGCGGTCAGGTCTATCGCTTGGGTGATCGGGTCAAGGTGCAGGTAACCCGTGTGGACCTGGATCAACGCAAGATTGATTTCGCGATGCTTGGGTCCCTGTCCCGAAAGCCGGGCAAGACCGAGGGTGCGGAAACGCCGCCCGCACGTGCCAAGGCGCCCCGGGGCGGCAAGCCGCGTCCTGAGTCGAAATCCAGGTCCAAGGCGGGGGGCAGGGGCAAACGCAAGGAATCCACCGCCGGGGAGACTCCTCCCGCGGCAGCTGTAGAGGAGGTCCGTGAGGATGGGCCGCGGCGCAGGCGCCGCAAGCGTAAGCAGCGGGAAGCGGCGGAGCGCCTGGGTGACGGTGCAACCGTCCGCGGCAACGACGATGAAACGGTGGACAAGGGAACGCAGGATCAGGACGGTGCCGACGAGCGGGGGACCGCCAAGAAAGGCCGGGGAAAATCCGCCGCGAGCGAGACCGGTGGCGACAAATCGGCTGCAAAGAAGTCCGCCGCGAAAAAGTCCTCCGCCAAGAAGAAATCCACGGCCAAGAAGAAGTCCACGGCCAAGAAGAAGTCAGCCTCCAGAAAAAGTGGCGACGGCAAATCGGACGCAGGCAAGGACGACGCCAGGAAAGCCGCCGAGCCGAAATCCGCAAAGGGTGATTCCGAGGCCCCGGTGGTCCGCAAGACCCGCTCCAAGGGAGCGGTTGTGGCCACCAAGAAGGGTTCAGACTCCCAGCCCCGCAAGACGCGGCGGAAGAAATCCCCCGAATGACGGCTGATCAATCCCGAACGCGGCCGCGGCGTGGCATCGTTTCCGTGCCATCGGTCGTGATGGTGTTCCCGCTCCCGGGCGGTGTGCGATGAGCCACTGGGTGGGTGGAATCCACGCGGTTCAGGCCCTGCTTGAACACCAGCCTGATGCGGTGTCCGAAGTGGTGATCCAGGCGGGGCGCAAGGACAGGCGTCTGCAACCGATCATCGACCGTGCTCGCAACCGATCCATCAACAGCCGAGAGTTGACTCGCCGGGATATGGATGCGCTGGAGCCGGGTTTGCGTCACCAGGGTGTCATGGCACGGGTTGAGGGTCAGGAGCAGGTCACGGAGGCTGACCTTGAGCGCGTCGTGGCCGCGTCCGACCGGCCTCTGGTGCTGGTGCTTGATGGGGTGACCGATCCGCACAACCTCGGCGCCTGTCTGCGGACGGCCGACGCCGTCGGTGTGGACCTGGTGATTGCACCACGTGATCGGGCGGTCGGATTGACGCCGGTCGTGCGCAAGGTGGCCTGCGGTGCCGCGGAGACCGTGCCGTTCGTGGCGGTCACCAATCTCGCGCGCACCCTGGATCGACTGCGGGAAATGGGCCTGTGGGTGGTCGGAGCCGCCGGTGAGACCGATGCCGATATCTACCAGGCGGGCATGGATCGGCCCCTGGTGTTGGTCATGGGGGCGGAGGGCGCCGGGCTACGACGCCTTACGCGCGAGCGCTGTGATGAGCTGGTGCGCATACCCATGGCCGGGACGGTGGAGAGCCTGAATGTGTCGGTGGCCACTGGCGTGTGTTTGTACGAGGCCGTTCGGCAGCGTGGCGCGGGTCGGTCCTGATCGCGCCGCTTATTGTTTTAGCTTCAAATTTCATCGCGTTTGCGTATAATCGCGCGCCTTTCGCGGCGTCTGTAGCAATACAGGCGCCGTAACTCCTTGCCTCACCGTGGATTTTTCCCTGATGGGAAGGCCGTCGGGAGGCTTTACACCCGTAAGGAGATGCAATGCGTCACTACGAGATTGTGTTTCTGGTTCATCCG
>JBMYTL010000123.1:0-6441 GCA_049604295.1 Gammaproteobacteria bacterium
GTAAGGGCCTGCATCTGGTCGCGGCCGGTGAAAAGCGCGAACCGTTTGGGATCCTCAGCGCGAATCTTCCTGAGCCGCTCTTCCAGCATGGAGAAGGCCTCGTCCCAGGAGATGGTCTCGAAGGCGGAAGTTCCCCGCTCCGCGCCCGCCTTGCGCCGCAGCGGCTTGGTCAACCGCGCCGGCGAGTACTGCTTCATGATCCCCGAGGCGCCCTTGGCGCAGATCACGCCCTTGTTCAGGGGGTGGTCCGGGTTGCCCTCGATATAGCGCACCTCGCCGTCGCGCAGGGTCACCTTGATGCCACAGCGACAGGCGCACATGTAGCAGGTGGTCTTTTTGACGTCGATGCGGCCGTTGTCGCGGTCGGAACGGCTGGCTGGGTCTTGCATGGTGGGTCCGCGCAGGTTGGTCGCCCGCTCCGCCGGACCCTCCATGGATCAGGGCTTCCTCAGCGAAAACCGCTGCCCGGTCGGGGGACGGGGCAGCGGTTGGGGGCGGGTGACGGTAATTTTTAGTTAATTAGGAAATACTAATTAGAGTGCGCGTTCAGTTGAAATCGAAGTCTCTTATCCGCGCATTGATTGGTATCAATGGCTGCCTTGTGGTGTGGGTTTAGGGGGCGGCGAACGCTGTTGCGCATGCTAAGTTTCCCGCTGTCGGCCGCGTGTTTTTTCAGTCGGGTTGGCGCCGCTTGAACAGTAATCATTTTTTCAGGGTGAGCACGTGAAGGGCATCGTATTTTCAGAGTTCGTGGAGATGGTCGAAGAGGTCTTCTCCCCGGAGATCGCGGACGCGGTGATCGAGGAGTCTGATCTTCCGTCCGGTGGCAGTTACACCACGGTAGGTACGTACGACCATTCTGAAATCCTCACCCTGGTCACGAAACTCAGTGAGAAGACAGGCGTACCGGTGCCGGACCTGGTCGCGGCGTTTGGAAAGTACCTGTTCGACCGTTTCAGTGTGCTCTACCCCGCGTTTTTCTCCGGTGTCGGGTCCAGTTTCGAGTTTCTTGCGCGTATCGAGGAGCACGTGCATGTGGAGGTACGCAAGCTCTATCCGGATGCGGACCTGCCCCGTTTCGAGACCTCGCGGCCCGACGATGCCACCCTGGTCATGGTCTACAGCTCCACACGGCCATTCGCCGATCTCGCTCACGGCCTGATGCGCGGTTGCGTGGAGCATTACGGTGAGACGGTCTCAATCGATCGGCAGGATGAATCCGATGAATCGATCAACCGCGTGCGTTTCACCCTGGTTCGCGAGAACGGCTGATGGGTGCGTTGCCGTACCGGGCTGCCGGGTGTGCCTATGACTGAAGACCCGCAAAGGCAGCTTGCCGTCCTGCAGCGGCGATTCGACCGGGAGCGTGCCGCGCGCAAGCAGGCGGAGGGACTGTTGGAGGGCAAGAGTCGCCAGCTGTACGAGGCGAACGAGTCCCTGCGCCAGTTGGCCGACGGGCTGGAGGCGGAGATCGAAGAGCGCACCCAGGAGCTGCGCGACACCCGCGATGCGGCCCTGGCGGCAAGTAGGGCCAAGAGTGCCTTTCTGGCCAACATGAGCCACGAGATCCGCACGCCCATGAACGGCATCATCGGCATGGCGGAATTGCTGCTCGATACCCCGCTCAATCCGGAACAGCAGCACCAGGGCCAGATCATCCTCGAGTCCGCCCGCGCACTGTTGGCGGTGATCAATGACATTCTCGATATTTCCAAGCTCGAAGCGGGGCGCTTTGAGTTGGAGCGTGAGCCCTTCGATCTCGCTCTGATGCTCGATGGTGTGCTTGAAACCCTGGCGATACCGGCCTCAGCCAAGGGGCTGGATCTGCGTTTTCAGCCGGGTGAGGGACTACCGCGCACCGTGATCGGGGACGCGGTGCGCCTGCGCCAGGTACTGATCAATCTGGCGGGCAATGCGGTCAAGTTCACCGACCAGGGTACCGTTACCGTGACGGTCGACGTCGCAAACAGGCGGGGTGAGCGGATCTGCTTGCGCTTCGCGGTGCGGGATACCGGCCCCGGCATCTCCCGGGACGATCAGGCCGCCCTGTTCGAAAAGTTCTCCCAACTCAGCCACCCGACCACCGGTAAGCACCAGGGCACGGGCCTCGGCCTGGCCATCAGCAAATCGCTGGTCGAGATGATGGGGGGGGAGATCGGGTTGAACAGTGCCCCCGGTGAGGGTTCGGAGTTCTGGTTCACGACCTGGCTGCCTACCGCGAAGGATGCCTGGACGGCGGTGAAACCCACCCTCGACGCCAGCGTGCACGTGCTGCTGCGCGAGACTGACGACGTGACGGTCATACGCTACCAGCTCGCGCAACTCGGCCTCGCCGCGGAGGTTCACGAGGGGGGCGCGTCCCTGCGCGCGGCGATTGCCGATGCCTGCGCCGCTGCAACGCATCCCGCGGTGCTGGTGGACGCCAGCGTGTTGGATGATCCTGCCTGCGCTGATCTGTGCGACCCCGGCCCCGGGGTGAACCTGGGGCGTTTGCTTGGAACCGGCGTCGAGCCGACGCGTCATGACTCGTTTTCGGTCCATGAGCTCAGTCGGCCACTGACACGCGCACGCCTGCAACGCTGGCTGTCCGCCCCGTCGCAACAGGAGATCGTGGGTACGGCGGATGTGGTCAGGGATGCCGGGGACGACGCGCGGGCTTCCCGATCCCGGGTGCTGCTCGTGGAGGATGTCCGTGTCAACCAGATGGTGGCGCGCAGCAAGTTGACCAAACTGGGTTACGACGTTGACCTGGCGGACAACGGCAAGCAGGCGGTCGCGGCCGTGCAAGCGGGCGATTACGCCGCGGTGCTCATGGATATCCAGATGCCTGTAATGGATGGTATCGAAGCCACGCGGCGTATCCGTGCCCTGGCGGACAGGGATAAGGCCCGCGTCCCTGTCATCGCCCTTACCGCCCATGCGATGAAGGGGGCGGAGGAGGAGTACCTGTCCGAGGGCATGGATGCCTACCTTACCAAGCCCATCGAGAACGAAGCTCTCGAGTCGGTGCTGCGCCGTTTCGCGCCATTGGATTGAGTGCGCGGCTGCGGAGTGAGCTGAACGGGTCGCCGTCGGAGGCCGGGTCGGGTGAACCGCTCCGTGGTCAGCGTTCCAGGAGGCTGTACTGGCCCTGCAGAAACCGCAGCGCGTGCAGGTCGACCGTGAATTTTCCCTGGGGGTTCTTGCTTATGCGTTTGCTTTCCGTGGCGCGTTTGCCGCTTGGGCAGTGATGCAGGGCGGAATCAAACTGTTTCACTCCCTTTTCGAAAGCGCGTAGCACCATCACGCTCCAGACGAAATCGTCCGGGTGCTCGGCGCACAAGGCATCGAATGCGGAATCATCGTCATTGTTGATTACTCGCCCGATGGTCTCGCGTTGCAGGACAGGCGTGGGTGAAATGCCGCTTGAACTGAGCCAGTCGGAGGCCGTGCGCGCCGTGGATTTCATCAGGCGCTGGGAGTATTCGGTGCGGGTTTCACTGCTCTTTCCTCCTGGTTCGGCGAGCAGCAGCAGGCGCACCGTTGCGGCGGCTTGAGCGGTCGTGGGCGCTGAGCCGAGGAGATCCTGGTTGTCTTCCAGGAATGCCACGGCACGCCGCTCGGGATGCCGTTTGCCATCTGAGCCCGGGGGCAGCGGGGTGCTGATGTCGCGCCGCTTACCGGTCGCGCACTCGTGCAAGGCGGATTCCATGTCCATATCCCCCAGTCCCCCCACGGGGCGCACCATGTTCACGGTCCAGACGAAGTCCGCCTGGGAGGACGCACACAGGCTTTCGAACGCGCCGCTGTCCCGGTTTCCCACCGCCCGGCGGTTTTCCCGCAGGGTGAGACTCGGCGTCGGCGTGCCCTTTCGGGTGTCGAGCCATCGGCGCGCGGCGGAGCTGACCGCGTCGCCCAGGGCACGGGTCAACTCCGCGTTGTATCCGGAACCCCCGTAACCGCTGCCCTCGGAGAACGGGAACAGAGCAATCTGTCTGGCTGCCGGGCTGGTTTTGTCCGGCGTCGCCGACACGGCGCGGTCGCGTTCGGCGCGCGTCGCCGTGATGGACTCCAGTCCCGCCCGGGCCGGGGCGTTGGCCGGGTCCAGCTTCAGGATGGCGGTGTAGGTCTCGCGGGCATTGTCACCCGGCGGGCTATCCAGTTGCCCTGCCAGCAACTGCGCCTGCGCGCGTGCCAGCAGGGTCTGCACCCGGGCTTCGGATTCGCGCCGCGCGCGATCACGTGCCGCCTGCTCACGTTCCTGCTGCTCCGTGGCAGCGCGCTCGCGGGCGGCGATGCGGTTGTTCAGGTCTTCGCGCAGGGTCAGCAGTGCCGGGGCGTCGGCGTCGATGCTCAGGCCGCGCGCAACAAAAGCCAGGGCTTGATCGAAGTTCTCCCGCTCACCGGCGCTTCGGGCGAGGGCGGTGTAGCGGTTCACCAGTTCGGTCAGACCCTGTTTGGCCTCAGTGTTGTCCGGATCCAGTTCGAGTGCCCGGATGAAATGATCACGGGCGCTCGCGCCCTCGGGCGTCGTGTAACGCTTGGCTTCCACGGCGGCTGCTGCCTGGGCAAGGGCTACGCGGACCTTTTCAGTGCGGACCAGGGTGTCCGTGAGTGCCTGGCGGGCACGCTCGAGTCCGCTGTTCGCGTCCGGGTGCTTCGGCTCGATTCCCAGAACCTCGTTGTAGAGCCCCATGGCCTGGCGCAGCTCGTTCTCCGGGGCTCCCGCGCGGTTCAGGGACTGCGCTTCCGCGAGCAGCGTGCCGATGCGTGCTTCCTGTTGGGCCTTGCGGGCGGCAGCTTCGGCTTCGGTATCTCTTTGGGCTTGGGCTTGGGCTTGGGCTTGGGCGGTTGCCGCCGCGTCGCCCGCGCTCGGGGCGCTTGCCGCGTTCGTGGTTTGCCCGGAGTTTGCAGCCGCGACTTCCGGCGTGTCCATTGCGCTGACCGGGGCCGCTGAGCGTTGCGCATCGAGCCGTTCCGGCTCATTCAGTTCCTTGGGTTGGGCTTGCGGGGGAAGCGTAGGGGCCGGATCACCCGCCGTGCCGTCGTCCCCGCTCAGTCCGGGTTCAGGCCCATCGGACGCGGTCACGGAATCGGCAACCGTTTCGGTCAGGTTTTCAGTTTGGCTCTCGGCGGGGGACGAGGCAGGGTCCGCGCCGGTGGCCGATGTCGTCTCCGTCTCCGTCTCCGTCCGCGGGGTCGGGGTCGGGGTCGGGGTCGGGGTCATGGACGTTGCCGAAGGCGGGACGTCCGTCGGCGACGGGGTACCGCCGCCGAACATGAACAGGGCGCCACCACCGATCAACAGGGCGGCGATGCCCGCGAGCACCAAAGGTTTCGCGGAGCGTTGCGGCCCGGTCGCCCGTGCACGTACGAAATCGGGGGTGGTGCCCGGTTCGGTGGGGGCTTCGTCGTCGCGTGCCGTACCGCTTGCCTCGGTGAGCGCGGTCGCGGTGTCGTCCAGCCGGGTGTCAGCCGCATCCTGAGGCGCGGCGGGGGTGGCCCCCGACACCCCCTCGCGGGTCGGCGTGGGCGCCGGGGTTTCTCCGGTCAGTTCCCGTCGCCATTGGGCGCAGTCCTGGGGGCGGTCCTGGGCATGGAAGCGCAGGCCATGGTCGATGGCGGCAAGAAAGGACGCGCTGTATTCGTCCCGATGTTTCTCCGAAACGGGAATGAGGGGGTCTGGATTGCGCCCCATGAGGGCGGTGGCTCGGCTCAGGGCGTTGGGTGGTGGTCGCCCCACGACCGCCCGATACAGGGTCGCCGCGAGCGCGTAAATATCGGTATAGGGCCCTTGTTTTCCGCCTGCGTCATCGTATTGCTCGAAGGGGGCGTAGCCGGGGGTGACGACACTGGTAAGTGTGCGGGTCTGCCCTCCCAGGGCCTGTCGCGCGGAGCCGAAATCCAACAGCACCGGGGAGCCGTCGGAACGTATGAAGATATTGGCGGGCTTGATATCACGGTGGATAAACCCCGCTTCGTGGACCGCGGTGAGCCCGTCGAGGATGGGCAGCACAATCGCCAGAAGTTCCTCTTCGCTGTGATTCCTGCCTGCCTTGAGTCGCTGGCCCAGTTCCTCGCCGGCCTCGTAGGCCATGACCATATAGGCGGTGTTCTGTGACTCGAATACGCTGAGTACCCGGACGATATTCGGGTGCGTGAACTTCGCGAGGGTTCGCGCCTCCTCGATGAACCGCTTCAGTCCCCACTCAAAGGTGGCTTGGTGACTCGAGGAGGTGGGATGGACGGTGCTGTCGTCCGAGCGGAACGAGAACTCGCTCGGCAGGTACTCCTTGATCGCGACCTTCTGATCGAGGTTCTGGTCCCGTCCCAGGTAGGTGATGCCGAATCCACCGGCTCCGAGTACTTCCAGGAACCGGTACCAGAGCAGCTCATGGTCTTCCGGAAGGGCGTTCTTGGGGCGTTCGTTGGCCATTGCTGGGACGGTCGGCGAAGGTTGGC
>JBMYTL010000124.1:0-6213 GCA_049604295.1 Gammaproteobacteria bacterium
TCGCCGCAGCGGGCGGCTGTCGGGTGACGCACTCATCCAGGCCCTGGCGGTGGTCGCCGAGGCCGCGCGTCGGGCCACGGGGCTGCGCCCCCACGAGGTCCAGCTCATGGGCGCCCTGGCGGTGTATCGCGGCTTCCTCGCGGAGATGGCCACGGGGGAGGGCAAGACCCTGACCGTCAGCCTCGCCGGCGTTCTGTCCGCCTGGCACGGTCGTGCCGTGCATATGCTCACGGCCAACGATTACCTGGCCGCCCGCGACGCCGAAACCATGGGCCCGGTGTACGCGGCCTGCGCTGTCAGCGTGGGCTCCGTCACGGAGGAGGTGGACCACGCCGACCGACCGGCGCTGTACCGCTCCGACGTGGTGTACACCACCGCCAAGGACCTGCTCGCCGACTACCTGCGTGATCTCGGAGCCGGGGCCCAGGGCACCGATGCCCAACACCTGGCCTACCGCCGCTGGGCCCTGGGGCGGGATGCGGCCGGTTTGAACCGTTCCTCACCCCTGCTCCTGACCCGGGGCCTGGACACCGTGATCGTGGACGAGGCGGACAGCCTGCTCATAGACGAGGCCGTGACGCCGTTGATCCTGTCCATCCCCCGCGAGGATGACGGCCTGGATGCCGCCGTACGGGTGGCGGCCGAGGTCGCGGACTGCCTGGAGGAGGGTGCGGATTACCGCCTGGTCCGCAAGCATCGTTCGGTACTCCTCAATCCAGCGGCGCGGGAGCGGGTCGCGGAGCGCGCCGCTGAACTGCCGAGGCTCTGGCAGGCCGCGCCCCGACGCGAGGAACTGCTGCGCCAGGCCCTCAGCGCCCGCCACTTCATCGAGCGCGACCACCAGTACGTGGTACAGGACGACAAGGTCGTGCTGCTCGACCAGTTCACCGGCCGCCTCACGCCGAACCGCTCCCTGTCGGCCGGCCTGCACCAGGCCCTGGAGGTGAAGGAGGGCGTCACCATCACCGCGCCCACGGAGACCCTGGGCCAGATGAGCTTCCAGACCTTCTTCCGCCACTTCCGCCACCTGTCCGGTATCACCGGCACCGCCCGCGAGACCGCCGCGGAGTTCTGGCGCAACTACGACCTGCGCTTTCTGACCATCCCACCGAACAAGGTCTGTCGACGCGTCACCCACCGGGCCCGTTACGCCGGCACACAAGCGGCTGCCATGGAGGCGGTCACCACGGAGGTACAGGCCTGCCGCGAACGGGGACAACCCGTCCTCATCGGCGTGCGCAAGGTATCCACCAGCCAGGTTCTGTCCGAGGCCCTGAGCCGCGCCGGAATCGATCACGAACTGCTCAATGCCCTCAATCACGGGGAGGAAGCCGACATCGTGGCCCGCGCGGGCCGGATCGGTCGGGTGACCATTGCGACCAACATGGCGGGGCGGGGCACTGACATCAAACTGGGCGAGGGCGTGGAGGCGCTCGGCGGCCTGCACGTGATCATCGCCGAGTGCAACGAATCCGGCCGCGTCGACCGCCAGCTCGCCGGCCGCTGCGCCCGCCAGGGCGACCCGGGCAGCGTGGTGCGCATACTCGGCCTGGATGACGAGATGATAAGCAAGGCCCTGCCGTTTCCCGCCGGGGCGATGCCGTCGGTGCTGGCCCCACTGCTGTTCCGTTACGCCCAATGGCGTGCGGAACGCAAGGCCGCCGTGCAGCGCAAAATGGTCATGAAGGCCGATGACTGGGTGCGGAAGACGCTGCCGTTCTGAAGTCTCTTGTTGAAACAGGGTAAGGGAATCGCCTTCGGCCCGGGGCAATGAACGGAGTACGCACCCCGAAGCGCCGCCGCGGGGTTCTCGAAGATCGTGCGAATCCCCCCCTCAGGCTCACGGCTTGAGCCCCCGCCCGGCGCAAGCTGGCCATGAGACCAGGTAATGGGGATTCCATGGGAGGGCCGGGCGGTGATCGGACATGGGGTGAATCAAGCAGGGGTCGGTATCGAGCCCGGATCAATGGCCCCGGGCCTGAAGGCGCGGCTGTGGATTGGCGCGCGGGACTTCTACTCGAGCGCCCGCTCTGAACACGAGCGTGCCTGTTGGTGCTGGCTCCTGGGGGACGATGGGCGTCTGAGCGTGCTGCGCCTGAACCCGACCGACCCGTGGTGCAACGGCAACCCACACCCTGATAGGGCATTGGCACGGGAATGGCCCACGCTGCGTGCCCTGTCCCCGGGGCAAACCTTCAACAGCCCGCGGCTCGGCGAGGTACACGCCCTGAGTTCCGCGCCGCTTGTGCCGGTGCCGCGTTGGTCGCTGTCCTGGGGCCATCCCCTGCAGCGTGCGATCCGGCGTTTCGCGGCGCTGCTCGACAGCGAGGTCATCGACACCCTGGGCGATCTCGAGGAACCGGGGCCCTATCTCGGTTCGGTGGTCAACTACAACGCCCTGGCCATGCTGCCCGAACCCACGCGCACCCACCGCTTACAGGCCTTGCGCCAGTTCCCGCCGTTGGTGGTTCCGCTGCTGCTCAGCCTGCATCCCAGGGTGGACCTGTCGGGCCAGGAGGGCATGCCCCAAGCGCCCGTTGCGGACGATGCCAGGGCCTTGGTGCTCGCCGCCATGGATGAGGGGCGTGATCTGATCGGTGCATTGGCCCGGTTTGCCGGCGTATCCCGGGGCCTGATCCGTTCACCCCTCTGTCGTAGGCCATGGGGGACGGCATCCGCGGCGCCCCATGTGCTCCACCTGCTTGATGCGATACCGACGCACGCCCGACCGCGCGACGATCCGCGCCTCGAAGAACGCCTGAGGCTGCTGTCCGCCCTGCCTTTGGGGTGGCACCTGCCGACGTCCGTTGCCCACGCCGCCCGTGCCTTCCGATGCGGGTGGGAGGCCACCTGGACCAAGTTGGAAAAACGACACCAGGCCCTGGATAGCGCCCTGAAGGACAGCGCCGATTTTCTCCGCTCCGCCCTGGTCCAGGTAGCGATCCCCGAGGGGCTGGATGACATCGATATCGAATCCGTCTGCGTGGCCTGGCTCGCCCGTCTGGGCCTTGGGTCTCTGCTCGAAGCATCACGGCGTTGGCATGCCCAGGACCTGATCGACGCCCCCTGGGACGACGGGCTGCCCGCCACGGTGACGGCGCTGGTGGATCGTTTCGGGACAGGGCAGGGGACGGCACGGGAGATCACCCGGCGGCGGGACCTCATCGCGGAGGGCGATGCCATGGACCACTGCGTCGCGGACTACTGGCACGACTGCGTGTTCGAAGGCACACGAATCTTTCACCTGGCACGCCCGAGCGGGGCCCGGGCCACCGCTGAGTACCGCTTCGAACGCCATGGCGAGGGCGGCCGGTTCAAGTTGGAGCAACTGCGCGGACCTCGAAACGGGGAACCCGATGGCGTTCTGGCGGCACTGGCCGATAGCTTGGAATCCGCCCTCAATGCCGGGGAACGGGCGGATTCACGCGCCGCCCTGGCCGAGACCATGGAGCGCAACCGGGCCCGTTTCGGGGCTGGCCGACGGCGTGCCCTGCGCCGACTGGACCCGCGCGGTCGGCGCGAATTGAACCGCGTGCTGCAGTGGTTGGCCCGACAGGAAATCGCGCGCGCGACCCCCACCGAGCGCCTGCGCACGCCCATCGCCGGGTTCCGTTACGGGGCCGGCTCCGGCGTGCTCGGCCGCCTGGCCCCGGGCGCGCGCCTGACCCTCGTGCGGGAGCCCGAAAACCCCCATGACGCCAATGCCGTGCGCGTGGATTGGCAGGGGGTAAAGCTGGGTTACCTGCCACGTGCCGTGAACGCCGCGATCGCCCGCGCCCTCGATGCCATGGCCAACGCGTCGTCTCCCGGCGATGCGCTGGAAGCCCGGGTCCATTCAGTGGACATGGCGTCCGACCGCTACAACCCCGTGCAACTGGTCATCCACGATGGGCCGCATCTCAGAACCGGAGCGTCCCCATGAGCACCGGTCAAGTTCCAGACAGAATGACGCACTACGCTCGCGTTCCTCGCCGCCCTTGATGCGCAGCGTCAGCGATCCGGCGACGATCTCATTGGCGCGCAGGCTCACGGTGATGACCCGCGGCAGCAGTTAGAGCGGGTACTTCGCGTTGCCCATGGTCTCGATGGCCGAGTAGTTGGCGTCGTTGACGATGCCGCTCTTCTTGTCGGTCTTTACGCTCTCGCGCTCCATGCCCCAGACGGTCGTAGGCCTCGGGCAGGGTGCCGGAGACAGTGATGCGTGGGTTGCCGATGATCAGTACCGCCGCTCGGTAGCACCCGCCACTCTCACCCGATCATCAGCGTGTCGGGCCAGTCGCCGCACGTGCTTGACGGAGGATAGCCAGGCACGCGGCCAAGGCACGTCCAGACAACGCAAGGCCCCCGTGAATTGGCCCAATTCGCGAAGCGCTTCCGCCCTTAGAAAGCGCATAAAGGGCTCGCGCTCGATCACCTCGTCATCAAGTAAATCAACCAAGGCCCAAAGGTTCGGGCCAAACTCTGGATCCACCGCTGGCCGCCCCAACCTCCGCACCACGTCGTTGAGCAGCCACCACAGCCGGATACGTAGTCGCGGGTGCGGGCGAACCCGCTTTCGAGCAGCCAAAGATATTCCGCCCGGCACGGCAGATGGGGTATCCGGTACAGCGTTCGGTAATCGGCACCATCGGCTTCCTCGGGCAGCCGCCCGAGGTCAACCACCACCTCGCAGTCATCGAACCAGAAGAACAGGCCTTCGCTGGGATGTTTCAGCAGCAAGGCCTCATTGGCATCGGGGAGATGGTCGGACGCGCCATCCGTCCAGACCGTCGCGCGCAACGCGAAATAATCCGGCCAGCCTCGTCGGCGCAGCACCGGAATCCGGCAATTCGGCGGCTGGATAACGAGGGTTTCAAGCTTCCATTCACGGGGGGACATGGCCACATTCGCCTGGAAGCCCTCGCCGCCGCGCCCGATCTCGTATCGAACATCTCAACACAGTGTTTCCTTGAACAACTGATATCCACGTACCGCGAGCACCACCCAGCAAGCGACGCCGATGATGCCACCCCAGGGCCACCAAAAGACCGCGAGCAGCGGCGTCGACAAGGCGTAGAACCAGACGGACAGCCAAAGTAAGGGATGAGAACGACATTGAGGTTGTTGGGTCATTTCACGATGCCTTTGTCTGCAATCATTCGATACCCCTTGGCACCCGCGCCTCTCGCCAATCAAGCCCAAGTCACGGGTTATCAGGTGCCAGGGGCGCCTCCCCGCCCACAAGCGCCCCGGGCGTAGGAGTCGTGGCCGGAGAGGCGGCTGCTCGCCCGATGGACAGGCACCGAAGCGCCTGACGATGAGAATAGCCACGCCCCAGGCTCATCGGGTGAGCCACCCCACAGCGCACCATGATGCTCAGCCGGAACAACCGCGATGGAAAAGCGCCATGAACTCCGCGAAGCGCGACTACACCTGCTGGCTCTCAGTCCATGAACTTGAATACGCTTGCATCCCGCGCCACCACCCTGCATGGCGGCTGGTGGAGCGTTACCGCGCCATCCTCGACCCCTCGATTGATGCCCCGGCCTCGTGGTGGGCGGAGGTTCTGGAAGCCCGCGATGCCATCGACGGGATAGACGACTTCAGTGGTCTCGCGGCAAGGGTGGATGGTTTCTGGTGGAGACGGTTTCAGGCGTTTCACCGGGCCTTTGCCCACGTCCATACCCCCCATGACGAATCCACCACCGACTCCCGCTACCGCTGGTGGTGGCATTTGGGAAGCGCTCGCGGTGACGCGGTCGTTGGCTCTCAGGGACGTCACTGCGAGGATTGAGTTCCCCAGGCGCCGTGCCAGACATTCACATTGAGCCCTGGAGACAAGGTGCTGGCCTGGGTCGACGCGCAGGCCATGGAGACGCCGTGTCAGTATGTCCGGGGGCAGGGCTCAGGCGAGGGCGTCGGCCACGGCCTTGCCGCAGGTGACGGTATCGGCATTGCCACCGAGATCAGGCGTTCTCAGCCCCGGTTCGGCCAGCACCCGCTCGATGGCATCGACAATCGCCTGGCCCGCGGCGCGGTGTCCTAGATGGTCGAGCATCATGGCGGCGGACCAGATCTGGCCGATGGGGTTGGCGATGCCCTGGCCGGCGATATCCGGGGCGGAGCCGTGCACGGGTTCGAACAGGGACGGGAACACGCCCTCGGGGTTGATGTTGGCGGAGGGGGCGATGCCGATGGTCCCGGTGCATGCGGGGCCGAGGTCCGAAAGGATGT
>JBMYTL010000125.1:0-6105 GCA_049604295.1 Gammaproteobacteria bacterium
GGGGCAACAGGCCCAAGCCATCGAGCCGGTCCATGCGCAGGGCGTGGGTGAAACGTCGGTAACCACCGAAGACTTCATCCGGTCCGTCGCCGGTCAGGGCCACGGTGACCGAACGGCGCGCGAACTCGGAGACGTAATAACTGGGCAGGGCCGAGTTGTCGGCGAAGGGCTCACCGTGGTGCGCGACGATGCGCGGCAGCAGCTCCGCCGCGCGGGGCGTGACCTGCATCTCGTGGTGGTCCGTGGCGAGGAATTCAGCCGCCTGGCGGGCATAGCGAGTCTCGTCGAAGGCCGGGTCATCGAAACCGATGGAGTAGGTCTTGACGGGTTGGTCCGTAAGGCGCGCCATGGCCGCCACGGTGATGGACGAGTCCACCCCGCCGGACAGGAAGGCGCCCAGGGGCACATCGGACACCAGGCGCAGGCGGGTCGCCTCCAGCACCTGCTCGCGCAGGGCCTCCTGGGCCTCGGCATAGGACAGCGTGGTACGCCGCTCAAGGTCGACATCCCAGTAGCGGAAGTGGCGCTGAATCCGCCCGCCGCGCACCACCAGGGCGTGCGCCGGTTCCAGCTTGCGGACGGCCTTGAAACCCGAGTGCGGTGATGGGATGTACTGAAAGCTCAGGTAGAGATCCAGGGCCTGATGGTCCACGGCGCGCGAGAGTCCCGGGTCCAGGGCGAACAGGCTGGCGATCTCCGAGCCGAACAGGAAGGCGTCACCCGTCTCGGCATAGACCAGGGGCTTGACCCCGAGGCGGTCCCGGGCCACGTACAGGGTATCCTCGGCGCGGTCCAGGATGGCCAAGGCGAACATGCCACGCAGTCGCTCCAGGCAGGCCTCGAAACCCGCCACCATGAACAGGCGCAGCAGCACCTCGGTGTCCGAATGGCCGTTGAAGCGCTCGCCCTTTTTCTCCAGGTCCGAGCGCAATTCGGCAAAATTGTAGATCTCGCCGTTGAAGGCGATCAGGTAGCGCTCATCGGGGCTCGCCATGGGCTGGGCACCCGCCTGGCTGAGGTCGATGATGGACAGGCGTGTGTGGCCCAGGCCGCTGTCCCCCTCAACGCGCTCCCCCTGGGCATCCGGTCCGCGATGGCGGATCGCCCGCACCGCCGCCGACAGGTCCAGCCCCGGGGCGCACCCGGGCCTACGTTGGAAACCGGTGATGCCACACATGGTTCAGGCCTGACGCCGGTCAAGCACGGAGCGGAACAAATCGAGCACGCGGGCGAAACTGCCCCGCGCATCGAAGCGCGCGCGCACATCGGCGGCGGCCCGCCTGGCCAGGGCCGTGCCATGCCCCGGATCACTGAGCACGGACTTGAGGGCCGATGCCAGAGCGGCATCGTCGCCGGGTGGAAACAGCAGCCCGTTGACCCCGGGGGTGATGGCCTCGGGGAAGCCCCCGGCATCGGAGGCCAAGACCGTCGTCTCCATGCTCATGGCCTCGAGCACCGCGTTGCTGAAGGTCTCATTGTCCAGGGAGGGGAACACGGTGATCGCGCTGCCGGAGAGCAGGCCGCGCACCGCCTCGCGCCCGTGCACCGCCTGCTTGAAGCGCACCCGGTCGTCCAGGCCCAGCTCCGTCACCAGGGCCCCCAGGGCCTCGCGCGTGGGCCCGTCGCCCACGATGCGCGCCCGCCAATCGCGATCGCGGATGCGGTCCAGGGCGCGCACCAGGGTCTCGACCCCTTTCCAGCCCTCCAGGCTGCCGAAGTACAGGATTTCGCCCGCCGGGGCCGGCGTTCCCCGGGTGTAGAAGGCACTGTCCACCCCGGTATGGATCACCTCGCAGGCCACGGGGTAGACATCGGTCAACATGCGCCGCGCGCGGTCGCTGACACAGAAGATGGCGTCGGCGCGGGGCAGCAGACGCCCCAGGCCCCAGTAGAAATCCACCCCGTGGAAACGCAACACCACACGGCAGCCGGTGCGCCGCCGCAGCCACAAGGCAAAGGGCAGGTCGTAGGGCTTGTGGATGTTGATGATGTCCGGCTTCCACTCCACCAGCGCGCGGCGGGCATGGAGGCCGAAGCTGATGCGCTCCGCCATGCGCCGGAAGCGCGAACCCAGATCGGGGAAACGCTCTCGCGGGCGGAACGCGAAGGTACGCAGGGGGACTTGCGGGTACTTGATGATGGGCGCTTCCACCGCGCCCGCCGCAAGCAGTACCTCGTGCTCGCTGTCGTTGAGATAGCGGGCCAGCTCCCAGCAGTAATTCTCCGAACCGCGCGGGGTGAAGGTGGCGGTGACGTTGAAGATCAACACCTTCATGTCAGGGCCACCGGGATGGTTGATTCGGCCAGCACCCGCACGCGACTCAAGAGGACAGCAGCGTCTGGTAGAAACGCTCCAGGTCGGCACCGATCCGGAACCAGTCGAAGCGCCGTTCCACGCTCTCCCGCGCCGCCCGCACCATCTCGCCACGGGCATCGTCCGCCGCCAGCAGGTCCAACAGCCGCTCCCGGGCCAACTCCGCGAAACGGTCGTAGTCATCGATCAGCAGCGCGTTCTCGCCGTCGCGCAGGTATTCGGTCATGCCACCCTTGGCCACGGCGACGACCGGGATCTCCGCCGCCATGGCCTCGATGGCCACCATGCAGAAGGGTTCTTCGAAGCGCGAGGGGATCACCACCACGTCGGCCAGGGCGTAGGCCAGGTGCATCTTGTCCTGGGGCACCACGTCCAGGAACTCGAGGTTGTTGATGCCATCGCGGGCCATGCGCGCCTCGATGTCCTCGAAGAATCGCGCGCGCTTGCCGTTGCGGGAGATCTCGCCGATGCAGAAGAAGCGCAGCCGCGCGTCATCGCGGCAGGCATGGGCCAGGTCCACGAAGGTGTCGGTGCCCTTCTCCGGCGACACCCGCCCGAAATAGACCACCGCGAACTGCCCCTCGGCGGGAGCCCGGGGGTGCAGGCCCTGGCGGTGCAGGCGGGCACTTTCGCGATAGCGATCCAGGTCCACGCCGTTGTAGATCGTCTGGAAGCGGTCGGTGTCGATGATCGGCCTGTAGTGATCGGTGATGTAGTCACTGCAACCGAGCAGGGCGTCCACGGCGGGGAAGCGCGGGTGGCCCTGGCGGTGATCGAACTCCCTGACCTCGTTGTGCATGTGCAGGATCACTTTCGCGGCGGGCAATTCCGCGCGTATCCAGCGCACCAGTTCGGCGGCGTGGTAGTCGTGGTGGATGTGCACGATGTCCGGCTGGATGGAGCGGATGATGTCGAAGGCGCGGCGGTGATAGCCCCTGGGGTCCCAGCGGGTGATCTTCTGGAACAGGCGCCGGTAGACCCGGCCGATGCGGATGCGGTGGTAGTAGACCCCGTTGCGGAACTCCCGCTCCGGCAGGAAGGGGTGGGCGATGGAGATGATGTGGGTCTGGAAGGCGCTGACGCGCTGACTGACCTCGTGCATCCAGGTCTGGATGGCCGCGCCCTTGGTGGGTGGAACCTCCGTCTCGCGGCTGGTGAGCATCACCACCTTTTTCACGACGCGCCCTCCCCGACCATGACCTGATCCCGGGCCAGGACCTGAACCCGGGCCACGGCGTCGATGACGTCGGCGGCGGGGATATCGGAGATCGAGGCACCGGCGTCGCAGTCTCCGTCCGTGGCCGGGTGCTCGATAATGGCGCAGCGCGGGTGATCCAGGGGCATGAGATTCCGCCCCGGATGCAGGCAGTGATAGAGGGCCACCATGGGCACGCCCAGGGCCCCGGCTATGTGCGTGGGCCCGGTGTCGATGCCGATGTAGAAATCCAGCAAGGACATGAGCGCGGCCGCCTGGCGCAGGCTGACCTGGCCGCTGATATCCACGGCCCGCACGCCCAGCAGGGCGGCGATGGCGGCATTGTTGTCCTGGTCACCCGGGCCGCCGAACAGGATCACCCGCGCGTCGGCCAGCTCACCGGGCAGGCCCGCCACCACCTCGTTGACCATGCTGGACGGCATGTTGCGGTAGGCCTTGCTGGCGAAGCTGTTGGCCTGGATGCCCAGCACGGGCCCCTCGACGCCCTGTCCGGCCAACCAACGCCTCGCCCAGGCGGTTTCCTCCGCGGTCACGGTGTAGCGCAGGCGGCGCGCACCGAGTTCCACGCCCAGGGCGCCGAGCAGCAGGGCCCGGTCCTCCACGGCACGCATGGGCTCTGGCGCCGGCTCCACGGCCTTGTCCATGTATCGGTCCAGTTCCGCGTCTCCCGTGCGGAAACCGATCACCCCCTGTGCCATGCGCCGGGCGTAGGCGAACAGGGCCTTGTCGGCGCCGTAGACCAGGGCCATGTCCATGGGGTGCGAGACACCCCCGCAACAACGCAGCCAACCGCGCAGGGGCGCGGACTTCTTGGTGAAGCCGCGCAGGCTGTGGATGTCCGGGTTGTTCGCGAGCAGGTCGAGCTGGCGCGGATGGGCCACCACGTTGATGCGCGCATCGGGCCAGGTCGTTTTGAGGGCATGAATGCTCGGCGTCACCAACAGGGTGTCACCGATACGCGCCACGATAATGACCAGGATGTCGCGCATCAGCCCGCCTGCCGGTCTCCGCTGGTCCGGTCCGCGATGGCCCGATCCGCGATGGCCTTACGCATGATGGCGTCCATGCGGTCCAGGGTGTGCGCCATGGTGTGGTGGGCCAGGGCATCGGCGCGTGCCGTCGTGCCCAAGCGCGCCGCGAGATCAGGGTCATGGAGCATGCGACGCAGGCCCACCGCCAGGTCGGCGGCATCACGCTTGTTCACGATCAGGCCATTGCGCTCATGGTCGATCACCTCGGCGATGGAACCGGCGTCCGTGGTCACGATGGGCAGGCCCATGACCATGGCCTGCACGATGGCCTGGGGCACCCCCTCGTTGGACCAGGACGGCAGGGAGAACAGGTCCAGGGCCGCCATCACGCGCGGCACATCGGTGCGATGGCCGAGCACATGGACACGATCGCCACCGCCCATGGCCGCCGCGCGCGCCTCGATGTTCTTGCGCTGGGGCCCGTCCCCGGCGATCACCAGCTCAAGGTCCGGATAATCGGCCTGGATGGCCTCGAAGGCATCGAGCAACTCGGTATGCCCCTTCCAGTTGCGCAGGGTGGCCGCGATACCCAGCAGACGCCCCTGCTCGGGCAGTCCCAATCCGGCGCGCAATCCCGTCCTGTCCGGCAGGGCCCCCGGATCAAACAGGGCCGGGTCCACCCCGGTGGGAATGGCCTCGACCCGATCCGGCTCCGCGCCCATGGTGTCGATGATGTGCCGACGGATCACCTCGCCCGTGGTCGCGATGCGCTCCACCGAGCGGGTGTACAGCCAGCGACTGGCGAAGTTGTTGGTGATGGGCGCGGACACGTGGCGGGTTCGCACCACGGCGGGCGCCCCCTTGAGCCCCACCCGCGCCAGGCCGATGAGCCAGGAATCCAGTGAGCTGTGGGTCACGATCACATCCACCGGGTTGGCGCGCATCCAGGCGCGCAGGCGGCGGATATCGCGCAGGCCCGCCCGGCTCAGGGGCCGGTTGAAGGGAAAGGCCTCGCAAGGCACGCCACGCTCGCGGGCGACGCGCAGGATGTTGGAGTCTTCCGGTGCCAGCAGGCGGGTGCGATGGCCGCGCTCCGCGAACCCCTCCAACTCGGCGAGGATGCGCAGCTCCTGACCACCCCAGCCCCGGGAGGCCTCGGTGTGGAGTATATGGAGAGGGGCTCCGGAAGCGGAGGCCGACGGCGAAACGCCCATGTAAGCGGAGGAACCTGGGAAGGACGGGGAAACGACGTGAAATGGGGGCGCAATGATACACAGGAGCGACCATGGGAGATGGCCCCGCTTCTCTACGCACGCGGCACGAGCAGGATGTGCGTGGGGAAAAAGACCTCACCATGTCTACTTCCCGGAACCCGACATTCGGTTACTCATCGCCACTTGATCCCGAACACCGGACTTCAGAACGTGACACCTCGTTCACCCCCGCGGGAGCCGTTCTCATTTCTGGTCACCATGGACCACACGAGGGCGAGGGGCCGACGGAGGCTTTGGCGCGGGTGGTATTGGGGACCCGTAAACCATGTAATGGACCAGCCTCCCCAACAACTTGTCCGAGCAGCCCGTGCAGCCGCCTCGAGCGGGCAT
>JBMYTL010000126.1:0-5996 GCA_049604295.1 Gammaproteobacteria bacterium
GGCGGACCCCGCCGTGAACAGGCGCATGTTGCGGCACACTTCGGCATTGAACTCAGGCGTGTCGAGCAAGCGGGTATAGAACGTGGGCACGCCCATCATCACCGTGCAACCGGGCAGGTGCTCGATGACCGATGCGGTATCGAACCTGGGCAGGAAATGCACCGGCGAGCCGCCCAGCAGGGCACAGTGCAGGGCCACGAACAGGCCGTGCACATGGAAGATGGGCAGGGCGTGCAGCAGCACATCGTTGGCGTCGTCCCAATGCCAGGCCTCATGCAGCACCTCGGCATTGGTGCGCAGGTTATCGTGGCTGAGCATGGCCCCCTTGGAACGCCCCGTGGTGCCCGAGGTATAAAGAATGGCCGCAAGGTCATCACCGTCACGCGGAACCACGCCGGGCGAGGCATCCAGGGTGTCCACGCCGTCCATGAGCGAGCCACTACCATCGAGCTCCAGGGTCAACACGTGGGGCACGCCCACCTGGGCCCCCACCTCGGCCAGGGCCTCGTGGGCGCTGGCCTGGCAGACGAACACCCGCGGCTCGGCGTCGCCCATGAAGTACTCCACCTCGGCGGGTGTGTAGGCGGTGTTGAGGGGGATGTAGATCGCCCCGGCGCGCAGACAGGCCAGGTACAGCACCACCGCCTCGGCCGACTTACCCACCTGCACCATGACCCGGTCGCCGGGTTCGACGCCCAGGGCCACCAGGCGGTTGTGCATGCGCCCGCTGGCGGCATCCAGGTCGGCATACATGAGGGGCTCACGGCCCGGAGCGTTCAGGAAGGGCCGCTCACCCGCGTGGGCGAAGCCGGTACCGGAAAACCGCAGGTAGAGGTTGTCGTTGCTCATCAGGTCAACACCAATTCATAGGCCATGCGCAGGGCCAGGATGAAGAGAAACACGGCGAAGGTGCGCTTGAGCACCTTGTCCGGCAAGGCGTGGGCAAGGCGCGCCCCGAGGGGGGCAAAGACGATGCTTGCCGCCACCACGCCCCCAAAGGCAGGCAGGTTCACATAACCGATGCTGTGTGCCGGCAGGGCGGGCTCATCCAGACCGGTCACAATGAAACCCAGGGTGGAAGCGAGGGCGAGAGGAAAACCGATGGCCGCGGCGGTGGCAATGGAGCGTTTCACCGCGATGCCGCACCAGCTCAGATAAGGCACATGCAGGGCTCCGCCACCGATACCCATGAGGGCCGAGATGGTACCCACGAGGGCGGACACACCGCGCAACCCCCAGGGCCCGGGCAGGGCGCGCCCCGCGCCCACCGGGCCCCAGGCCATCTGGGCGGAAACACCGATGAGGAACAGCACGAAAGCGACGGTCAACCACTGCCCCGGGATCAGGTCCGCAAGCCATGCACCAAACAGGGACCCGGGCACCACCCCAGTGGTCATCACGCGCACCAGGTCCCAATGCACCGCGCCGCGCCGGTGATGGGCCCAGATGGACGAAACAGCCGTTACCACGATGGTGGCGAGCGAGGTCCCCACCGCCACCTTGATGAGGATATCCGGGTCCACACCCTCGGCTGCGAACACCAGGGACAGCACCGGCACGATGATGACACCGCCGCCGATACCCAGGAGTCCCGCCGCGGTTCCGGCGGCCGCCCCGGCGACCAGCAAGGTGACCAGTTCCATGGCTCAATCCCGTCCCATGAGCGCATTCAAGCGACGTTGGGCCTTGTCCAGGTCACGCCCCAGGGTGACGCGCCCGTCACCGGCATAGGCCTCGTGGTTGGCGACCACCTCGTCGTCGAGGTAGCGGTAATTGACCATGCAGCCCCAGGCCTCGGCCCGGCCCCGCTCGGAGGTGTTCGCGCGCACATTGATACGCTCCAGGCGCGCGCCGTTGGAGAGATGAAAATGGGCCACCGGGTCGTAGGCACCGGCGCCCCGCTTGAGGCTGGCGAGGTAGAACAGGGCCATGTCCCGCAGCAGTTCGTCCACGAGCTTGCGCAGGGCACCGGGCACGCCCTCGGCAATCAGGTGATCGAGGGCATCGAGCGGGGCCTCGCGGCCGGTGGCACGACTCAGGTCCGCCGCGCGCTCACCGATCACCGCCAGCAGGTCTTGCGCGCTGGCGCCGCGCCGGGGACCGGCCTCGCCACGGTCTTGAGCGCTGGCCTCCATGAGCGCACGCAGGCCCTGGCGCATGCGCGGGATCGGCGACAGCGTCACGAAGGTAGCGATCTGGGGCAGTTCCGCGCGTAGCTCGGTCACCACCTGCTTGATCAGGAAGTTTCCGAAGCTCACTCCGCGCAAGCCCGCGAGGGCATTGTTGATGGAGTAGAACACCGCCGTATCGGCGCCTGAGGTGTCGTCGATGGCCGCCCGCGGATCGGTCAACGGCGCAATGGTGTCGGCCACCTCGCGGGTCAGGGCGACCTCGACGAAGATCAACGGGTCCTGGGGCAGCGCGGGATGGAAGAAGGCGAAGCAACGGCGGTCGGACTGCAGACGTCGGCGCAGATCGTCCCAACCGGCCATGGGGTGCACCGCCTCGTAGCGGATGAGTTTCTCCAGGATGGCCGCGGGGCTGTTCCAGTCGATGCGCTCCAGGCGCAGGAACCCGCGGTTGAACCAGGATGCCAGCAGGTGCTGGAAGTCCGCGTCCACGTTGCGCAGGTCGGGGTGGTCACGCAGCACGCCCAGCAGCCAGGCACGCATGGCCACCAGGGTCGCTGTGCCACCCGGTGCCATGTTGAGGCGGCGGATCAGGTCCTGGCGCGGCGGTTCACTCACCTCCAACAAGCGTCGCAGGGTATGCGGGGCGTTGGGGCGGTAATCCGCGGCCGCGGCGGCGATGGCCTCCGGATCGGGATCGAACTCCACCGCCAGCAGTTTGAGAAAGGCCAGGCGGCGCTCATCGTCCATGGACTCCCAGCGTTGCAGGATCTCCCGTGCCAGGGCCACGTTCGAGGCCTCCCCCACCCCGTCCACCAGGCGGTGGCAAAGCTCCGCCTCACCGGGCGCGTCGTCCACGGCCACATCAAGGCGGCCCAACAACTCGATACCGTGATCGGCCACCGAGTCGAGCAAGCGTTCGAACCAGCCCCGCGCGCTCATGCCGGAGTCTCCTTCATGGTCGTCGGCGTGCACGGTTCCGGTGCGGCTTCCGCGGCGGATACAGGGGCCGACACAGGGGCGGATACAGGGGCTGGGTCCCGGCCCGACTCAGGCGCTGAATCCAGGGACTGATGCAGTTCATCCAGGCCGGAACAGACCCAGTCGTAATCGCCCGCGTCAGCATGATCGGCGGCCACCTTCCCCCCGTTTTCCAGGGGGCGGCTGATGAATGCCGTGCGCAGGCCCACGGCCCGGGCCGCATCCAGGTCCCCACGATGGGCCGCGACCATGACCACCTCCGCGGGAGCCAGGCCCAGGAGATCACAGGCCCCGAGATAGGTGACCGGATCGGGCTTGAAGGCCTTGAACAGATCGGAACAGAACAGGGTGTCCCAACCCAGGCCAGCGTGGCGGGCCAGGTCCATGAGCAGTCCGAGATTGCCGTTCGACAGGGTTGCCACGTAATGCCGCTGGCGCAGGCGTTGCAACCCGGGCGCCACGTCGGGCCAGGGGGCCAGCCGATGCCATACCCCGTTCAGACACACCCGTTCGCGCTCGGACAGGGCATCCATCGCGTATTCGGCTAACAGCCGGTCCAGGGCCTCACGATGAATCGCATCCACCGGCCGCCAGGGTGCACGCCCCTCCCGCACCTCGGCCATGCCATCGTAATAGGCCTGTCTCCAGGCCAGGGTGAAGGCTGACACGTCCGCTTCCGGGTTGACGCGCCGTGCGACGGGTCTGAGGACACGCGAGACACAGCCGAACCAATCGACGCAGGTCCCGAACACATCGAACAGCAGTGCCTTCGGCGGGTGGTTCATGGGCTAGAACGCCGGGCCCATCAGCACCTCCGGCAACCAGAGGGCGATCTCGGGGAACAGCACCAGCAGGCCGATACCGACCACCATGCAGAGCATGAACGGCAGGGCCCCCAGCAGCACGGTCTTCAGGTCCACATCGGGCACGATGCCGTTGATCACGTACAGGTTCAGTCCCACCGGCGGGGTGATCAGCCCGATCTCCATGTTCAGGGTCAGCATGACGCCGAACCAGATGGGGTCGAAACCGGCCTGGGTGACGATGGGCAGCAGCGTCGGGGTGGTCATGAGGATGACCGCCACCGGCGGCAGGAAGAAGCCCGCCACCAGCAGGAAGATGTTGATGTACAGCAGCAGCAACCAGGGCTCGACATCCATGGCCGCGATGGATTCGGCGATGCCCTGGGTGATGTACAGGCTGGACATCATGTAGCTGAACAGCCCCGCCATGCCGATGATCATCATGAGCATCACGGATTCACGGGTCGCCGAGCTCACCATGTGCCAGAGCTTTTTCGGCTGCCAGACCCGGTAGATGATCATCACCAGCAGGATGCACACCATGGCCCCGACACCGGAGGCTTCCGAGGGCGTCGCGACGCCGCCATACAGGGCCCACAACACCAGGGCGATGATGATCAGGAAGGGGATGACCTTGGGCAGGATGACCAGCTTGTCCTTGAGGGTGAAGTGCTTGTCCTCCTCGACGAAGCGGTAGCCCTTCCAGTGGGCGTAGAACAGCGACCAGGCGATGAACAGGCCCACCAGCATCAGGCCCGGCAACAGCCCGGCCGCGAACAGACGGCCGATGGAGGTCTCCGTGGCGATGCCGTACACGATCATGGTGATGGAGGGCGGGATCAGGATGCCCAGGGTGCCGCCCGCGGCGATGGCCCCGGTAGCCAGGCTGGCCGGGTAACCGCGCTTGCGCATCTCGGGGATGCCCATCTTGCCGATGGCGGCGCAGGTGGCGGGGGACGAACCGGTGAGCGCGGCGAACACGCCACAGGCACCGATATTGGAGACCAGCAAGCCACCGGGCACCCGGTACAACCAGCGGTCAATGGCCTCGTACAGGTCCGCTCCGGCCCGCGACGCGGCGATGGCCGAACCCATGAGCAGGAACATGGGGATGGACAGCAGGGCGAACTCGTCCAGGGAGGCGAACAGGGTTTCCGCCACCACGGCCAGCGAACCGACGCCGTCCTGCCAGATCAGGAATCCGATGGCGGTCATACCCAGGGCGAACGCCACGGGCATGCCGGTGAGCAAGAGAAGAATCAACGTTCCGGCGGTGATCGCGCCGAGCAGAAGAGGATCCATCAGTCGGCCTCCAGGGTGTCCGGGTGGGCGTGGTGGCTCAGGTCCTCATCAGGCGCGATACCGAAGGGCGGCTCCCGACCGGTGATGAGGCAGAGGAACTGGGCGATGTATTGCAGGCTGATGGCGAAGAAACCAACGGGCATGGCCGCGTAGGCCTTCCACAGTTTTGGCCCCCAGATGGTGTCCGAGGCCCAATCGCCCTCCCAGGCTTCGTGCCAGAACAAGACGCTGTACCAGGTGATCACCACGCACAGCACGGTGGCGGTGCCGTAGGCGAACAGGGCCAGGGCGAAACGCCCCCTCGGGCCCAGCATCAGGGGCACCAGCTCGACATTCACATGGCCCCGGGTGAGCAGCACCCAGGGTGCGCCCAGAAAGGTCGAGGCCAGCAGGGTGTAGGTCACGAATTCGGTCTGCCAGGAGGTCGGTTCGTTGAAGCCGAAGCGGGCGATCACCATGTGGCAGACAATGACCACGGCGACCACCAGCAGCGCGGCGGCGACATAGCCGAGGAAGCGCGACAGCCCCTCGACGGATTTGATGAAGATGCCCATCGGGGGTGACCTCTGGGGTTGGTGGCTTTGTATCCCTCACCATTCGACGCTCGGCCGCGGGCGGGACTTGCGAGGAGGAACAGGAGTTACTGTTCCTCACCTTGTTCGGAGTGCGCGTGCCACGGGGGTATCCCCGTCGGCCAAGGTCGGCCGATCCATGGGGCGCGGATGCATCATCCCTGTTGCTTACGCCATGGCGCGGGAGAGCGGCTCCCGCTCATCCGTAG
>JBMYTL010000127.1:0-5967 GCA_049604295.1 Gammaproteobacteria bacterium
CATCGACGGGCGCGACTTCATCCTGCCCGAGGACATACGCGAGCTGGCCCACGACGTGCTGCGCCACCGCATGGTGTTGGACTTCAGCGCCCAGGCGGAGGGCCTGAGCGCGGACCGCATCGTCGATGGCCTGCTCGATGCCGTTCCGGCGCCCTGAGGCCACCGCCAGCGCGGCGGCACTCTTGGGACACCGGAACCATGACTCGACCCAAAGCGTGAACGCAGCCGATCCCCGCTGGGGCCTGGAGCCCACCGAAATCGCCGCGCTGCTGCGCCAGGGCGCGGCCATGCTCAACCCGCCCGAACGCCCGCGCCCCCCCCTGGACGGATTTGGCGGGGAACTGCCGGCACACCGCATCGGCGTGGGCACCGAGTTTGCCGAGACCAAACCCTACGAACCGGGTGACGACCCGCGCCACATCCACTGGCGGGCCAGTGCCCGCACCAACCGACTCCAGGTCCGGCGCTTCCAGCGCGATGCGACGCCCACGGCCTGTCTCGCCATCGATACCGGCCCATCCATGCGCTTCGGCACCCGTGCGCGCCTCAAGGTCACCCAGGCCCTGCGGCTGGCCACGCTGTTCGCCGGTTGGGAGCTGCACCAGGGCGCCGCCCTCTCCGTGCTGACCCTGGGCGAAGGCATGTGCTGGGTACCGCCACGTCGCGGCCCGTCCGCCGCCCTCATACTGGGCCGGATTCCCGAACTCAGCCGTAACTGTCCCGGCGCGGCCGTGGCGGGCTGGCGCGGACGGGTGGACTTCCTCGCCGAACACCTGGAGCCCGGTGACCGTATCCACCTGATCAGCGATTTCCGCGATCTCGATCCCGCCGACGCGGGCCTGCTGGCCGCCCTCAGTGCCGAACACAGCGTACGCGCCCAGGTCATACACGACCCCGCTGAGCGCGGCCTCCCCCAGGGCGCCACCTGGGGACTGCACTGGGGTGACCAACGCTTGCTGGTCGAAGCGACGCCGCGCCGCGACCCGGTGACCGACGCCTGGCATCAGCACCACGCCCGCGTCAGCGACACCCTGCGCCGGGCGGGCATCGGCGCATCCTGGATCAGCACCGCCGACGCCGATCTGCCGCGCGCACTGGCCTGGGCGGCAGGGTCCGCGATGGACGCCGCCGGGACCGGACATGGTTGATTTCAACCGTATCCTTCCCCCGGCCACGCCGACCGACGCGAGCTGGCAACCGGACTCCGGTGTCGTGCTGACCCTCCTCTACCTGATGGTCATCGCATTGACGGTGCTGGCCATCTGGCGTGATCCCATCCGCCGCATGCGCCGCGAGCTCTTGCGTTGCGGCGGCCGGAGCCGCGATTGCGTGCATCGACTGGCGCGCCAGTTGCGACGGCGCAAGCCCCCCGTGGACCCGGCCCTGCTGTCCCAGCTGGACCGTCTGCGCTTCGCCCGCGAGGAACCGGACACCAACACGGTACTGGGCATCATGTCCGCCGCGCGCCGTCGCCGCAGCCGATTGCCGGTGGTCACCCGGCCCGATCAGGCGCCCCGCGTCGATCAGCCCCGGCGCGTCGATCAGCCCCGGCGCGTCGATCAGAATCCCGGGCCCGGCTGATGGAACTGGGCTTCAGCCAACCGGGGGCCTGGCTGCTCCTGCCCCTGTGCATCCTGCTGCCGGGCTGGATGATCTGGCGCGGCATACCCCTGCCCCACTGGCGGCCCGCCCTGGCCGTGCGCAACCCGATGTTGCCCGCCGTCCTCCGGGCCCGGGAGCACGCCGTCACCCACGACCGCGATCGCCCCCTGAGCCCCTGGCTGCTGACACCGGCCATGGCGCTCATGTGCCTCGCCCTGTCCGGTCCCGAACTCATCGGCCCCGTCATCCCGCCCCGTCCCGCGCCGGTGGACGTGGTGTTCATCGTCGATACCTCCCTGAGCATGGCGACCCGTGATTACCACCTGGACGACCGGCCCATCAGCCGACTCGACCTGGCCAAGCGCCTGATCAGCCACTTCGGCGCGGCGCACGACGGTCGCCTGGGCCTGGTCATCGCGGGCACCCCGCCCGCCGTGTGGATGCCCTACAGCGCGGACCGGGGCCTGTTTGAACACCTGCTCGGCCGCCTTCAGGCCAGCATGGCCGGTCGCAATACCGCGTTGGGCGATGCCCTGGCACTCACGGCGGAACGCTACGGCGAAGGCCGTCATCCCCTGGCCCTGCTGATCAGTGACGGCAGCACGCCACTGGGACGCGTCGCCCCCGGGACCGGGGCACAAGCCATCAGCGCGGCAGGCATGACCCTGCATGTACTCGCCCTCGGCACCCAGCCGGGCACCGATGGGGCACCGGCCCCAGCCGGGGCCGCGCCCCACGAATCGGCCGACCTCGCCCTCCTGGACACCATCGCGCGAACCACCGGGGGGCGCATGCTGCGCGCGGCCGACTCGGAGGCCCTGATCGAGGCCCTCGCCCCCCTACTCGATGCCCATCGCGCCCGACTGGCCCCTATCCCGGTTCCGCGCGCCCGCACGCCGCTCTATCCCTGGCCGCTGCTGGCCGGGATGCTGTTTCTCGCCGCCCTGCCCCTGGTCCATGCCCGCGGCACTCGGAGCGGGCGCGCAACGGACGGCACGAGAACCGCCCCCCCGGGAGCGGACGGGCACAGCGCGCGCACAGCGCACTCAGGCCGGGGGGGACGGACCTCATGACCGGCCCCATCCATTGGCGCGAACCGCTGTGGCTCCTGCTCACCCTGGCCCCCCTGCTGCTCATGCTCTGGGCCCGCTGGCGCAGCCAACGCATGGCCCATCGTTATGCCGACCCGGACCTATGGACCTGGGCCCTGGCGCAACACCGCGAACAAGCTCGGCGGCGCACCGGTCGCATGGCCGCATGGACCGGCATGGGTGCCATCCCCGCACGCAACCTGGTGCTGACCCTGGGCTGGGCCCTGGCCTGCGCCGCCCTGGCGGGCCCGCGCCTGGCCGCCAATCCTGTCGGGCCGGATCGGGCCGCCGCGGGCTCGATCATCGTGATACTGGACCTGTCCCGCTCCATGGCGGCACGCGACGGCGCAACGCGGCGGCGCGAGCGCGCACTCGGCTTGGTGAGGGCCTGGAATTCGGACCCGCGCGCCCCCGCCATCGGCCTGGTGGCCTTCGCGGGCCGCGCCCACACCGTCTTCCCCCCGAGCACGGACAGCGATGCCGTGGCGCACATACTCGAGCAGCTCAGCAGCGTCGAACTGCCCACCCTGGGCAATGACCTGGCCGGGGCGCTGCATGAGGCGGACAAGCTGGCGCGGAACAAAGCCAAGGCCGAAACCGGCGGCACACCCGACAACACCCGATTCGTACTGCTCAGCGACGGCGACATGGAGGAAGCCGCCCTCGCCCGGGCCAGCGCCCAACTGGCCGATACGCCGGACAGGGCCGGCAGTCTGCTCATCATCGGCATGGGCTCCGCCACGGCCGCGCCGGTCCCGGACCCCGACACCGGTTGGCTGCGTCGTGATGGCCGCCCGGTACTGTCCAGCCTGCGCGACCAGGCCCTGGCCCAACTCGCCGCCGACCACGGCGCGCGTTACCTGCGCGAGGCCCCGTCACTGGGCGAACCGGAAGCCCTCGCCCGGCTGGACCTCGGCCTGGCCCCACCCGGCCGGGCCGAGCGCGACGATGCAGACGCCTGGCGGCCTCTGTTCGGCCTGTTTCTGCCGCCCGCCCTACTCCTGTTGACCGCCGGACTGATGATGGGCCCCCGCGTCAGACGGGACGCGCAAGGCACGCACGGCGATGACCGGCCCTTCACCCAGTTCGCGCTCACCGGGGCCTGCCTGCTGGTCGGCCTGCTGGTCGGCCTGCTGACGGCCCCCGGCGATGCCCGAGCGGCCACGGAGGAAACACGCGCCTTTAACGCCCTGCAGGGGAACACACCGAAGCGCGCGCGCGAGCTGTATCGCCAGGTGCCCGGCGCACGGGGCCGGTTCGGCGAGGCCGTGGCCTGTTACCGCATGGACGACCTCGCCTGCGCCGCCGAGGGCTTTGCCGCCGCCGCCTGGCTGGCGGGCACCAACAGCGAACGTGCGCGCGCCGCCTACAACTTGGGCACCGTGCAGTTCCGCCTCGGGGATTTCGCCGCCTCCGCCGCGAGCTTCGCCGACGCGCAACGCCTGTTCGCGGCCTCGGGCCGGGGAAAGGACGCGCAGGTACCTCGAATCCCCACCCAGGAGTTATCCGACCTGGAAGCGCGCCTGGAACTCAGCCGCACCCTGGCCGCCCGGGTCGAGCGCCACCGCGCCCAGGCCCAGCGCGCGCTCAGTCGGGCCCGCGAGGCCTTGGCCGGTGAAGCCCCGGAACGCGAGGCCCTGATCCGCGACCTGGACCTGCCCCCCCCGCCTCCGGGCGCCCTGCCCGAAGCCCTCTCCGCGGAACGGTTTGATCTGCTCACACGCCGGGGGCTTATCCGACGCCTGGACGGCAAACCCATCAGCGAGGGACCCAGCCGCTGGTTCGGCGGCCAGGACAGCGCGGCCTCACAAAGCGCGGCGCGGATCTGGGAGCGGGTGTTCGAGATCGCCGAAGGCTTCCCCGCCCCCCAGGACAAGGCCCGTGAGCGGCCGGGGCAACGACCGTGGTGATGGCCATGCTGATAGCCCGGGTGATGGCCGGGGCGATGGTCAAGACAAGCATCTCCGACCGGACGGCGGGACGCCCCGCCCCGGTGGCGGCCCGCTTCGCGCTGTGCCTGATGCCGACCCTGATGTCCTGCCTCGGAGCCCACGCCCAGGCCCCGGCCACCCTGGACGTGGTCTTCAAGAACCCCCAGGTGACCTGGGGCCGCGCCCTGCGCGGCACGCTGGAGCACCGCGTGCGCCACGAGGGCGACGTGCTCGACCTGTCGCCCTGGCACAAGGATTTTCACGTCGAGATCTCCTACGAAGAAGCCTCCGAGGACGACGAGGGCCAGGCCACCCGGCGTATCGGGCTGCGCCTCTACCCACGTGGACCGGAAGTCGATCACATTCCCGCCCTCACCCATGGGCGGGCCGACAGCTCGCCCATAGCCATCACGGTCCGCGACAACGCCGAGGGCATAGGCACTCCGTCCCTGCCCACCGCCCCCGCCACGGTGTATGCCCGGCAGGCCATCGCCCTGACCTACTCGATACCGGTTGCCGCCCACGACCTCGGCCTGGCCCTGGACGATCCGCCCCATCCGCCCGGCCTGCTGTTCCCATTGGAGGATGCCGCAACCGCCAACGCGGACGGCCCCCGCCACCTGGGCTGGACCCTTGTCCTGGAACAACCCGGCGACTATCGCCTGCAACTGCCGCCGCTGCGCGTCACCCGCTCCGGCTTCGACCGCTACCGCTTCTATCCGCCGCCTCTCACGGTGCGCGTCGCCCCCTTGCCCGCCTACATCCCGGCGGGGGTCCCGGTGGGCCTGCCCCGGGTGAGCGCAACCCTTATCGACGGCGACCCCGGCAGCGCATGGCGGGTCACCGTCGAACAGGCCGGCCCCACGGCCTCACCCCACCCGCGCATCATGGACCAGCTCACCGCCTTGTCCGGCGCAAGCGCCCGGGTCCTCTCCCAGGAAAGCTTTCAACACCAACACATGATCTGGACCCGCACCATCATCGAGGCCCCGCTGCCGCCTTGGTCCTGGGGCTGGGGATGGGGCCTGGGATGGGACCCAGGACTGACCGTGGACTATTTCGATCCCGAGGCCGGGCACCTCAAGCAACCGCTGATACGCCTGCCCGCGGGCTGGAACCTGCCGCGCTGGGCGATCCTGCCGATCGCCCTGGGCCTGCTCGTGGCGCTGGGCGCGGGGCTCCGGTTCCTGCATCGCCATGTTCAGGCCCACCGCACCCGCAAGCGCTGGATGAATGCGCTGCGCGCGGCGGGCGACGCCCATGCACTGCGCCGTACCCTGCTCGACCAGACCGGTGCCCGAACCCTCGGTGACTGGGCCGCCCACCTGGACCTGCCGGGTGCC
>JBMYTL010000128.1:0-5965 GCA_049604295.1 Gammaproteobacteria bacterium
ACCCGATGAGGCGATGGTGCCGATGTTGTCGATGACTTCCTGGCGGCTCATGCCGATGCCGTTATCGGTGATGGTGATGGTCTTCGCTTCCTTGTCCACGGACACGCGGATCTTGAGATCACCGTCGTCCCCATAGAGGGCGTCATCGCCCAGGGCCTCGAAGCGCAGCTTGTCGCAGGCGTCGGAGGCGTTGGAGACCAGTTCGCGCAGGAAGATCTCCTGGTTGGAGTACAGGGAGTGGATCATCAGGTGCAGCAACTGCTGCACCTCGGTCTGGAATTCCAGGGTTTCCTTTTGGGCTTCGGCGGTCATGGCTTCTACGGGCACTCGCTGGTGGGTTGAATGGAATGCCAGGGCAGATGGGGGTTGGAAATGTTTTTTCAAGGACGCAGCGGGCGAATCAGCACAAGAACCCGCGCCCGCTGGGTTTGGCACGGCGCCCGGGCGCGCTATACCCGGACCTCGGACGACCTGATCTGAACGCGGCATCGGCCCCGGGGTCGACACCCCTCAACCCCTTCAGGCCGACTCACGCCAGCCACCCCGGGAGGGTGAATGATCGAAATCGACGGGCTTTCCATGTCCTACCCCCTGCGCGACGGGCCCCTGCGGGTGCTGTCAGCGGTGGACATCCAGATCCGGGACGGCGAACGCGTCGCCATCGTCGGTCCCTCCGGTTCTGGAAAAACCTCCTTGCTGACCCTGCTTGCCGGTTTGGAGCTACCCGACGCCGGCCGCATCACCATTGATGGCCGGGACATCACCCGACTCGATGCCGACGCCCTGGCGGACCTGCGCCGCGACCACCTGGGCATCATCTTTCAATCCTTTCACCTGATCCCCAGCCTCAATGCCCTGGGCAACGTCGCCCTACCCCTGGAGATCGCGGGCACGGCCGGGGCCCGCGAGCGGGCGCGGGCCATGCTGGACAAGGTCGGCCTCGCGGACCGTGCCGATCATTACCCCGCCCAACTGTCCGGGGGCGAGCAGCAGCGCGTGGCCATCGCCCGCGCCCTGATTCACGAACCGCGTCTGGTACTCGCCGATGAGCCCACCGGCAACCTCGACCTGGACAGCGGCTCACGCATTATCGAACTGCTGTTCGGCCTCAGTGAGGCAGCAGGCTCCACCCTGGTCCTGGTGACCCATGACGAGGCTATCGCCCGCCGCTGTGGGCGCATCCTCAGCCTGCGCGATCACACCCTGGTGGAGGATGGCGACCATGCCGTTCCTGCTTGAGCTGGCCTGGCGCGATCTGCGCGCCAGCGGACGCTCCCTTTGGGTGTTCTTCGCCTGCCTGGTGCTCGGAGTTTCCCTGGTCGCGGCCACGGCAGGTCTGCACGCCTTGGTGGAACGGGGCCTGCTGGCCGACACGCGCGCCCTGCTTGGCGGGGACCTGGAGGTTGACGTCAACGCGCCACTGCCGGAGGCAGCCCTGGCCTGGATACGTCGCAACGGTGAAGTCACCCGGGTAACCGAGCTGGACACCATGGTCGGAACGGAACGCGACGAATTCGTACGCGTCGAATTGCAGGCCACGCAGGACAACTACCCCCTCTACGGCCGCCTGCGCTTCCAGCCGGAGCAATCCCTGGCCGAGGTGACCGCGCGGGAAAACGGGCAATGGGGCGCCGCCATCGACCCGGTACTCGCTGAGACCCTGGGCGTGGGCATCGGCGACCTGCTCTATGTCGGCGACACGGAACTGCGCATCCGCGCCCTCACCCTCAACCAGCCGGACCGCAAACTGAGCGCGGAATGGCGCGGCGCCCCGGTATTGATCAGCGATGCGGCGCTGGATGCCACCGGCCTGGTTCAGCCCTACAGCCGGGTCGATTACGAATACCGGGTGCGCACATCGTTGTCGCCCGAGATCTGGCGCGAACGCTTCTATGCCGCCTTTCCCGACGACCGCTGGGAAGTGCGCACCTTCGAGGACCGCGGTGAGCGGATCGCCGAGCGTCTGGGCCAGCTGGCCTCTGGATTGCTCATCATCGGTTTCAGCACCCTGTTCATCGGCGGGCTCGGGGTCTTCAACAGCATCCTCACCTACCTACGCGACAAGTTGAGAACCATGGCCACCCTGCGCGCCCTGGGGCTGCGCGACGGTCGTCTCGTGGCGGTTTACCTGTTGCAGGTGGGCCTGCTCAGTGGCGCGGCGAGCCTGCTGGGCGTGCTGATCGGCGGCGTGCTCGCCCTGGCCGCGGCCACCCTGGTAGCGGACCGACTGCCCATGACCACCACCCTCACCAGCTTGACCCTACCACTTTCAAGCGCCCTGCTGTTCGGCATGCTGACGGCGTTCACCTTCGCCCTACCCGCCCTGGGTCGGGCCTTGTCCGCCCGTCCGGCGGCCCTGTTCCGGGGCGATGCCCAGGCATCCCCGGCGCTTCCTACACGCTGGCGACTGGCCACCGCGCTCTGTGCTCTGACCCTTGTCGCCCTGGTCCTGGCATCCCTCCCCGACACCCTGTTTGCCGTCGGCTTCCTGGCGGTCATCACCCTGTTGTTGGGGCTGCTCAATCTCATCGTGATCGGCCTGCGCCGCGCCGCCCGGACCCTGGCCGACCACCCGGCCCTTGTCGGCCGTTTCGACCTGCGCCTTGCCCTGGCGAACCTGCACCGCCCCGGCGCCCCCCTGCGCACCTCGCTGCTGTCCCTGGGCTCCGCCCTCACCCTGCTGGTGGCCTGCACCCTGGTGGTCTCCGCACTGGTCCGTGCGATCCACGCCACCATTCCCGAGCAATCACCGACCCTCGTGCTCTACGACGTGGGTAGCGCCGAGGTCGAACCCATACGCGCCGCCCTGCACGCGCTCCCCGGGACCTCCCGGGTGGACATCGCCCCCCTGGTGCGCGCTCGCATCGTCGCCATCAACGGCACCCCCCTGGAGGATCTGACCGATCGGGACCTTACCAATCAGGACCGCGACCGACTGCAGGAGGCCGCCCGTGACCAATACAAGCTCAGTTACTCCGGCAACAACATCGACGCCGTGACCGTGGTTGAGGGCCAGTGGTGGAATGAGCCCGTGGCAGGCCCGCCGCGCCTCGCCATGGAGGACCGCGAGGCCCGTAAGATGGGCTTGGGCATCGGCGACCGTGTGACATTCACCATGGAGGGCCGCGGCCTCGAAGCCCGTATCGCCGCCATTTACAGCCAGAAGGGGCTGCAAACCAAGTTCTGGTTCGAGGCCATTCTGTCCGACGGCGCGCTGGACGGGTTCATCCACCGCCACGTGGGCGCGGCCTATGTGGACCCGGAACAGGCCGTCGTGGCGCAACGACAACTCGCCGCCATGGCCCCCGGCGTGATTACTGTGCGCACGGCAAAGCTGCTGGCCACGGCCCGCGACGTCCTCGGCAACGCCGTGGCGGGCCTGGCCGTGGTCGCCACGGTCAGCCTCGCCGCCAGTGCGCTGGTACTGATCAGCGTCGTGGCAGCCAGCCGAACGCGGCAGGTCTACGACGCCACCGTATTGAGCGCCCTGGGCACGCGCCTGGGCGTGGTCCGTCGGGCGCTGTACCTGGAGTACCTGCTGCTGGCCCTGATCACCTCGCTGTTCGCCGTGGCACTGGGTTCGGCCATCGCCTGGCCGTTGCTGGAACTGCGGCTCAAGATCAGCGCCGATGGCCTGCTCTGGCAGGGCGCGCTGACCGCCGTACTGGTCAGCGTCGTCTCATTGGGCCTCGGTGCGCGCTACCTGTTGAGCCGCTTGCGCCTGACCCCGGCAACCTTGTTGCGGGATATGGGTTGAAGGATGGGGGCCGAAAGATCGGGGTCGCCGCGGATGGCATCGGAATTGACAGCCGAGCACCTTCGTTCGGGCATACCTGCACACGTTTCTGATCAGTTACCCGATTGTGCGGCCCATCCGGCGCCAATCGGTGGCGATCATGTGGGTAGCCGTGGACAGGCCCGTGGCAGGAAGGAACTCGGCCATGACTTCACGCCCCGAGTAGCCATGCCCGGCACCGCGGAAGAACGCGCTGCGCGCGGTCAGATCGAGATCTGTACTCCGGTCACGTAGATGGACCGGTGCCGGAATCACGCACCAGACCCTGAACGAAGAACGGGGTACGGAGTACGGAGTACGGAGTACGCATCTCGATGCGAAACCGCCCCAGCCAAGCGGGGCACGCGCTCAGAAACGTACGGCGGGGGTCTCGATGGGCAGGCCGTTGCCGCGCGACATCAGGTAAAGCTCCAACAGGCGGTACTCCCTTGAACCGGGGTCGAAGGGATCAGCCCGGAAGGAGATGAAACACTCCCGCATGCGCTGATGCAGACTGGTGATCCGGCCTTTGCCCAGGCGGTACTCGGGAAAGCCGTTGGCCTGCCCCTGGGTGAGGGTCTGGGCGCGCAGCTTGGTGCCCTGATGCTGGATATGGCAGTGGTAACAGGACATGTCGATCTGGCCCCAGCGCTCGCGGTACAGGGCCTCACCTTCGGTCATGAACGGCGCCATGGGTCCGTCGGTCTGGACGTTCACCGGCTCACCCTTGGCCTGGTGCCGGACGAAGGTCTCCAGGGCAATCCGGTCGGGGTGGTCGTAGTCGATGGGGAAACGGTCCATGCGCATCTCCCAGCAATAGCCGACCTGGTCCTGCAGGGTCGCGAAGCCGCCCAGGGCGGGATCATGGCGGGGGAAACGGGCGATCTCCTTTACATCGAGCTTCTCGCCACCCTCGCCGTGGCAGGACGAACAGGCGTATTCCTCGTCATCACGGTGTTCATGAAACAGGGCCTCGCCCCGCTCCACGGTCACCATCCCGGGGTTCTCGAAGTCGTCATCCTGCATGGCCTGGGTGTCGGGGGTCAGAAAATCGTAGCCGGAGACCGGCTCGGCGGCGGCGGGCGGGGCCAGTACCGCCAGCAGCATTGCAAGGATCAGCGGCGTCTTCATTTCAGGCTCTTCAGGTAGGCCACGATGTCCTCCACCTGTTGGGCGGTGAGGAAGGTCTTGCCATAAAAACCGTCGGCCACCCGGTTGGCGAGGCGCGGATCGCGGTAGAAGCCGGGCATGATGGTCATGGGGTTGAGTTGGCGCTCATCGACGACGCGCAGGCGGATCATGGCCTCGCTCAGGCGCGCACCCACCCCGGTCAGAGGCGGCCCGACGGTGCCATGGAAATCCTCCTCGGGCACGGGCATGACATGGCAGGCCAAGCAGTTGCCGGCGTGTTGGTCGATGGCCAGGGCACGCCCGCGCACCGGATCGCCGGTCAGGCCACAGAGGGGCTCGCGGATCTCGAACTGCTGCATCTCCCAGTGGCAATAATCCGCGGGCAAGGGGGGACGGTCGGCGGCGGACACGGCGAACGAAAGGCCGAATAACACCAGCACCGCGACAGCGCGCATGCCCGTCCTGTAGGAGCGGGCTTGCCCGCGAACCCTTGCGGCCCCTATGGGTGCGCGTCCGCGAAGTGCCTGCGCGGACGGCCCCGCTCCTCCATCGCGAGCATCCGTGGGGGTCAAATGCATGGGGGTCACATGCATGGGAATCACATGGGCTGCTTGATGGTGAAGGCGCCGCGGATATCACCGGCCTTGTAGCCACGGGCCTGATCGGCCGGGTACAGCTGCTTGAGCTTCTCCTCGACGCCGGGGGCGACCTTCTCGCCGTGGCAGGCCAGGCAGGGTTTGGCGGCGGTGGGGATGGCCTTCATGTAGCGGAAGACCTGTTTGCCATCCATCTCGACCACCTCGTGGTACTCCATTTTCATCGGGTCTTCCCCGGCGGCCTTGCGCGCCTCGAACTTCTCCAACACCGATTTCTCCCAGGCATCCGGTGCATTGGCCGGGTTGCGCAGTTTCAGGGAGGTACGCGCCAGTTGCAGATCGGGTTTGGAATGCGCGGCGGTGATCGCCGGGGCCTGGGCATTGCAGACGTTCAGCGCATTGACCGGCCCGCCCGCCTGTATGGCCGCGACCAGCGCCCCCTTGAGATCGCCGAAGAAGGCCT
>JBMYTL010000129.1:0-5924 GCA_049604295.1 Gammaproteobacteria bacterium
TCTTGGCGGCGGAGAAGCCCATATCGCCGGTGCACAGGGCCATGACACGGTAGGGCAGCTCCAGTTTCTGGAGGATGGTTTCGGCATGGCCGGTGAGCTCTTCCAGGGCGTCCCAGGATTTACCGGGCTCGACGATGTGCACCATCTCCACCTTCTCGAACTGGTGCTGGCGGATCATGCCCTTGGTATCGCGGCCGTAGGAGCCGGCCTCGGAGCGGAAGCACGGGGTGTGGGCGCAGTATTTGCGCGGCAGGTCTTCGAGGATCTCACCACGCGCCAGGTTGGTGACCGGCACCTCGGCGGTGGGGATGAGGTAGTACAGCGGGTCGTCGCTGCACTTGAACAGGTCTTCCTCGAACTTGGGCAACTGGCCGGTACCCTGCAGGGAATCGGCGTTGACCATGAAGGGCACGTTGAGCTCGGTGTAGCCATGCTCGCTGGTGTGCACGTCCAACATGAACTGCGCGAGTGCGCGGTGCAGGCGTGCCAGGGGGCCGGACATGACGGCGAAACGGCTGCCCGCCAGCTTGACGGCCTGTTCGAAGTCCATCAGCCCCAGGTGTCCGCCCAGGTCGGCATGGTCCAGGGGTTCGAAATCAAAAGCGGTGGGCTCGCCCCAGCGGCGGATCTCGACGTTGTCGTCCTCATCCCGGCCCTCGGGGGTGCTGTCGTCGGGCAGGTTGGGAATACCCATGAGGATGGCGTTGAGCTCGGCCTGAATCTCAGTCAACTCCGCCTCCGCGGCCTTGAGCTGATCGCCCAGGTCAGCCACGGCGGCCAGCAGGGGCTGGATGTCCTCGCCCGCGGCCTTGGCCTTGCCGATGGACTTGGAGCGGCTGTTGCGCTCGGCCTGCAGGTCCTGGGTACGCACCTGGATGTCCTTGCGACGGCCCTCCAGGGCGGCGATGGCGGCGGTATCCAGGGTGTAGCCACGGCGCGCGAGCTGGGCGGCGACGGCATCGAGATCGGTGCGAAGGAGTCGGGGGTCGAGCATGTCGGAAAAATCGGTGGGGGCCGGAAAGGCCCGCGATTGTACGGGATGGCCCGGTACCACTGAACAACCGGCTCTGACTTCACATTTCTCCGTTCGCACTTCCGACTTCGATCTGACAACCATTGTGCAAATGGGAACCGTTACCGGCCCGCTCTTGCCATACTCCCAGCCTCACCCACCCCGGACCGTCGCCCTTGAACACACCCCGCCGCCGCGGCCTGCTGACGCCGCTCATCGTCCTGGCCCTGATCGCCGCCCTGGGCTGGGCGGTCTACAACAAGCTGCCGGAAGACGGCGCGGACAAGAAAAAGAAACGCCGCGGCGACACCGGCCCGGTGCCGGTCGAGGTCGCGGAGGTCACGCGCGGTCCCATCGAACTGCGCCGGATCTTCACCGGCACCCTGGAGGCGCCCACGGAGGTGCTGGTCGCGCCCAAGGTCGGCGGGCGGATTGAACAGCTCAACGTGGACCTGGCCGACGCGGTCCGGCGCAACCAGGTGGTCGCCGTCCTGGACGATGCCGAATACGCCCAGGCCGTCGCCCGGGCCCGCGCGGACCTGCAGGTCGCCCGCGCCAGCCATGCCGAGGCCGAGAGCCTGGTGCGCATCGCCGCCCGTGAGCTCAAACGGGTGGACGACCTCAAGGCCAAGGGCGTCAGCTCCGCCTCCCAACGCGACACGGCCCAGGCCGAGTACCTGGCCAAGCGGGCCGCCGTGGAAGTCACCCAGGCCCAGATCGCCAGTGCCGAGGCCGACCTGGAAGCCGCGCGCATCCGCCTGGGCTATACCCAGGTCACCGCCAGCTGGCGCGGCGGTGACGAGCAGCGCGTGGTGGCCGAACGCCTGGTGGATGAGGGCGAAACCGTGGCCGCCAACGACCCGCTGATGCGGGTGGTGAAGCTGGACCCCATGACCGCCGTTTTCTACGTCACCGAACGGGACTATGGCCGCCTGCGCCAGGGCCAGGAGGCGCGGGTCACCACGGACGCGTTCCCCGATGAAACCTTTACCGGAACCATCACCCGCATTGCCCCGGTGTTCCGGGAAACCACCCGCCAGGCGCGGGTGGAGCTGCGCGTTCCCAACCCCGACCTGCATCTCAAGCCCGGCATGTTCGCCCGCGCCCGGGTGATCCTGGAACGGGTTGAGGACACGCTCATGGTGCCCGGCCAGGCCATCACCCGGCGCGAGGGTGGCCCGGGCGTGTTTCTCGTGGACGCGGACGGAACCCAGGCCCTCTGGCGGCCCGTGAAGGAAGGTATCGAACAGGACGACCGCATCCAGGTGACGGGCGATGGCATCGCCGCCGGGGACCGGGTGGTGATCCTCGGCCAGCAACTGCTCACCGACGGCAAGCCCCTGCTGGTGGCCGCCGGCCCAGGTGCCACGGGAAAAGGTGCCACGGGAAAAGGCGCCGCGGAAAACGGCGCCCCGGAAAACGGCCCCGCCAGCAAAGACAAAGGCGGGAAAACGGCCAAGAACAACGGCGGCGGTAACCGCCCGTGAACCTCCCCCGCGCCAGCGTCCGGCGGCCCGTGTTCGCCACCATGATCGCCCTCATCGTATTCGTGCTGGGCTCGGTCTCCCTGTCCCGCCTGCAGATCGACCTGCTGCCCAGCATCGAGCTGCCCACCCTCACGGTGCGCACCCAGTTCGACGGGGCCGACCCCATCGTCATGGAGAGCCTGGTCACCCAGATCGTGGAGGAGATCGTCGCCACGGTACCCGGCGTCACCGACATGACCTCCCGCTCTTACGAGGGCAACAGCCGGGTGCGGGTGAGCTTCGCCTGGGGTACCTCCATCGACAACGTGGCGGTGGACGTGCGCGCCACCCTGGAAGACGAGATCAGCGAACTGCCCGACGACATCGTCGGTCCCCGGGTCTCGAAGTTCGATGTGGACTCCTTCCCCGTGGTGCTGCTCGGCATCTCCAGCCCCCTGGACCCGGTGGAGATCACCCAGTTGGTGGAGGATCAGGTGCGCTACCGCTTCGCGCGCATACCCGGCGTGGCCCAGGTGGACCCCTGGGGCGGCTTCACCCGCGAACTGCGCGTGGAGTTGGACCCCGGCAAGGTCAAGGCCCTGGGTCTGTCCCTGAACGAGATCCTCGACGCGGTACGTGACGCCAACCTGGACCGCCCGGCGGGCAAGATCGAGCGTGGCCCCTACGAGGTCACCCTGCGCGCTCCGGCCGAGTTCGACAGCCTCCAGCAGATCAGCGACACCGTGGTCACCGTGTCCAACGGCGCCCAGGTCACCCTGGGCCAGATCGCCACGGTGAAAGACACCTACGAGAAACGCTCACGCACCACCCGCGTCAACGGCAATCGCGGCCTGCGCGTAGCCATCCGCAAGCAGCCCGGGGCCAACACCGTGGAGGTGGCCAAACGGGTGCTTGAGGAGGTCGATGCCATCAACGCCGCCTTCCCGCAGATGCAGATCGTGCCCGTCATCAACCAGGGCAACTTCATCGAACGCTCCATCGCCAACGTGGCCCAGTCCATCCTCTACGGCGGCTCCCTGGCCGTGTTGGTGCTGCTGTTCTTCCTGCGCAGCCTGCGCAGCACCCTGGTCATCTCCCTGTCCATCCCGCTGTCGGTGATCGCCACCTTCGCCCTGCTCTACTTCTCCGGCTTCACCCTCAACCTCATGACCCTGGGCGGCCTGGCCCTGGGCGTGGGCATGATGGTGGACAGCTCCGTGGTGGTTCTCGAGAACATCTACCGCCGCTTTCAGATCAACGGCGACAGCCCCGCCACGGCGGCGGTCAAGGGCACGGGCGAGGTGGCGGCGGCCGTCACGGCGGGCACCATCACCACCCTCACCATCTTCCTGCCCCTGGTGTTCGTGCAGGGGGTCTCGGGGGTGCTGTTCCGCGAGCTGGCCTACGTGATCATGTTCTCCCTGGCGTGCTCACTTCTGGTGGCGCTCACCCTGGTGCCCATGCTGGCCTCCAAGCTCCTGCGCCCGAAGGACGCGCCCGGTGCCGGTCTTGCGGAAACCGGCGACACCGAAGGCGCTCAAGCCGGGCCGTCCCCGGGCCTGGTCGAGCGTCTATCCGAGCGCGCCGGGCGTGCCTTCGAGGGCTTGGAGAATCAGTACCGTGACCTGGTGGGCGTGGCCCTGCGCCACCGCTGGCTGACCCTGATTCTGTCCATCCTGGTGTTCGTGGGCAGCCTGCAACTCACCCCCTTCATCGGCACCGAGTTCATGCCCCCCAGTGACGAGGGCGAGGTCCGGGTCAGTGGCGAGATGGAGGTGGGCACCCGTCTGGACATCATCGACCGCCAGACCCGCCTCATGGAGGAGATCGTGTTCGCCGACCTGCCCGAGGCCCGCTCGTCGGTGGTGTCAGTAAGCACCTCGGGCACCCGGGGCAGCTCCAAGGCGCGGGGTGAAATCCGCATCTCCCTGGTCCCGGCCACGCAACGCAGCCGCTCCAACCAGGAGATCGCCGACGAGCTGCGCAAACGCCTGGACGGCAAGATCCCCGGCATGAAGATCCGCACCCGCGCCCCCCAGGGCCAGTTCCTGCTGGAGCGGTTGCTGGCCTCTGAGGAAAACATCAGCGTGGAGATCCGTGGTTTCGACCTGGACACCCTGGGCCTGCTGTCGCGCCAGGTGGCCGACGCGGTGGAGGGGGTGGACGGCATCACCGACATCACGCGCAGCCGTGAGAGCGGCATCCCCCAGGAACAGATCTTCGTGCAGCGCGACAAGATCGCCGACCTGGGGCTCAACGTGCGCGACGTGGTGGAGGTTATCGAGACCGCCGTGGCCGGTTCCAAGGCCGGTGAGTTCCGCGCCGAGGGCAACTCCTACCGCATCCTGGTGCAACTGGAGGATGCCGAAAAACGTTCCATCGGCGAGGTGCTGGACCTCACCGTGCGCACCCCGGCCGGTGAGCTGGTCGCCCTGCGCAACCTGGTCACCACCCGCGCCGGAGAGGGCCCCGTGATGATCGAACGCAAGGACCAGCAGCGCATCGTCACCGTGCGCGCCAACGTCGCCGGGCGCGACCTCGGCTCCGTTGCCGCCGACATCCAGGACCGGCTCGACACCATCGCCCGCCCCGTGGGCTACGACATGACCGTGGCCGGCAACTACGAGGAGCAGGAGAAATCCTTCAACGAGCTCATGCTGTCACTGGGCCTGGCCCTGCTGCTGGTCTACATGGTGCTCGCCTCCCAGTACGAGTCCCTGCGCGACCCGCTGGTGGTCATGTTCTCCGTGCCCGTCGCCGCAGTGGGCGTGATCGTGATCCTGTTCCTCACCGACACCACCCTGAACCTGCAATCAGCCATCGGCTGCATCCTGCTGTCGGGTATCGCCGTGAACAACGCCATCCTGCTGGTGGACCAGGCCGGGCGTCTGCGCCGCGAAGGCCTGCCCACCTACGAAGCCCTGGCCGAGGCCGGACGCCGCCGCCTGCGTCCCATCCTCATGACCACGCTCACCACCATCCTCGCCCTGCTTCCGCTCGCCTTCGGCATCGGTGAAGGGGCCGATGCCCAGGCGCCCCTGGCCCGCGCCGTGCTCGGCGGCCTGGCCGCCTCCACCCTGATCACCCTGGTGCTGATCCCGGTGGTGTATTCGTTCATGCATCCGGAATCGGGTTCCAACGCCAAGCCCTGAACAAAGCACGGGGTACGCATCTCGATGCGAAATCCTCCCGGCGGCACGGCCCCACCCCGTCACCGATCCTCCGCCAGGCGCAGCCCCCGGTATTCAGGATGATCCATGAATATCCGGCGCAGGCCCTCCTCACCACCTTCCCCGATCAGGCGATGAAAACTCGACCACGGCCAGTCGTGAAGATCACTGACGTACCCATGTTTGACGGGGTTATTCAGCAGGTAACACAGGCGGACCCGATACTCGCGCTCGTCGCGCGGGCAGTAGTCCCAATAGTTGTGCCAGACCTGTCGT
>JBMYTL010000130.1:0-5757 GCA_049604295.1 Gammaproteobacteria bacterium
GAACACCATGCCCATGTCAAAGCGCACGCCGTCTTCGCGGAACTCTTCAACGACCGGGGCCAGCGCTTCGGCGCTGATCGGGTGGACCGGGCGGCCATCATCCATCGACGGGATGTGCTCGCGCATCATTTCCCAGACTTCGTTCGACACGGTGATGCCGTTGCCGTTCAGGTCCATGGAGAAGGCGGTGATGACGTGGGCCTGGGTGCCGAAGCCGATGGTGGCGCCCAGGGGCTGACCGGCGAGCATGTGGGCACCGTCGAGCTGACCGTCGATGACGCGGTCCAGCAGCACCTTCCAGTTGGCCTGGGCCTCCAGGGTCACGTACAGGCCTTCATCTTCGAAGTAGCCCTTTTCATAGGCGATGGCCAGGGGGGCCATGTCGGTGAGCTTGATGAAGCCGAACTTGAGGTCTTCCTTCTCGATGCCCTCGGTCTCGGCGAAGGCGGTGTTGGTCATCAGGTTGCCACCCAGGGTGGCGGCGGTCAGGGCGACGGCCAGGGCGGTCTTTTTCAAAAAGCCGCGGCGGGGCTTGTTCAGGGAGTCTCGGGTGCTGCTGCTCATTGGGGGGAGGTCTCTCGGAAAGTGTTGAGCCGGAAAAACAAAAAGCCCCCGTCGCGCAGGTGCGCAACGAGGGCTTCTTTACCCAGTCGGGGCGGTCATGCCCCGATGATGTCTACGACCGCCATTGGCCGTGGTTGAAGTGACTCAAGCAGATCGTGTGCCAACTGTTGGGCTGCTGGCGTGGCGGGGCTTATCCCGGGGCCGGGACGCGAGGCGTGTATGGCCGTGGTGCATGGCGACGTGCGGTCGCGCCAATTTGGGGCGCCGGGAGCGGCCAGGCCCCGCGGTCAAGGCGGGGCTTATCGCCGACCCGGTACTGTGCCGCGCAAGGTGCGGCCCCGAAACGTGGGTTTGGCTCGTGGGTTTGGCGCGCGGATCTGGCGCGCCGGACCGGGTTCGGCCGAAGTCGATCCGAGGGGCGCGCGATGTGCAGGTGTCCGATTCATCGCGTCAAATCGTGGGATGCATGGAGACAGACTTCCCTAAGTTAATTCTCGTGAGCGCCTTCGGACGCTAGGATGGTCGCCCGCATCCATACCCATAACGACAACAGCGAGTCAGCACACGTATGCGAGCCAAGCGAAGCACCTTACTGATGGCGATGGCGGCTGGCCTTTTGGCCGGTTTGCCGCTGGCGGCGCAGACGGGACCGGAGATCCATGTCATTGCCGCGGCCGCCGATGCCAACACCATCGCCGTGGGCGGCAGTGTGGTTCCGGCCCAGGAGGTCCGCCTGACCGCGCAGTTGCCCGGGCGTATCAAGGTGCTGGCGGGCAAGGAGGGTGAATCGTTCAGGAAGGGGTCGCTGCTGGTGGCGCTGGATGACTCTGAACTCCAGGCCAAGCGGGCGGCCGCCCAGGCCTCCATCGATTCGGCGGATGCCGCGGCGCGCAGTGCCCAGGCCCAGTATTCCCGCGAGGCGGTCAGTCCCCAGAGCAGTCGTCCCAGCGCCATGCCCGGCATGGCCATGCCCGGCATGATGGACCAGATGTTCAGCCGCCCCATGGCGAGCATGATGGGCATGGAATCGCCCGGGGTGCAGCGTCAGACCGAGCTGTACCAGCAGGGCACCCAGGTGCGGCAGGCCCATTCGGGTGTGGCCCAGGCCCAGGCCCAGCTCAAACAGATCAATGCCAAGATCCGCGACTCGCGCAGCATCGCGCCCTTCGACGGCACCATCACCGGTAAACAGGTGGAAGTGGGGGACACGGTGCAGCCGGGTCAGCCGTTGTTGTCCTATGCCGATCTCAGCCATCTCCAGGTACGCAGCGACGTGCCCTCCAGGCTCAGCACGACCCTCAAGGCCGGGCAGCCGGTCAAAGTGCGCCTGGACGGCGGCCGGGTGGTGGTGTCCAAGGTGGCCCAGGTGTTTCCGGTAGCCGACGCGCAGCGCCACACCGTGGTGGTTAAGTTCGATCTGCCGACCGGTGTCGGGGCCGCGCCCGGCATGTATGCCGACGTGCTCCTGCCGGACCCCAACCAGCGCGGGCCCGCCCTGCCGGTGGTGCCCCGCTCGGCCCTGATCTGGCGTGGCAGTCTGCCCGGTGTGATGCTCCTGGACACCCAGGGGGCGCCCCGGCTCAAGCTCATCCGCATCACCGACCGGGGTGACCCGAACACCGTTCAGGTGTTCGCGGGTCTTGAGCCCGGCGACCGCATTCTGGCCAATCCGAAGTGAACCCTGCGCACAGGCTTCGGGCCTCCACCCGCTGACTTTGTGAACCGCGACCCGATGGTCCGCTGACTCCACGAGCCCAGGCGGATCGGTGGGATCGGCGGTCCTTCTGGCCCTTTCCGTATTTCCGGGCACTCCCAACCTCGTATAACCGGGCACCCCCATGAGCGATAACAACAAGAACGAGAAGGCCGCGGATCCGAATGGCGCCGATGCCAATGCGGGTTCGGCCAACTTGGGTATTGCCGGTAACATGGCCAAGGCGTTCATCCATTCGCCGCTGGCACCACTGCTCTACCTGGCCCTGCTGGGCATAGGCTTTCTCGGGTTGATGATCACCCCCCGGCAGGAGGACCCGGAGATCTCCGTGCCGGTGGTCGATCTGCTTCTGGAGTACCCCGGTGCCTCCGCCGAGCAGGTTGCCGCCCTGGCCGTAGAGCCCCTGGAACGGGTGATGAGCGAGATTCCCCGGGTCAAGCACGTCTACTCCGCCAGCAGCCGTGGTGGCGGCGTGGTAACCGTGGAGTTCGAGGTGGGTGAGGAGATCGGCCCGTCCCTGGTCAAGGTGCATGACAAAATCGAGTCCAACCTGGACCGCCTGCCCCCGGGCGTGCGCCCGCCCCTGGTGCGTCCCAAGGGCATCGACGATGTGCCCGTGGTGACCCTGACGCTGTGGTCGAACGAAATGGATGACGGCGCCCTGCGCGCCCTGGGTCTCGATGTGCTTCAGATCCTCGGCCAGATCCCCAACACCGGCGCGGGCTACGTGGTGGGCGGGCGCCAGGAACGCGTGCGTATCGAGGTGCAGCCGCAGCGCCTGTCCGGCTATGGCATCACCCTGGACCAGGTGGCCGCCGCGGTGCGCGGGGCCAACAACGAAAGCCAGGTGGGTTACGTGGAGCGGAGCGACGGCAATCTGACCGTCTATTCCGGTAGCTACCTGCGCCACGCCTACGATATCGAGGGCCTGGTCGTCGGTACCCACAACGGCTCGCCGGTGTATGTGCGCGACGTGGCGACGGTGATCGACGGCCCCGAGGACCCCGAGGCCATGGTCGGCTTCCACACCGGCCCGGCCTACAACGGCGATGCCGTGAACGGGGCCGCCGCCGTCACCGTGGCCCTGGCCAAGACCCAGGGCAGCAACGGCGTGACCGTGGTCAACGCCGTCCTGGCCCAGGTGGAATCGCTCAAGGGCCGGATGATCCCCAGTGACGTGCACATCGAGGTGACGCGCAACTATGGGGCCACCGCCCAGGAGAAGGTCAACGGCCTGATCGTGAAACTGCTCATCGTCACCGTGGCGGTGAGCATCCTGGTGTTCTTCGCCCTGGGCCTGCGCCCGGCCATCGTGGTGGGCCTGGTGATCCCGGTGGTGATCCTGATCACCATCTTCGCCGCCTGGGTGCAGGGCTACTCCATCAACCGCGTGTCCCTGTTCGCCCTGATCTTCTCCATCGGCATCCTCGTGGACGACGCCATCGTGGTGGTGGAGAACATGTACCGCCGCTGGCTCATGAAGGGCGATACCGATACCGAAACCGCGCTGGATTCGGTGCGCGAGGTCGGCAACCCGACCATCGTCGCCACCTTCACCGTCATCGCCGCCCTGCTGCCCATGGGCTTCGTCACCGGCATGATGGGGCCCTACATGCAGCCGATTCCAGCCCTGGCCTCGGTAGCCATGTTCGCCTCGGTGATCGCGGCCTTCGTGTTCACGCCCTGGCTGGCCATGCGTCTGCGCCCCAGCCTCACCGCCCTCAAACGCGCCGGACAGAAGGAGCACGAGAGCGAGGAGCGCATCGGCCGCTTCTTCAACCGCGTTCTGGTGCCGCTGATCGAGAACAAGGGCCTGGGGCGGCTCACCTTGCTGCTCATCGTCGGTGCCTTTTTCATCAGTCTGATGCTGTTCCCCACCAAGGCCGTGCCCGTGAAGATGCTGCCCTTCGACAACAAGGGCGAGTTCGCGGTGGTCATCGACCTGCCCGAGGGCTCCTCGCTGATCGACACCGCCAGCCTCACCGAGCGTCTGGCCACCGAGATGAAATCGCTGCCGGAACTGGTCGCGCTGCAAACCTACGTGGGTACCGCCCGGCCCTTCGACTTCAACGGCATGGTGCGCCACTACTACCTGCGTGACCGTCCCTGGCAGGCGGCCATCCAGGTGCAGCTCACCCACAAGTCCGAGCGCGATCGCAGCTCCCACGAGATCGCCGAGGTCGTACGCGCCAGCCTGACCCCCATTGCTCGCGCCACCGGTGCGCGCATCACCGTGGCCGAGGCCCCGCCCGGGCCGCCGGTCCTGCAGGCCGTGGTCGCCGAGATCTACGGCGAGGACGCGGAGGAGCGCCGCCAGGTCGCGCGCGATATCACCGCCATGTTCGAGACCGTCGAGCAGGAAGGCATGCTCGGCGACGTGGACAACTACATGTCCGAGCCCTACCGCCTGATCCGCTTCGAGGTGAACGCCCAGAAGGCCGTGCGCCGCGGCATCTCCGTGGAGACCATCAACCGCAACCTGTCCCTGGCCATGGGCCGGGCGACCCTGGGCGACGTGAAGCGCGGCACCCTGCGCGAGCCCACGCTGATCTCCATCCAGATCCCCCTGGCGGAGCGCGCCGACCCCGGCCGCCTGCTTGACCTGCCTATCCCATCGAATCAGGGCAACACGGTACCCCTGGCGGAGCTGGGCGAGTTCGTGGAGGTGGACCAGGACCCTGTGATCATGCACAAGGACCTGCGCGCGGTGGAGTACGTGGTCGGCGATGCCATCGGCCGTCTGGGCGCGCCCATCTACCCCATGGGCCGTCTCGATGAGCTGCTGGCCGAGTACAAAACCCCCAAGGGCATGGAACTGCAATCGCACTACACGGGGCAGCCCGAGGACGTGCTCAACGTGGGCATGGCCTGGGCCGGGGAGTGGACCATCACCTACGAGACCTTCCGCGACCTGGGCATCGCCTTCGGCGCGGCGCTGATCCTGATCTACATGCTGGTGGTCGGGCAGTTCGGCAACTTCGTGCTGCCCGCCATCATCATGGCACCCATCCCTCTCACCCTGATCGGCATCGTGCCCGGCCACTGGCTCATGGGCGCGGAGTTCACCGCCACCTCCATGATCGGTTTCATCGCCCTGGCCGGGATCATCGTGCGCAACTCCATCCTGCTGGTGGATTTCGCCATCGAGCAGGTGCGCAACGGTATGGATGTGCGTGAGGCGGTGATCGATTCCTGCAAGGCGCGCACCCGGCCCATCGTCATCACGGCCCTGGCCCTGATCATCGATTCCCTGTTCATCCTCAACGACCCCATCTTCCAGGGCATGGCCGTGTCCCTGCTGTTCGGGGTGCTGGTGTCCACCCTGCTGACCCTGGTGGTCATTCCCCTGGGCACGCTCAGCGCGGCCAGGTCGGTGCGCGAGACGGCGGGCGTGGAGGGTAAGGAGACGCCCTGATCCGGTTGCCCTGATCCGGTCACCCTGATCCTGTCAACGAAAAAGGTGAGCGGGCCGGGGGCTT
>JBMYTL010000131.1:0-5611 GCA_049604295.1 Gammaproteobacteria bacterium
CGTGCGAGCAGGGCATCGGTATTGCTCCTGTAGCGGGGGGCATGGGCCGGATCGATCTCGCTCAGCGCGGAGGCCATGGCCCGGGCGATGGCCGCCGACCGGTCCGGAGACAGCCACGGATGAGGGTCGATCTGCTCCCCGCTCACGGCTTCATCCTGCGCGCCCTCGGCGTGATGGTGGTCGCCGTCGCCGCGCTCTTGATCCGCATGATCATCGTGGTGATCACCTTCGTGGGCATGCTCCTTACCCTCGTCAGAGTCGTGCCCCGTACCGTGCTCGTGCTCGTGCTCGTGCTCTCCCTCATGCCCACCTTCGTGCTCCCCATGGTGATCGTGATGCCCTTCCCAGGCTCCACCCGTGCGTGCCGCCAGCGGGCGCAGTGAGGGTTCGCTGACCAGGGTCAGCACCCGGGTATCGGCGCCGTGGACGCGGATGGATTTGCTCAGCCCGCTTTCCAGGTTGGGACCGACCCAGACGATCAGGTCGGCCCGGTCCAACGATGTGGCCTGGCTGGGTCTGAGGCGCACGGCATGGGGCGACTGGGCAGGTGGGATCAACAACTCCGGGGTGGAAACGCCGTCCATCACGACAGTGAGCAGGGAGTGCAGGGGCAGAATGGTGGCGACGGCCCGTGGGGCTGCGTTGTCCGCCGCCCGCGAAGCGGTGGCCGTTAGTAACAGCAGTGTCATCCCCACGCCGGCGAGGATGGTGGGAAACCAGGGGCGTGGGTTGGTATGGGGGTCTAAGCGCATCGGGTGGGAAAGTCAGTGTTGATTTATTTTCGTTATAACATAACATTTTTCGCCGGTTCCCAATCATCCCGGTGTGTCCATCATGATGTCCCCCGTTCGTCTTCCCCGTCCGCCTGTCCATCGATTCAAGAATGGTCGTGCGCCGATCTCCGCCTTGATTGCTGTTCTGCTCCTGGGCGGTCCCCTGTCGGCTGTCGCCACTGACGCGGCTCTGCCGCCCCACGTCCATGGCCACGGCGAAATGGACCTGGTGCTGGACGGCGTGGAGCTGGCCATCGAACTGCGTTTGCCCGCCATGGATATCGTGGGTTTCGAGCACGCGCCGCGCGGCGACGCCCAGCACGACGCCGTGCGCAGTTCCGCGGCCCTGTTGAAGAAGGGTGAGATGCTGTTCGGGCTGGATAAGGGCGCGCACTGTCACCTGGAGAAGGCCGAGGTGGAAAGCCCGCTGATCGCCGGGTCGGACGCCCATGACGAAAAAGCGGCCGACGCGCATCACGACCATGGGGAACACCATGACGACGGAAAGCACGATGACCATGGCAAGGATCATCACGAACACGGGGAACACGAGAAGCACGGCCACGATGCCCACCATGGAGAGCACGATCACGAAGATGCGCACGAGGGCAAAGAGCACGAGCACGCGGATGTTCACAGCGAATTCCACGCCCGCTACGACTTCCACTGTGATCACGGGGAGGGCCTGGAGCAGGTCCGGGTCCGCCTGTTCGAGCACTTCAGCTCCGTGGAGGCGATCCGGGTTCAGTTCGTCACCGGCGCCGGGCAGGGGGGCGCGCGGCTGACGCGGGATCAGTCCGAGATCAATCTGAGATAAGAGAAAGGGGACGGTTTCAGGGGGGGGCTCTCGTGCCAGCGTTCGCTTCCCCAGCTGATCCAGACGGTTTATCGGACTCTTGATTTCGTGCGAGCACGCCGTGCAAGGAGGCCGATCAGACCCGCGAGCCACAGCGCGGTGGGCGCGGGAACCGGTATTTCCTCCTCACCGACACGGAAGGTGAACTGATCAAACACCGCGCCGTAACAGATGCTGCCGTTGACGGTGCAGGACAGACTCCGGTCCGGCATCTCCATGCGCAGCCAATCGATGTCCTCGAACCCGGTCAGCGCGGTGAAATCCAGGATGCCGGTGAAGGTGGAGTCGAGGAGTACCGAGCCGCCCGCCGAGGAGGTGATGGTGAGCAGGTCGGTGGTCACGCTGGGGTTCACGCCCGTGGTGTTCCAGGCGACCAGGTCCAGGCTGATCATGTCGAATACGCCGTCCTGGTGGGTGATCAGGATATCGGAGCCGTTATTTCCGTTGTGAATGCCCGCCGTTTGGGACCCGGTGGTGGCCGGGAAGTCCGCCGCGCGGTTGTAGATGTCGAAATGGCCCCCGGCATAGGGGTTGTCGAAGCTCATGCCCTGCTCGGTGTACACGTAGGTGACGAAAAGGCCGCCGTTCAGAGGCGCGGGGTCCTCCTCGAAGCCCACGGTGAGGAGGGCGGCCCGGGCTGGTGCCGCAAGGGACAAGGCGCAAAGCAGCGCGGGGCCGAGGAGGGCGTACAGGGCCTTGAGGCCGGTATTCGAAGGGTTCATGACTTTCTCCGATGCGTTGATGGAAGACTCAACCTCTGGGACGGGTTCGCCGCAAGCCGAATACCCCGCTGAACAACAGGGCGGCGGTACCCGGACCGGGCAAGGCGGAGGATTCGTACACATCGAGTACGGCAAGGAAGTTGTCGTAGTCCACGCTGATGCCGTTGCCCGCCGAGTTGTTGGTCATGAAGCCGAAGGTGATGGTGGAACCGCTGGTCGAGAAATCGGGCAGCGCGCCACCGCTTCCGCCGAACTGGACGAAGTCGCTGGCGGTGAAGACCTGGGGGCCGATGGTGGTCCAGCCGCTCAGGGTGCCGCTGATCTGGTTCCCCGCCCGGAAATAGAGCCCGTCCTGGACCAGGGCGATGGGTGAGATGCCCTGTCCCTGGCCGAAGGCGGAGACCACGTTGAAGTCCAGGGATGCGGTAATGGAGTTGATCGCTCCAAGCGAGGGGTCGTAGACGAAGGCCGAGTCGAGGTGTGCGTTCACCGTCGCCCAGCGGGTGACTGTCTCCACGTTCAAATAGCCGCCCGGGTTGCCGCCCGACGCGTGCGGCGTGCCGACCTGACCGTTCAGCTCGCCGCTCGCCGTTTCGGTGTGCCAGGTATCGAAGTCACCCGCCGAGAAGGTGATGGTGGCCGCGTGCGCGGGAACCGTCGCGAGTAACACCACTACGGCAATGAGCGCCCGCTTCGAGCGCGTCCGCCAGGCAGTCAGACCCGCGCCCATCAGCAGCAGTGTCCCGGACAGGGGCACGGTGGAGGCGGCCCAGACGGTGATGTCGTCGGTTTCCAGCCAACGCGCATCGGCTCCACCGCCTATCACGACGGGTGCGAGGGTGAAGGATTCCACCGCGACGTCGGAGAGAAATCCGATGAAGACATCGTCGCCGTCCACATCCGGCGTGACGATGGAATAGCTGTCACCGTTGCTCAAGGTGATGCCCACCGTGGCCGAGCGGGTGTAGCCGTCGTTGTTCACCGTGTAGAGCCACGCTCCGCCAGCGTAGATGTCACCGGTGTAGCTGATGGTGCTCGCGGTGTTGGGTTCGGTCTGCCCCGAGTCACCGCGACCGGTCTTGTAACGGTCGTCCCCGGCGGGGAAGTAGGTGTCGTTGATGATGTTGCGCAGGGCGGTGATGGAAATGCCGTCCTCGGTGTAGGTCACGCCACCCGCACCCAGGTGCAAGGAGGGGGCGGTGCCCAGGATCCCCTCGTAGTCCATGGTCGCGTCCGGGCCGGAGCCCACGGCACTGAGGAAGGCGGATTCGTCAGTAAAGAAGAGGGTGGCCGCCAGCGCGGGAAGTGGGGCCGCGAGCAGGGCGAGCGTTGCCCATACGGTGAGGGTCTGCATCGGAGTTTCCTGCTGGTGTCATCGTGTCGGGGCCGTTGCAAGTCAACGCCCGGTGGGTGGGGTGGGCCCATCCCTGGGGGCTTGAATCCGCATGGCCCGGCGCACCACGGCGAACACGGGCGGGAGTAACCAGAATGGTGGGGGCGAGTCGACGACCGTTCCGGTCTTGCTCACGATCCAGGCTTCGGTGTCGCCATCGGGGTTGATGCCGTAGCCGGTGATGATGTTGCCGTCGTCGGTGATGCTGCGGGCCAGGGTCAGGGTCCAGTCGGTCAGGTCCAGACCCCATTCGGTGGTGAGCACCTCGCTGAGCAGGCGCATGCCGTTGAGTTCGTCCCAGATGAAGGCACGCTCGCCGTCCGCGGTGGTGCCGTAGCCAACGATGGTGGAGCCGTCGTGGGTGGCGGAGAATGCCGTGGACAGGACGGCGCCGCCGTCCAGGTCGCCCAGGCCCTGCATGCCCCCGGCCTCGGTCCAACGGAAGGCCTCGTGGCCGGCGGCGGAGGTCCCGAAGCCCACGACCACCGCGTTGTCGGCGGAGATACCGGCGGCCTGGCTGTGGGAGCCGCCGCCATCCAGGTCGCCCAGGCTGATGGTGTCGCCCTCGTCGGTGAACAGGGTCGCCTGAATGAAGGAACCTGACTTCTGGTAACCCACCGCGATGGTGCCATCCGCGGACACCGCCGCCGCCTCGCTGTACAGGCTGCTGAGCGCGACCATGCCGGTGGCCTCGGTCCAGCGGAAGGCGTAGGGGGTGGAGCCGTCGTAGCTGGTGCCCACCACCACCGATCCGTCATCGGAGACGGAGCGGGCGCGGCTGGTGTCCTGACCGGCGAGCGTGCCCAGGCCGGTCATGCCACCGCTCTCCGTCCAGCGAAAGGCCTCCATGCCCGAGGCCCCGGAGCCCGATCCGACCACGACGGTGCCATCGTCGGAGACCCCCAGGGCCCGGCTTTCGAAAGTTCCGCCCGCCAGGTCGCCGAGGCCCTCCATTCCGCCGCCGAGGGTCCAGCGGAAGCCCTCGGTGCCGTTGGATGAGGTGCTTTCGCCCACGGCGATGCCGCCGTCCGGTGTCAGAACCTGGCCCAAACCGCCTTCGGAACTGTAGAAACCGCCGCCCGGGAGGTCGCCCAGGGCGGTGAATACGGGTATTGCCCAGGCTGGAACCGGCTGGGTGCACAACATGGCGGCAAGGACCGCCGAAGAAACCCGCAAAGGGGCAGCTGATCGTTTCATTGGGCCCGCCTCCTCATTGTTTACGAGGGCACCGATGAATTGGAAACTAGACAGGACTGGCGGACTTTTTTGGCAGGCCTCTGCCTTTGGATGAGTTGGTTAGAACCAAATCAGTATCCGCCGCCATGCAAGCTGAACTTTTGAACATGAAGGACCAGGTGGTCCAAGATTCGCGCATCCCATTCAATCGGAGACGTTCCCTTGGACAAACAAACCACCCTCGAAGTCGAGGCCGCCGCCTTCCGCGGCCTGATCGCGCACCTTCAGGAGCGCACCGATGTGCAGAACATCGACCTGATGAACCTGGCCGGTTTCTGTCGCAACTGCCTGGCCAAGTGGTATATGGCGGCCGCCAATGAGCGGGGCGTGGACATGGACTACGACGCGGCACGCGAGGCCATCTACGGCATGAGCTACGGCGAGTGGAAGGACAAGCACCAGGCCAAGGCCACGGCGGAGCAGATGGAGACCTACGAGAAGACCAAGCCCCTGCACGCCAAGATCAGCGGGCACAACTGAAGCGCTTGGTGCGTCGGCGACCGGGTTGTCGCGAAGCCCATGCGGCCATTCGGTGGTCGTTCGATGGGCCGCGACGTAGGGTGGTTGCCAGTTCATAGGGAAGCTCTGAACGAATCGTGACACGGCGCCTTGGCCCGTCTAATCGCCCATT
>JBMYTL010000132.1:0-5500 GCA_049604295.1 Gammaproteobacteria bacterium
GCGGATACGCGGGCGCCGGATTACGTGGTGGTGGGTGAGGGGGCCGGGATCGATTTCGAGCAGCTTTCCCTGGCGATCAATCTGGTGTTGCGCGGTGCCCGTTTGATCGGAACCAACCCGGACAACAGCGTCGATGCGACCCGTGACGGGAAACGCTGGGTTCTGCCGGGAGGCGGGGCCTTGATCGCACCCATTGTCACGGCAACGGGTGTCACCCCAACAGTGATTGGCAAGCCGGAACCCCTGCTCTACGAGATCGCTATGGGGCACCTGGGGGTGTCGGCGGGGGAGTGCCTGATGGTGGGGGACCGACCCGATACCGATATAGCCGGGGCCCAGCGCCTGGGGATGAAAACCGCCCTGGTACGGACCGGGCGCTTCGGGCCGGGAGAGCCCTGGCCCGACGGGCAGCCCAGGCCGGATTATGACGTTCGCAGCCTGGCGGAGTTGTGGGTGGAGTGTTTTGAAGGCTGAAGGCATGGGTGCCATGCCGTGAACAATGAATGGAATTGCGCCCGGCGTAGCCGGTTCCCAGGCCGAGGAACGCGCCGAACGCGGTCAGATCGAGATCTGAACTCCGATCATGCAGCAGGGACGGTGCCTGAATCTGGCTCCAGCGCTCGAACGGGGAGTGGAGTACGCATCTCGATGCGCCCGGCGGAGCGCTTGGTCAGCACGGTTGCGATGACTTCAAAGGAACTGGGTGCGCGCCTTCAGATCGGCGATGTCGGTGCTCGGCTCGGTAAGCGCGCCGTCCGCGCCGCTGCCGGTGATCACGCCGACCCCGGACACGGGAACCAGGGTGTCGATCTTGAACTTCTCCTTGATGCCGCGCAGGAAGCACTCCTCGTCGAAGTGCAGTTTGTCACCGTCCTTGCCCACGTCGTCGGTGATGACGGTGTCGTAGCCGATGAGCGCGGCGATGTCCCCGGGGCCGGTGATGTCCACGGGCTCGATGCTCTGCTCGGCGGGTTTGATGAGTAGGGCTTTCATGGTCTGTTTCCGGTTGGGGCTTGGCCTGTCGGGGATAGGTTAGTCGCTGGAGGGGGCCGCCCAACCCCAAAAATCCCTCTCCCGGGAGAGAGGGACATCGGGGCGATAGGAGGCTGTTTTGCCGGATCAGGCGATGTCGAAGCGGTCCAGGTTCATCACCTTGTCCCAGGCCTTGACGAAGTCATGGACGAACTTCTCACGGGCATCGTCCGTGGCGTAGACCTCGGACAGGGCGCGCAGCTCGGAGTTGGAGCCGAACACCAGGTCCACCCGGGTGGCGGTCCACTTGAGCTGCCCGGTTGCCCGGTCGCGGCCTTCGAAACGTTCCTCGTCGGCATCCAAGGGCGTCCACTCGGTGCCCATGTCCAGCAGATTGACGAACCAGTCGTTGCTGAGCACGCCCACCCGGTCGGTGAACACGCCGTCTTCCGGGGCACCGGCACCCAGGGCGCGCATGCCGCCGACCAGGACGGTCATCTCCGGCGGGGTGAGGGTGAGCAACTGGGCCTTGTCCAGCAGCATCTCCTCGCCGCTGCAGCCGAACTTCTGCTTCTGGTAGTTGCGGAAGCCATCGGCCAGGGGCTCCAGGGGGGCGAAGGACTCGGCGTCGGTCTGCTCGTCCGTGGCATCGGTGCGGCCAGGCGTGAAGGGCACGCTGATCTCCACCCCGGCATCGCGGGCGGCCTGTTCCACCCCGGCGCAACCGGCCAGGACGATCAGGTCGGCCATGGACACCGGTTTGCCGAAGTCGGCCCGGATGGACTCCAGGGTCGCGAGCACCTTGGCCAGCTGCTCCGGCTGGTTGGCCTCCCAGTCCTTCTGCGGGACCAGGCGGATCCGCGCCCCGTTGGCACCACCGCGCTTGTCTGAACCACGGAAGGTGGAGGCTGAGGCCCAGGCGGTGGACACCAGTTCGTCCACGGACAGGTCGGATTCCAACACCTTGGCTTTCAGGGTGGCCACGTCCGTCTCATCGATCAACGGGTGATCAACTTGCGGCACCGGGTCCTGCCAGATCAGGTCCTCCTGGGGCACCTCGGGGCCGAGGTAGCGGCTCTTGGGGCCCATGTCGCGGTGGGTCAGCTTGAACCAGGCGCGGGCGAAGGCATCGGCGAACTCGTCGGGGTTCTCCATGAAACGGCGGGCGATCGGCGCGTAGATGGGGTCCATGCGCATGGCCATGTCGGCGTCGGTCATGATGATGGGGCGCTTCTGACTGGCATCCTCGGCGGCCGGCGCCATGTTGCCGTCATGGTGTTCCCTGGGCGTCCACTGGTTGGCCCCGGCGGGGCTCTTGCTGAGCACCCACTCGTTTTCGAACAGCATGTGCAGATAGCTCATGTCCCACTGGGTGGGCGTGGGCGTCCAGGCGCCCTCCAGGCCGGAACCGATCTGGTCGCCCCCCTTGCCGCTGGCGTGGCTGCTGAACCAGCCCAGGCCCTGGGCCTGGAGCGGGGCGGCCTCGGGTTCGGGGCCGACCAGGGCGGCATCACCGGCACCGTGGCACTTGCCGAAGGTGTGTCCGCCGCAGGTGAGGGCGACGGTTTCCTCGTCGTTCATGGCCATGCGGGCGAAGGTTTCGCGCACCATGCGGCCGGTGGCGAGCGGGTCCGCGTTGCCGTTGACCCCTTCCGGGTTCACGTAGATCAGGCCCATCTGCACCGCGGCGAGGGGGTTTTCCAGTTCGCTGTCGGCGTCATCCAGGCGTTTGTTGCCCAGCCATTCGGCCTCGGAGCCCCAGTAGACATCTTTTTCGGGTTCCCAGATGTCCTCGCGGCCACCGGCGAAGCCGAAGGTCTTGAAGCCCATGGACTCCAGCGCCACGTTGCCGGTGAGCACCAGCAGGTCGGCCCAGGAGATCTTGCGGCCATACTTCTGCTTGATGGGCCAGAGCAGGCGGCGCGCCTTGTCCAGGTTGACGTTATCCGGCCAGCTGTTAAGCGGTGCGAAGCGCTGGTTGCCGGTGCTGGCTCCGCCACGGCCGTCGTTGATGCGGTAGGTGCCGGCGGCGTGCCAGGCCATGCGGATGAACAGGGGGCCGTAGTGACCGTAGTCGGCGGGCCACCAGTCCTGGGAGTCGGTCATCAGCTCGGTCAGGTCCTTTTTCACCGCTTCGAGGTCCAGGGATTTGAATGCCTCGGCGTAGTCGAAGTCCGGGTTCATGGGGTCACCCTTGGCCGAGTGCTGGCGCAGGATGTCCAGGTTGAGCTGGTTGGGCCACCAGTCGCGGTTGGAGGTGCCGCCACCGGCGGCATGGTGGAAGGGACATTGACCCTGGGTTGCGGGTGCGTTGTCGCTGCTGCTCATGGAATTCACTCCTCGTCGTAGTGACCTGCCTGAATGGGGTCCGGCAGGTCTTGTATCGTCAGGTTTCCCGGCCATTGATTGCGATTCACATCGCCTTCGTGCGGGCGGGGGATGCCTGACATTGAATGGGACCGCTCATCCGTCCCCGGCCAGGCGCCAGGGGGCCGCTGGCGGTTGACGGGTGATCGGTCTGGTGACGAGGCTACGGAGGCTGATTGATCGGTTGAAATCGTTTGTCTCTCTTCTCGTGATAGGTGCTGACGAACATAGCGGTTTGGCGGCGTTTCCAACCGGTGGATGAGGCGGCCCGGGTATCAATCCAGCCCCAACTTCTTTCTGGGCATATCTGGGGTCCGGGCTGAACCTTTGTTAGCGTTCCGCACGGTCCCGGTCCGGGGTGGTGTGGGAGGTAGCGACAAAGTGGCGCGATTGACTGAGCGCGGTAAGCGCATCGCGACGGTGGCTTTGAGTGTCCTGTTGAGCCTGACGCTGGTGTTGGCCGCGGAGGGCTTGGTGCGACTGCGTCAGTACATCAAGTACGGTGTGGCGGAGAACTTCAATAATCACTACGTGATCGACGAGGCGACCGGACTGCGCATCGTGCGACCGAACCTGAGAACACGGTCGATCACCTCCAACTCCCTGGGCTTCCGTGGTGCCGAGATTGCCATGCCCAAGCCCGCCAATACCGTGCGATTGGCCTTCCTCGGGGCATCGACCACGTACTCGGCCGAGGTCAGTTCCGACGTCATGACCTGGCCCCACCAGGTCATCGGAACCCTGGCCGACGCCTACCCCGGGCGGCGCTTCGATTACGTCAACGCCGCCGTACCCGGCTACCGCGTGGCGGCGAGCCGCAGGAACTTCATCGCACGGGTAGCCCCGCTCGACGTGGACGCGGTGGTCATTTACCACGCCATCAATGACATGTCCGTGGAGTCGGCAGGGCTTGCCGAGGCCCAGGGTCTGGAGCATGAGAAACCCAAGGAGCGGCTCAGCTGGTTGTCCGAGCATTCCCTGCTCTGGTTTCTGCTCGAGAAAAATCTGCATCTGAAGGCGGCCAAGGCCGAGGTGAAAACCGGGGACGCCCCGCGTCTTGTGATGGACCCGGAGAACCTGGGCGGCGTGTTCCGCAAGCGGCTCATCGAGTTGATCGATACGGTTCGCGAGCAGGGCGTGGATGCCATCGCCCTGGTGACCTTTGCATCCCAGTTCAGCCCGGACCAGTCCCCCGAACGCATGCTCAAAGCCAGTGGCTCGGCCCTGTTCTACAAGCCCTACATGACGCCGGAACAGATCCTGGCCCAGAAACTGCGCTACAACGACATCATCCGGGAGGTGGCTCGTGAAACCGGCGTGACCCTGGTGGAAGGGGAGTTCGATATCCCCGCCGACCCGGTGCATTTCAATGATTCGGTGCACTTCACCGACGCGGGCAGTACGGCCCAGGCGCGCCGGGTCAGCCAGGCATTGCTCGAGGCGCCGCCTTTTCAAAGCCTGTTCCGGGGTGAGGGCAGGAAATAGAGACCTGGCGTGTAACGGCGGGTGCCAAGGGTGGGGCACGGTGTCGGGATTCTTTACAAAAATGCTCGGGTATTACTGCGCGGTATCCGTAAGTGCCGGATAATTCGTTGAAAATCCGCCTGGGCTCGGATTGTGCATCTTTTCTTTTGAGCCATGGACGTGCCGAAAAATGACCACTTCCGGGCAGAGATCTCCTTAACCGTAGTACCGCGCCACACCGGCGTTGGCCGTTCTGGGTATGTCCCCGCCCCGTGGGGTGCGTCGGTCAGATGGTGTTGTCCCCGGAACGAGCGGGTGGCATCGCGTTTCAGGTTCACAGACCGGGAGACAATCAATGAGAGCCATGCTCAAGGCGATGGTGGTGACGGCATTTCTTACCGTGGCCCCCCACACGGCTCAGGCGGCCGTATTCAGCTTCGATTTCAGTGCCGGGTCCGTTGGTGGTGCATTCGGGAGCGACGATTTCGACGGCACCATCACGATCAACGACCAGGGTGCCCTCGATGATGTGCAGAACCAGTTCGTTGGCGGTCAGCCGCAGCTGGACCAGTACCGTTTTCACAATCTGGACATGCAGATCACCCTCAGTAATTGGTTCGACGTGCCCAATTCGATCCGGCTCGACGACCCGAGCATCAACTTCATCGACCTCGTCGACCCCGGGGCGGAGGACAGA
>JBMYTL010000133.1:0-5447 GCA_049604295.1 Gammaproteobacteria bacterium
AGGTGGTGAACATCGCCAGCCGCTGCGCCGGGTTCATCAACAAACGTTTCGAAGGCCGGCTCTCCACCGGCTTCCCCGAGCCCTCCATGTACGCCGACTTCGTCGCCGCCGGTGAGTCCATCGCCGAATGCTACGAGCGCCGCGATTACAACCGCGCCATGCGCGAGATCATGGCCCTGGCGGATCGCGCCAACCAGTACATCGACGACAAGAAGCCCTGGGCCCTGGCAAAGCAGGAGGGCAGGGAGCAGGACGTACAGGATGCCTGCTCCGTGGGCCTGAACCTGTTCCGCGTGCTTATCACCTATCTCAAGCCCGTGGTCCCGGCCATGGCGGAGAAATCCGAGGCCTTCCTGAATATCGATCCGCTGACCTGGCACGGCATCGATGCGCCGCTGACCGACCACACCATCGGACCGTTCAAGCCGTTGATGCAGCGTGTCGACGAGAAAAACGTGGACGCCATGATCGATGCATCCAAAGACACGACGCCGTCCGCCACGGTTGAAACCCCCGAAGCCGCCCCGTCGGAGCTGGTCGGTGGTCCGCTGGCCCCCGAGATCAACATCGACGACTTCATGAAGGTGGACCTGCGCGTGGCCCTCATCGAGAAGGCCGAGCACGTGGAAGGCGCCGACAAGCTGCTGCGTCTGACCCTCGACCTGGGGGGCGAAAAGCGCAACGTGTTCGCCGGTATCAAGTCGGCCTACGCCCCGGAGGACCTGACGGGCAAACTGACCGTCATGGTGGCCAACCTGGCCCCGCGGAAAATGAAATTCGGCCTGTCGGAAGGCATGGTTCTGGCGGCGGGCCCGGGCGGCAAGGACCTGTTCGTGCTCAGCCCCGACTCCGGCGCCCAGCCCGGCATGAAGGTCAAATGACCTGTCAGCAACCCAGCACCAGCGTTTAGACTGCCCATCCCATGACCGAGTTGGCCCTCATCCTGATCAGCACCGTACTGGTCAACAATTTCGTCCTGGCGAAGTTCCTCGGGCTGTGCCCGTTCATGGGTGTCTCGCGCAAGGTCGAAACGGCCATGGGCATGGGCCTGGCCACCACTTTCGTGCTGACCATCTCCTCGGTCTGCGCCTTTCTGGTGAACGATTTCATCCTCGCCCCCCTCGGCCTGGAATACCTGCGCACCATCGCCTTCATCCTGGTCATCGCCGGCGTGGTCCAGTTCACCGAGATGGTGGTGCACAAGACATCTCCCCTGCTCTACCAGGTGCTGGGCATATTCCTGCCCCTGATCACCACCAACTGCGCGGTGCTGGGCGTGGCCCTGCTCAACGTGCAGGCCGACCACGGTTTTCTGGAATCGGCGGTTTACGGTTTCGGGGCGGCCGCCGGGTTCAGCCTCGTCCTGGTGCTGTTCGCCCAGGTTCGCGAGCGGCTGGCCGCCGCCGATGTACCGGAACCGTTCCAGGGCGCACCCATCGCCCTGATCACCGCGGGTTTGATGTCCCTGGCCTTCATGGGATTCTCCGGCTTGGTGAAATAGGCGACCGTCACCCCCGTCCATACCGGCCCTCAGCGGAATTGATGACGGACATGCCGCCCATCGCACCGATCAGTTTAGACTTCAGCGCTCACCCCGCCCGACCCACCACCTGACTCATGCTCGCAGCCGTACTCGCATTGGGAATCATGGCCGGCCTGTTCGGCCTCCTGCTCGGATACTCCGCCGTTCGCTTCCGCGTGGAAGGCGACCCGGTGGTCGATCAGGTCGAAAGCCTGCTACCCCAGACCCAGTGCGGTCAGTGTGATTTCGCCGGTTGCCGCCCCTACGCCGAGGCGGTCGCCCACGGCGAGGCCACGGTGAATCGTTGCGCGCCCGGTGGCGAGGCGACCATGCTCGCCATTGCCGACCTGCTGGACCTGGAACCCGAGGCCCTGGACCCCGAGCACGACCGTTCCGGGGCCCCCGTTGTCGCGGTCATAGACGAAGACACCTGCATCGGTTGCACCAAATGCATCCAGGCCTGTCCGGTGGACGCCATCCTCGGGGCCGCCAAGCACATGCACACGGTGATCGCGGCGGAATGCACCGGTTGCGAACTCTGTCTGCCCCCCTGCCCGGTGGATTGCATCGACCTGGTCGCCATACCCGAGACCTTCGGTACCTACAGCTATCCCAGGCCGCCCATGCCGGTTGGTGAAGCGGCGTGATCGTCCCCGCGGCCCGCTTGCCGGGCGGCCTGCATCCGGCCGAGCACAAGGACGAATCCACCCAGCGTCCCATTCAAACCGTTCCCCTGCCCGAGCGGCTCTACCTGCCCCTTCAGCAGTATTCGGGCTCACCGGCCCAGGCCATGGTCAAGCCGGGCCAACGGGTGCTCAAGAACAAGCGACTGTCCGACGCATCCAGTGGGCTCTCCGCGCCTCTGCACGCCCCCACCTCGGGCACGGTCATCGCCATCGAAGACCGTCCCTTTCCCCATCCATCGGGGCTCAGCGCGCCCTGCATCGTGCTCGAACCCGACGGCAGGGATGAAATCCGCGTTGCCCCCCATTGCCCGGATCCCATGACCCGTGACCCCGATGGTGTCGCGGACTGCGTACGCCGCGCGGGTATCGTCGGTCTGGGTGGCGCCGTTTTTCCCACCCACGCGAAGATTCACGGCCACCGCGGTTATGACCACATCCATACGCTGATCATCAACGGCGCGGAGTGCGAGCCGTACATCACCTGTGACGACATGCTCATGCGCGAGCGCCCCGATCAGGTGCTCGATGGGATACGCATCATCCGCCACGCGGTACTCGCCAAGCGCTGCGTGATCGGTATCGAGGAGAACAAACCCGAGGCCTTGGAGGCCCTGCGCAATGCCCTGGAACGGCTGGACATGGACCGCGACATCGAGATCTGTGTCGTACCCACGGTCTATCCCAGCGGCGGCGAACGCCAGCTCATCCAGTTGCTGACCGGCAAAGAGGTCCCCAGCGGCGGCCTCCCCCTCGACATCGGAGTCGTCTGCGTCAACGTGGGCACGGCAGCGGCGGTCAGCGGCGCCCTGCGGGGTTTCCAGCCCCTGACCCGGCGCATCGTCACCGTCACCGGCTCCGGGGTCCGCAATCCCGGCAACTACGATGTCGCCATCGGCACCCCCGTATCCGAGCTCATCGCGGCGGCCGGAGGCTACACCGATACGGTCAAACACCTGGTGATGGGCGGGCCGATGATGGGTATCGCCCTGGCGGACGACAGCATGCCGGTGGTCAAGGCCACCAACTGCATCATCGCGGCGGCGGAGGGCGAGTTCCGCGAGCCCGAACCGGCCATGCCCTGTATCCGCTGTGGCTACTGCGCCGAACATTGCCCGGTCAACCTGTTGCCTCAACAACTGTACTGGTACAGCAAGGCCAAGGACTTTGAAAAGGTCGAGGAATACCGCGTTTTCGACTGCATCGAGTGCGGCGTGTGCTCCTACGTCTGTCCGAGCCACATCCCGCTGGTCGACTACTTCCGCTATGGAAAAAGCGAATTGCGCAATCAGGCGCAGGGCCGTGAACTGGCCGAGCGGGCCCGCCTTCGAGTGGAGGCCCGAACACTGAGACAGGAGCGGGAAAAGGCGGAACGGGCGGCCCGTGCCGCCGCGCGGAAAAATGCGGCACCAAAGAAAAAGGCCCCAGCCAAGGCTGCATCCCCAGCCCAACCAACGGCGAAGGCAAGCAGCGCGGACAAGACGGACTGAACCCATGCGCTTCGAAACCACAACCGCGCCCCACGTGGGAGGCCGACAAAGCGTAAGCGGCGTCATGCGCCATGTGCTGGTGGCCATGATCCCCGGGCTTGTCGCCCTGACCTGGTTCTTCGGGCCGGGAACGCTGATCAACATCGCGCTATGCGCCCTCACCGCGCTCGCCGTGGAGGCCGCTATCCTCACCCTCCGGGGCAGACCCACGGCCCCCTACCTGGGCGATCTATCCGCCCTGCTGACCGCCGCCCTTCTCGGAGCCGCCCTGCCCCCCGCAGCCCCCTGGTGGTTGCCGGTGCTGGGTACCTTCATGGCCATGGTGTTCGGCAAACATCTATACGGCGGCCTGGGCTACAACCCGTTCAATCCCGCCATGGTGGGCTACGTGGTCCTTCTCATCTCCTTCCCCCGGGAGATGACCCAATGGCTGGCCCCGGGTGGAGCGGACCTCACCACCCCGGACACCGGAACCGTGTTCTCTCTGGTGTTCGGCGGCGGCAGCGTGGACGGGATCAGCCAGGCCACGCCCCTGGACATCGTCAAGACCGAGACCGGTCTGCACCACACGCTGACCGAGATCAGCACCTCCAGCCTGTTCGGTAGCCTGGGCGCGGCGGGCTGGGAGTGGGTCAACGCCGGATTCCTTCTGGGCGGGTTGTGGCTGGTGTTCAAACGGACCATCACCTGGCACATCCCCGTGTCCCTGCTGGGCGCCATCGTGGTCTGGTCCCTGGTGTTCATGATCTTCGACAGCGACACCTACCCCTCCTCGCTGTTTCACCTGTTCAGCGGCGCGACCATGTTGGGTGCCTTCTTCATCGCGACGGACCCGGTGTCCGCGGCCACGACACCACGCGGCAAGCTGATCTTTGGCGCGGGCGCGGGGACCATCATCTGGATCATCCGTACCTGGGGTGGATACCCGGACGGCGTGGCCTTTGGCGTTCTGCTCATGAACATGGCCGCACCGACCATCGACTACTACACCCGCCCGCGGGTCATGGGTGAGCCGCTCAGCGGCGAGCGGGACAAGCCATGATCCCCCGCTCCGGTTTTATCGCCGCGGGCCTGCTGGCCGCCTTCGCCGCGGTCGGTGCGGGCCTGGTGGCCATCACCCAGATCGGCACGGCGGACCGCATCGCCCAGAACGAACGCCTGCGCCTGATGCGCACCATCGACCAGACCCTGCCGCACGATCTCTACGACAACGACCTGCTCGCGGACACCGTCACCCTGACTGATCCGGAACTGATCGGTCGCGGACTGCAAACCAAGGTCTACCGGGCCTTCAAGGACGGCCGGCCCTCCGCCGTCGTGTTCACCACCATCGCGCCCGATGGCTACAACGGCGAGATACGCCTGCTCATGGCGGTCAAACGCGACGGCGGCATCAGCGGGGTTCGCGTCCTCAAGCACAAGGAAACCCCGGGTCTGGGCGACCTCATCGACATTCAGCGCACGGACTGGCTGCTGGGCTTCGACGGCCGCTCCCTGGACGATCCCGAACCCGAGGCCTGGAAAGTACGCAAGGACGGCGGTGAGTTCGACCAGTTCACCGGGGCCACCATCACGCCTCGCGCCGTGGTGGGCGCGGTTTACCGGGGCCTGAAGTTGTACGAAAAGAACCGGATCGATCTGTTTCCAACGGACAAGCCCCGCGACTCCGCCGCCCCGCGGAACTGATGGCGCGGACCCCGGCAACACAGGCCGCGCATGCCGGCCACACGCCCATGATGCAGCAGTACCTGC
>JBMYTL010000134.1:0-5441 GCA_049604295.1 Gammaproteobacteria bacterium
TCGCGTGGGCAATAGTCCCAGTAGTTGTGCCAGACCTGGCGCGAGCCGCGTCGCGCGGGCGGGTGCGCCACGTTGACCTCGCGGGCCACCCGGTGGTGCACCTTGCGCATGATGAGGTTCAGGTCCTGCCCGCGATGGCTGCGCGCCATCAGGTGGTAGTGGTCATCGAGAATGACCCAGTGTTCCACCGACCACTGGTACGTACCGAACACGTTGTGAAGCGCATCGCGCAAACAAGCCTTTACGGAGTCGGTCAATATGGGCTGACGTTGAAAGGTCGCCGCGGTGATGAAATACGCGGCGTGATCCACATAGAAGTGCTTCGGAGCGTGTGGAACGCTGCCCGATGAATCGTTCATCCCTGATGTCTCCCTGACATGCTGATCCCAGATCATTTGGGATCGTCCGTAAATCTGTCGTCCTTACACCAGCCTAGTGAGACCTCAGCCTGGATTTCAAGTATGAGTGGGGGCAGGAGCGAAACGCGCTGCGCGCGGTCAGATCGAGATCTGTACTCCAATCACGTAGCAGGGCCGGTACCAGAATCGGGCGCCGAGCACCGAACAAAGCGCGGAGTCCGCGTCTCGATGCACGCGGCGCAGCCGCCATCAAACCCAGAATCGGGTTCTTGGCCTTGAGCCGCCGTTCACTCCGCCGCGCGGGCAATCGCCCCCCGCATGGCATCAAGCTGCACGTAGGCAGGCGGCGCTCCGCCGTCCTTTTCGGCGCCGAAGTAGATGGTCCGGTGCGGGAACGGAATCTCTATGCCACGTTCGTCGAAACGCTGTTTCACCAGGCGATTGAAAGCGCGCCCCACCTGCCACTGCTTGATCGGCTTGGTCTTGATGCGTCCCTTGATGACCAGGGCCGAATCGCCGAACTGATCGAGCCCGAACACCTCCAGGGGTTCGAGTACCAGCGGACCGATCTCCGGATCGGCCTGCAACTCCTCCCCCACTGCGTTGATCAACGCGATCACCTCGTCCACATCCTCGCGGTAGGCAATCCCGATATCGAAGACATGGAACGAGAACTCGCGCGTGAGGTTGCTCACGGTGTCGATGCTGCTGAACGGAATGGTGTGCACAGTGCCCGACAGGTCGCGCAGCCGCACAGTGCGGATGGATAGCGCCTCGACCACCCCTGCCCGATCACCGAGCTTGACCACATCCCCCACGGCCATGAGGTCCTGGAAGAGGATGAACGCACCGTTAATCACGTCCTGTACCAGGCGCTGGGAACCGAAACCGATGGCGAGACCCAACACGCCTGCACCGGCCAACAGCGGCGCGATGTTGATACCCAACTCCGACAGGACCATGAGGGTGGTGACGATGAACAAGGTCACGATGAGGGCATTGCGGGCAACGCTCAGCAGGGTGCGCGCACGGGTGGAACCAGGGGTCAGATCGGTCCCGGAGTTGGCAATGTGCCGTTCCAGCGCGCCACCGGCCAGCTCCCACACGAACAGGGCCAGCACGATGATCAGGGCGATATTGATGCCGGCGCTGATCAGGGGGCGCCCCGCCCCCTCGGTAAGCCAGTGCAGGGCATCGAGCCCCCAGACATCGAGCACCAACAGCGTAGCGAAGAGGGCAAGAATCAGGTTCAGGACACGGGCGAACACGGGGAAGTAGCGGTTCAGGCGCATCTCCAGTCCCGGCAGGCTGGCGCGCAGATCATCGTTCAGGCGCAGGCCGCGACGCAGCATATGGTCGACCCCACGCATGAGCACCTGTGCCATGGCCGCGATGACCAAGGTGAGTACCGTGGCACGAACGATGAACAGAGCGCCGTCCTCCACCCTGAGGGTCCAGATGCCATAAACGGCGATCACATAAACCGACGCGATGAGATGCCACACCCGGGCCAGGCCGCGCCGAACCGTGGTCATGCGCACCCCGATATCCAGCGCCACCCCCTCGTCGGCGGACACCCCGTCGTCGTCGCGCACGGGCTTCGCGTCACCGGCAATGGCCCGCCGCACCGCCTGCCTGTTCTGGGCAATGAGCACCAGGAAAAGCCCCAGAACGAGCAGCCCGAGCAGACGCAGCAGCATCTGGTACGCCCCCGCCTCCAGCCCCAGGTAGCGCGCCGACTCGAGCGCGGCGACACCGAACACGGTGATTCCGGCCAGTCGTCTCACCCAGTGGTACAGATAGTGGGCCGTTTCGTCGCTGAACTCCCAGAGCCTGGAGCGCGACCGCCCCGGCGCGAAGAAGAAGTTCGCCGCGGCGAGTGTGGCCTGCAGGAGCAACGCCGCGTTGATGAGGACGACCGCGACGTAGCGGGTCTCACGCTGGGGATCGACCCAGGCCAGTACCACGAACGAGGCTGCCGCAAAGGCGGCGATGGGGATCGCGTCGAGCAAAAGGCCAACGCTCTGATTCCAGAGCCGACACCAGACGGGCCGCGTTCGACACTGGCCCTGCGCCCCCCCGCGACCGCGCGCGATGACCCGCCGCACCAGCCAGGCCGCCAGGATGCCCGCGCCCAGCACGCTGAGCAGGCGGGCTGCGACGGTGAGCCATCGCATACGCTGCTCCGGGTCGGACAATGCCGCGACCACGGCTGTGCCCCCCGAAGGCAGGTCACGCAGCACATCCACGAGGGAGTTTGCCGCCTCGGCCACCTTCGCAACCCGTCGCGACAGGGACGCAACCGCCTCGGAGGCCGCTGTTTTTACGTCCTCACCGCTGGACGATTGCTCGTCCTGAACATCGGTCAGCACCCGCAAGCGACGTATCAGGTCTTCACGTTGCCCCGGATCTTCGAGGCTCTGTATCAGCGCCTCGATCCGCGCCCGATCCGTTGCTTCCACACCCTCCGCGCTCTTATCACCGGAATCGGCTCCCGAGAGACCGGACGACACGGCCAGGACAGTGGGGGACCAGAAGAAGAGCAGCAGAAAGGGAAGGAGCAGGTTACGGACCAGGGGCATAGGACAGGTGACTCTCGGTGACCAGTACCCTTTACAACCTAGCAATAAGCACGCCGCGTTTTACCCGGAGGATACCCGGGCGACTGAGTGTCCACGGTGCCCGACCCCGCACCAACCCCGGGGCATCTGTGCTGATTGATGCGCGCGGACGGTGCAGGGTTTGAAGGCATCCCCATCAGCTTGCGGAGATGCCTCCCCTATGACTCTGTCCCGAGTCACCTTGATCCTCACCCTTTTCATCCCCACGGCGCCGAGCGCCGCCACGCTCGTCCTGCACAACGGCGACACCCTCAGTGGGACCCTGATCACGTCCACCCCGGAACAGATCATCCTGCGGCACACCGTACTCGGGGAGCTCTCAGTACGACGCGACCAGATCGCCGAAATGCACGACACCCCGCCCGGCCCGGAGCAGGCATCACGGCCGCATCAGGCAGGCGCGGATGAACCGGATGCGGACCAGGAGAGCCAGGCGGATTCGGCCCCGGTAGCGGGCACGGTGGCTGACACTCTGGCTGACAGGGACAACCCGGATACCTCGTCCTGGTGGACGGCCTGGAAACGCACCTTCTCAGCCGGTCTGTCGGGGGCTCAGGGCAACAGCGACACCAGCCTGTTCGATCTGGGGTTCGGTGCCAACTACGAGGATGAGTGGGCGCGCTGGGTCATCGACAGCAAGTACCTGTTGAGCGAAACCGACGGCACCACCAGCGAGCACAACCTGTTCGTCAGCGCCAATCGCGATTGGCTGGAACCCGGGTCTCCCTGGTTCAAGTTCGCCCTGGGGCGCTTCGATTGGGACGAATTCAAAGACTGGGACTACCGCCTGTCCGGCACCGGCGGCTGGGGTTACACCTTCCGCGAGGACGAGCACTTCCGTCTCCTGGGTCGAGCCGGTCTGGGCGCGATTCAAACCTTCGGAGGCGCCCGCGAGGAATTCGTGCCCGAGGCCCTGACCGGGCTTGAGTTCACCTGGCGCATCAACGACCGCCAGACGCTGGATGCACGGAACACCCTGTATCTGAGCCTCCGAGAGCTTGGCGAGTACAGGAACCTCACCGGGGTCGACTGGAGCATCAGGCTGGACCGCGACGCCGGCATGGACCTCAAGCTCTCGATCTCGAACGAATACGATTCCCAGGCCGTGGACCCGGTCAGCAACTACGACCTCTACTACTCCGCCGCCCTGGTCTGGGAGCTTTGAGCGAGGCCATCGGATTGATCTTGGACGAACTCGACGGAGTACAGCTCGGAATCAACGGGTCAGGACCGACCGGGATGGGGTAAGCGAATAGGCGGACGGATCAGCCTGCCCGCGATCACGAGAACGGGTGTGGGTGGCGTTGAGCGCGGTGGACGGGCGGTCGATTCGTAACGGGTGTCTGTTTGAGTCAGATACAGGGCAGATCCAGGAACTCACACAGCGCCCGGTCCACCTGGTCGAGCGTACGTGCGGGCATCCGTCCGACGCGGTATCGGATCTTGCCTGTGGGGATGATGTTGACCTTGTCGACCATCACCTGGGCCTCGATCCGGTCGCCGGTGGCCACCTCGTATTCAGCCGGATTCAGGCCTACCCGGTATTTCGGCACCTCGCCGGTGTAGGACCTCATGGGGCATACGGTCACGCTATCCGGTGGTCCGTCGCCCAAGTACCCGTTGGCCTGGACGATCAGGGCGGGACGCGCCTTGCCGTACGCCTTGGGCAGTACGCAGATCACCACATCCCCGCGCTGGACATCAGGCATCCCAGCCTTCCCCCTCCAGAGTCTCCGCGCTTGCCGCGCTGAACTCCTCCGCTGCCTCGTCCGGTGTCGGCCAGTCGATCCGGCTCTTGAGGCGTCGGCTGACAAGCACGCTCATGCTTACACCCTCGCGCTTCGCCTGTGCGGCGATCTCACGCTTCAGCGCTTCCGGGATACGAACGTGCAGATCACTCATGGGCTCCATCGTGGGGACCTCTCACGGGCATGGTCTGCCTTGCATCGTAGCAGAACCGATCGGGGTGGCCTGGGTCACTCTACCAACCTTCTTTCGGGGCTTTCTGGAGCCGGGAGTGTTGCTCGCATCGCACGGCCCCTCCTTTGATTGAAGCCCTCATCAATGGGGCTCGCGTGGCTCAATTCACATTCCAGAGCGACGATGGAGCCTCGGCACCGGTCCAGGTGCCCTGGGCCGCGCACGAGGATACCGCACTGCCCTGGTAAGCGACGCGCACGGTGCTGGAACGGGCGATCCAGGTGAGGACCGAGGAGAGCCAGGCGGAACAGGTCTTGGTGCCGATGCCGTTCCAGGCGGTCTCCAGGTTGCAGAGGGAGCGGCCCGAGGTGTCGTCGCTTGAGCCGTACAACTCGGCGGAGATGATGGACACCTGGCCGTCACCGCCGACGATGACGCGGTCGATCTTTCCTTCGCAGTGGTAGTCCGCGCCGTAGGCGGTGCTGGTACTAACTTTCACGAAAGTAGAGTCACATTCGAGTGTACTGTAATTCCGGTTGAT
>JBMYTL010000135.1:0-5375 GCA_049604295.1 Gammaproteobacteria bacterium
GGTGTCGGACACCGACGGCAAGGAGATCCGTTGGTTGCAGGTAGCGTCTTAATCCCCTTACGAACGGGGCAGGTGTCGGACGCGTCAGCGATGTGGTCGTCGTCCTGGATATCTGTCTTAATCCCCTTACGAACGGGGCAGGTGTCGGACGTGGCAGCGGTAAATGTCAATTTAACCTGAGCGTCTTAATCCCCTTACGAACGGGGCAGGTGTCGGACCATCCTAAGGGGTTTGTTATGGATTTTCTTCGTCTTAATCCCCTTACGAACGGGGCAGGTGTCGGACCCTCCTCCTTCGGGAAAGTCGTTCCGAGACAAGGACTTACGAGGCATTTTATCCACAGGATATCCACACATCGGAGTTAGCTGTCGCGGCACTCTGGGTCGACCCCTTGGATGCTACCGCGCTGACCGCCGGGTGTCGTGGTGGGATTGTCCGACCCGGCGCGCTCGGTCGGCGCGATCGGCGCGACGGTTCCCTCACCTCCCGCGACGTTGGATACTCGCGGGCCACTCCGAAGCAAATCAGGTCTATTCATGGACGGTGCGGGTTGGCGTGCGCCGCCGCTCAGATCAGGACGCGGCTCGTCCGCGAGAGCGGGAGCCCCGGCACGGGGCGGCAGCGCCGGGCGGTATGATCCGGCCCGTCCATACACCGTGTCTTGCCTGAATCGGAACCTCGCCGCGCCTCCGGCCCAGGCGCGGACGCTCTTGGATGCGCCCCTACGTTCAATGGCCGCGACGCGACCGGCACGCCTCACCCGGGCCGCGCGCCTGCCGTGGCCGGGCAAGGCGCTCGCTTCGCGACGCGACCGAAGACGATGAACTGGCGCCCCTACGCCCAACTGGCGCGGCTACCCGCGATCTTCTCAGCCTTCGCGGACATCCTGGCGACCCACTTCATCGTCACCGGGGGCGACGTTCGCCTCACGCCCCTGGTCAGTCTGCTCATCGCCAGCGGCCTGATCTACTCGGCGGGCATGGTTCTGAACGATTGTTTCGACCTGGAGATCGACCGGCGTGAGCGGCCTTATCGGCCCCTGCCGTCCGGGGCAGTGAGCATGACAACCGCTTGGTTGCTGGGCGCCGGAATGATGATGGCGGGCGTTACCCTCGCCTTCACGGCGGGCACCGCCAGCGGACTCAGTGCTCTGGCCCTGGCGGCCCTGGTCCTCGCCTATGACGGCTGGGCCAAGAACGGACTCCTGGGCCCGCCGGTCATGGGCCTGTGCCGCTACGCCAACTGGATCATGGGACTGAGCATCCTGCCCCTAACCACCGCCAGCTGGCTGCTACCCATACCTATTCTGCTCTACGTCACGGGGGTCACCATCCTCAGCGGTCAGGAGGTCGAGGCCCGCCAACGTGGCGCGGTGATCGCCGCCGCCCTCGTCGGTGGCCTGAGTTTCCCCGCCATGGCGCTGCTCGTGCGCGACGGCACGCTGCCCCACGCCTGGGCCCTGTTGGCGGGTCTGCCCGCTTTCGCCCTGCTCATGCGCACCTACATCGGTGTGTACCGCGATTTCAGTCCGCAATCGACCCAGGCGGCCATGCGCACCCTGCTCATGGGCATCGCGCCCCTGGGGGCGTTGGTCACCCTCGCCGCGGCACCGCCCTGGACGGCCGTGGTCGTGCTGCTGCTCACCTTCCCCGGCAAATGGCTGGCGCGACGCATGTACGTGAGCTGACACCTCACCTCTTCGCCCGCATGTCGCCCGCGGGTACAGAGGCGCGGCGGTCGTGGCGCACTCCACGACAAGCTGAGAATGGACGGGGCATATGGCGGAACCCGACGCCCCACTGATGCGCCTCGCGACTTGCCTGACGAATAATGGGTCTCGTTCTCGCTCCATCTATTTCGGCGCACTACACTAGACTGCCGCGCAAGGAGCACACCCGTAACCATGTCATTGATCGATACCGACGACCTGCGCCATGCCATTGCGATGTCGTCAACGGAGGCGGGGATCGAATGGCTCGGGGCCAGCCTGGCCCGCATCGACGCAGCGGTCGACACGGCCGATGCCATCAGTCTGGTAAGCGCCCCCGCCCGCAGACGCGTCGGCACGCACCCCATCACCTTCGCGACGCAAGCCACCATCAAGCCCGACGGTTGGGCCGCGGGCGACGCGGCCCGCCTGCTGTTCATCCTGCGGGGGGCGGCGCGTGCACCCGAGCAGTCGTCGGCCATCGCCAAGCAGGTGTACTCCTTCGGCGATGCCTCGGAACGTGAGGTGGTCGCCCGGGCGCTGCCCCTGCTGCCCCACGGCGAGGACCTTCACGCCCTCGCCCTGGAGATCGGCCGCACCAACAGTGTGGAGTTGTTCTCCGCCCTGGCCCTGGACAATCCCTACCCGGCCCGGCACTACGACCAGCTTGAGTTCAACAAGCTGGTGCTCAAGGGCCTGTTCGTGGGTGTCGACGTGAGCCGGATCAGCGGATTGGACGAGCGCGCCGACGCCGAGCTGGCGGACATGTGCATGAACTACATCCAGGAGCGCCTGGACGCCGAACGGCCCATCCCCGAATCCATCTGGTTCGCCATGGCGCCCACCGCCAGCGGGGCCGTGCTCGACACCCTGCTCGACGCCCTGGCGGGTGACGACCCGCTCCAGAGTCTGGCCGCCGCCCGGGCCCTGGGGCGGCGCGCCCAGACCGATGCCGGCTTCACGGACCTGCTGCGCGGCCGCCTGCCCGTTGGCCCGAACACCGGCCTCAGCACCGAACACCTGCAAGCCCTGCAAGTCCTGCACCGCGGCTGACCCGCCGCCAAACCCACGACAACACGGCAACGAACACCCAACACCGGACCCCGCCAATGCGCTTCTTCGACTCCCACATCCACATGCTTTCGCGCACCACGGACGACTACCAGAACATGTCCGCCGCCGGCATCATCGGCCTGGTGGAACCGGCCTTCTGGCAGGGCCAGCCGCGCACCCAGATCGGCACCTTCATCGACTACTTCGATTCGCTGCTCGGTTGGGAACCCTTCCGCGCCAGCCAGTACGGCATCCATCACTACTGCACCATCGGCCTCAACCCCAAGGAGGCCAACAACACCGAGCTGGCCGAGGGCGTGATGAAACTCATGCCCCGCTACCTGCAGAAAGACCGTTGCGTGGGCGTGGGCGAGATCGGCTTCGACGACATGACCCCCGGCGAGGAACGCTTCTTCGGCGAGCAGTTGCAGATGGCCAAGGACGAGGACCTGCCCGTCATCGTCCACACCCCGCACCGTGACAAGGTCAATGGCACCAAGCGCACCATGGACCTGGTCCGTGAGGTGGGCATCCGCGAGGAACTGGTGGTGGTGGACCATCTGAACGAACAGACCCTGCCCCTGGTCTTCGATTCCGGCTGCTGGCGCGGCCACTCCGTCTACCCGCACACCAAGATGTCCGAGCCGCGCATGGTCGCCCTGCTCAAGCAGTACGGCACCGAGCGCATGATCGTGAACAGCGCGGCGGACTGGGGCCAGAGCGATCCGCTCAAGGTCCCCAAGACCGGCCAGGCCATGCTGGAGGCCGGCTTCAGCGAGGAGGACGTGGACAAGGTCCTGTTCCGCAACCCCGTCGAGTTCTACGCCCAGAGCGGCCGCATATCCCTGGACAGCGTCGCCCCCATGGGCGTGGACCAGACCCAGTTGTTCGAGGAGAACTCCGTGCTGCGCGGCCAGACGCCGGTGGTCGAGTAAGCCCCGACCGCATACTTCCCCAGGAGGTCGTTGCAAAACGCTGTGTAGGAGCGGGCTTGCCCGCGAACCGGCCCGACGAATCCCCAACCCTGTTCGCGGGCAAGCCCGCTCCTACAGGTAAATGGTCCGGCGACTTGCCGCGGTCCCCTCCGAAAGAGACGTGCAAGGGAGACCTTCTCCCTCTCCCGATTCCCCTTCTCCCGAGCCCCCTCTCCCGACAGAAGAAGGGCTCTTCTTTTAACCCGCCTGGCACAGCACATGCCCCAATCCCCCCTCGCCGTCATCAACATCGTCGGCCTCACCCCGGCCCTGCTCGGCGAGCACACGCCCCACCTCAATGCCCTGGTGGCGGACGGCTTCATGGCCCCGGCCGAGGGTGTGTTCCCCGCCGTCACCTGCACGGCCCAGGCCAGCATGCTCACCGGCACCCTGCCGCGCGAGCACGGCATCGTCGCCAATGGCTGGTACTTCCGGGAGCTCAGCGAGGTTCTGCTATGGCGCCAGATAAACGCGCTCATGCAGGGCGACAAGGTCTGGGAGGCCGCCCGCCGCGCCCACCCCGGCCACACCACGGCGCAACTGTTCTGGTGGTACAACCAATACGCCGACGTGCAGTGGTCGGTCACTCCAAAGCCCATCTACCCGGCGGACGGGCGCAAGATCCCCGGCCTCTACTCCAGCCCGAAAGGCTTTCACGAAGGCCTGGAAAAGGACCTGGGCGCCTTCCCGTTCTTTGACTTCTGGGGCCCGAAATCCGGCCTGCCGTCATCGGACTGGATCGCCCACTGCGGCCAGCGGGTCTTCGCCGAGCAGCGCCCCGACCTCACCTTCATCTACCTGCCGCACCTCGACTACAACCTGCAACGCCTGGGCCCCCGGGACCCGGCCACCTGGCAAGACGTGGCCGCCATCGACGCCGTCGCCGGCCGCCTCATTGATGACCTGCGCGGCCAGGGGGCCGACATCCTCGTCGTCTCCGAATACGGCATCGAGCAGGCCACCGGCGTGGTCAACATCAACCAACACCTGCGCGCCGAAGGCTGGCTCGCCGCCCGCGACACCCTGGGCTGGGAACTGCTGGACTTCGGCGCCTCCCGGGCCTTCGCCATGGCCGACCACCAGGTGGCCCACGTCTACATCAAGGACCCGGCGGACATCCCCAGGGTGAAACGCTCACTGGAGGGCCTGGACGGCATAGAGAGAGTCCTGGACGAGGACGGCAAACGGGAACTGGGCCTGGACCACGCCCGCAGCGGCGAACTGGTCGCCATGGCCGCTCCGGGCCACTGGTTCACCTACTACTACTGGCTGGACCACGCCAAGGCCCCGGACTTCGCTCCCACCGTCGACATCCACCGCAAGCCCGGCTACGACCCCTGCGAACTGTTCATCGACCCGGACCTGCGCTTTCCCAAGCTGCGCATCATCAAGCGGCTGATCCAGAAAAAACTCGGTATGCGCATGCTCATGGATGTCATTCCCATCAAGCCCGGGTTGGTGAAGGGCACCCACGGACGCCCCGCCGAGGGAGATGAGGACGGCCCGCTGATCATCGGCAGTCGACGCGACCTGGCGCGTGATCGCCTGGCCCTGACCGACGTGAAGTCACTGATCCTCGCCCACCGCTGATGCAGCCCCGGCGTTCGGCGTCCACGAGCTGACATCAGGACGTGGCCGCG
>JBMYTL010000136.1:0-5319 GCA_049604295.1 Gammaproteobacteria bacterium
CTCATCTGCTACGACTCCGAGTTTCCCGAACTGGCCCGCCACCTGGCCGACCAGGGCGCGCAGATCCTGTTCGTGCCCTTCTGCACCGACGAACGACAGAGCTACCTGCGGGTGCGCTACTGCTGCCAGGCGCGGGCGGTGGAGAACCAGTTCTTCGTGGTCATGTCCGGCAACGTGGGCAACCTGCCCGGCGTCGCGAACATGGACATCCAGTACGCCCAGAGCTGCGTGCTCACCCCCTGCGACTTCCCCTTCGCCCGCGACGGCATTGCCGCCGACACCACCCCCAACGTGGAGATGGTCGCCTTTGCCGACCTGCGCCCGGAGACCCTGCACATGGCGCGCAACACCGGCACCGTTCAGAACCTCAAAGACCGGCGCCACGACCTGTACAGCGTGAAGTGGCGGGGCAAGTAGGGCGCCCCACCCCCGGCAGGCCTGTGCTGAGGAGTACCGCGATCGCGCACGCTGCCCCGCTTACACACCGGCGTGACCGAATCCACAAGCGCGCATAAAAAAAGGGGCGCCCCGAAGGCGCCCCTTTCATCGCTCAGAAAGCTTTGCCTGAGGCAGCGCTTACTGGATCTTGGCGAGCTCCTGCTCGACCACTTTGCCGGGCAGCGGGATGTAACCATCCTTCACCACGACATTCTGGCCGGTCTTGGACAGCACCAGTTTGATGAACTCGCGCTCCAGCGGGGGCAGGGGCTTGTTCGGGTGCTTGTTGACGTAGACGTACAGGAAGCGGGCCAGCGGGTACTTGCCGGAGACGGCGTTGTCCGGGGTGGCTTCGACGTAGTCGGTGCCTTTCTTGGTCAGGGCAACGGCCTTCACGCCAGCGGTCTTGTAACCGATGCCGGAGTAGCCGATGGCGTTGACGGAGGTGGACACGGACTGAACCACGGAAGCGGAGCCGGGCTGCTCGTTCACGGTGTTTTTGTAGTCACCTTTGCACAGGGCCTTCTTCTTGAAGTAGCCGTAGGTGCCGGACACGGAGTTACGGCCGTACAGCTGGATGTCCTTGGCGCCGAAATCACCGGCCACGCCGACGTCGGCCCAGGTCTTGGCGTCACCCTCGGCGCCACACTTGCGGGTGGAGGAGAAGATGGCATCGACCTGGGGGATGGTCAGACCTTTGACGGGGTTGTCCTTGTGCACGAAGACGGCCAGGGCGTCGATGGCAACGCGGATGGGGGTGGCTTCGTAGCCGTGCTTCTTCTGGAAGCCGGCCTTTTCCTTGTCCTTCATCTGGCGGGACATGGGACCGAGGTTGGAGGTGCCCTCGGTCAGGGCGGGCGGCGCGGTGGAGGAACCGGCGGCCTGGATCTGGATGTTGACGTTGGGGTAGTTACGCTTGAATTCCTCAGCCCACAGGGTCATGAGGTTGGCCAGGGTGTCGGAACCGACGGAGGACAGGTTACCGGACACACCAACGCTGACGGTGTATTCGGGAATGCTGGCATCGATCTTGGGGGCGGCGAAGCCGACGGTGGAAACCGTCATGGCAGCGGCGACGGCGGCAGCCGAGAACAGCTTACGGGTCATGGAGTAGCCTCCTTGGGGGGCATGGAGTGTTTAGCGGCGCGGATTATCCGGGCCATCCATGACACTCGATTGACGTTCGCGTTACAGCTCTGTGACAGCCGCGCCCGTCAGGCCCCGGCGGAACCACCGGTGCACGCACCCATTCCCGCCCGCAGCAGGGCCTGAATCCGATCACGGAGGTCTGTATCCATACCACGGGCCGCGACCCTGAAGCGGCCCGCGATGGCGGGCAGACATGCATCCCAGCCATCGATGAGGATCGGGCTGCGGTTACGCCGGGGGTCATCCTCGCCCGCATCGACCCGGTAACACCGCAACCCCTGCGCACCGTCCCAGGTCACGGCGTTCTCGCCCGAGCCCACACGCGTGCTCAGTTCGAAACGCCGCAGTTCGCCGCCTTCATCGCACCAGACGAACACGTCCATGACGGCGTCTCGGAACCAGCGACGGGTGTCCTCGCCGATGTCCGTCGCGGGCGGTAGAACCTCGCTCAACATCGCTTCAACCCGCCTGCCGGGACGCTGAGCGGCTATCGAGCTTCTCGATCACGAAACCCGACGGGAACACGCATCGGAAGGTCGACCCCATATCGACCTCGCTCTCCACCTCCAGGTGACCACCGCGCCTCTCGAGCACCTGGTGAACAATCGCCAGGCCGAGGCCGGTGCCGCCCTGCTCGCGGCTGCGCCCGGTATCGACGCGGTAGAAGCGTTCGGAAAGACGCGGGATGTGGTGTTCGGGGATACCGATCCCGCTGTCTTCAACGGCGAAACAGGCCTCACCGTCGCTGAGGCTCCAGCTCATGCGGATACGCCCCCCCTCCGGTGTGTAGCGCACGGCATTGAACGCCAGGTTGGAGAACGCCGTGCGCAACTCCTCCGGCGCGGCCAGCAGCTTGAGGCCATGATCGACGTCCACCTCGACCTCGTGGCGACCAAGACTCAGGTCGCGGGTGTCCGCCGCGATGGACTCGACCAGTTCCGCCACATCGACGGGGCGCGGCTGACTACCCTCCTCGCCCGATTCCAGCTTCGCGAGCAGCAACAGGTCGTTGACGATATTGCGCATACGGGTCACCTGCCGCTCCATGGCGTTGATTGGCGGCCCCCAGAGCGCGGCGCTTTCCTTGTCCATGGCCATACCTTCCAGATAGCCGGACACCACGGTCAGAGGCGTGCGCAGCTCGTGGGAGACATTGGCGACGAAATCCCGTTGGATCTGTTCCGTGCGGAATTTTTCGGTCTCGTCGTAGGCGATCACCAGGTAGTGGTGCTTACCCACATCCGTGACGGTCACGATCAGGCGGATGCGCGGATCAACCGGGGATTGCATGGCGATGTCCTCGCCGAATCGCCCTTCACGCAGGCTCTGCACGAACAAGGGGCGACGGATGAAGTTATCGATACGAAACCCGATATCACGTGGCGACTTGAGCCCCAACAAACGCTGCGCGGCCTTGTTGATCCAGGTGATCTCGAACTCCTTGTTCAACACCACGGCGCCATCAGGCATGGCCTGGGTGGATTGCTGGAACAGGTGCACGATCCGGCTGAGCTGACGCTTGCGCTTACGCTTGCGTTTCTGCATCCGGTAGATGTGATCAAAGACCTCGCCCCAGATCCCCGAGGCATCGGACGGCGGGTAGTACTTCTTGCTGTTGCGCAGCCAGTCCTCAAGCCGGTAAAGGGCACGCAACGTGATGGCCACGTACACCACCAACCCCAGCGCAAAACCAACAAGCGGGTAGCCGAAGATCAGGCCCACGAACGTGACCCCCAGCACCACGGCGATCAGGCGGCCGATTTCAATTTTCCAGGCGCGGGTCAACATGTACCTGACACTGCTCCCGTTCATATCCCGAGACAAACCCTATGCCCGTTCAAGGATAGCGGTCACCGTCACGTGCCGCACCCGCGAACGACCTCGACGGCACCCTGCTCCCTGGGAATGCACCTGTTTCAAACGGGGCGAGCTGGCTTCAGGGATGGGCGAAACGGTACCCGGCGCCACGCACGGTCTGGATAAAACTGTCGTGCCCCGTATCTTCAAGCGCCTTGCGCAGGCGGCGGATATGCACATCCACGGTGCGCTCCTCGATATACACATTGGTGCCCCACACGCGGTCGAGCAGCTGGCGGCGACTGTAAACGCGGTCCTGGTGGGTCATGAAGAAATGCAGCAGGCGGAATTCCACCGGACCCAGGCCCAGCTCCTCGCCATTGGCCGTAACCCGGTGACTGGACGGGTCGAGGACCAGGGTACCGGCGGACACCGGTTCGTCGGTGGCTTCCGGGTTGGCGCGCCGCAACACCGCCTTGATGCGCGCCTTGAGCTCGTTCACGGAAAACGGCTTGGTCAGGTAATCATCAGCCCCCGTTTCCAAACCCCGCACCCGGTCCGCTTCCTCACCCTTGGCCGTGAGCATGATCACGGGGATGTTCTGCGTCATCTCGTCGGCCTTGAGGCGGCGCAGGAAATCGATCCCACTCACCCCGGGCAACATCCAGTCCAGCAGGATCAAGGCGGGATGGCCTTCGTCCATGACCGTCCAGGCCTGTTCGACGGAGGCCGCGTCGCGCACCTCCATGCCGAAATCCCTCAAGGAAAAGGCGACCATGTCGCGCAGGTCGGCTTCATCTTCGACGATCAACAGGTACCGGTTGTTCATGGCAGCGTTCTCGCTTTGGGCCCGGTGAAACCGAGCCGCTCAATATCCGCTCAGTCCTGCAGTTCCCGCTCGATCTGGTCGGCGCTGATATGGCGGACATCCTTGCCGTGCACTAGGTACACCACGTATTCGCAGATGTTGTTGGCGTGATCGCCGATGCGTTCCAGTGAGCGCGCGGCCCAGAGCACATCCAGCACGCTGGTGATGGAGCGGGGGTCTTCCATCATGTAGGTGATGAGCTGGCGCATCAGCGCCTCGTACTCAGCATCGATGGCCTTGTCACACTTCGCTGTGGCAATAGCACCGTCCGCGTCGAGCCGGGCGAAGGAATCCAGGGCCTTGTGCACCATTTCAGCGGCCATCCGCCCCAGGGTCTGGACGCCATTGCTGTGACGGTACGCGGGACCTTTCACCTCGCTCAGGTGCATGGCGAGGCGCGCGATCTTCTCGGCTTCGTCGCCTATGCGCTCCAGGTCGGTGATGGTCTTGATCACCGCGATGACCATGCGCAGGTCGGAGGCCGCGGGCTGGCGCAGGGCCAACACCCGGGTGCACTCCTCGTCGATGTCCACCTCCATGGCGTTCACGTCAACGTCTGCGCGCACCACCCGCTCGCCTACCGCGCCGTCGGCGTCCCGCAATGCCCGGAGGGCATCATCAATCTGCTTCTCGACCTTGCCGCCCATGGCGAGTACCTGGGAGCGGATATCTTCCAGGTCCTGGTTGAAACGCTGGGAGATGTGATTGCTGATGTCATTTTTGTCCATGGGTGCTCACTCGCGGGTGGCTGGGGACGGGGCGAAAACAAAGTTCTCGCGACACCGTTTATTAGGTTCAGTCGCACTCGGGCGTCCTGCCCTCGCTTCCTCCCCGGGGGGAGTCCGGCCCGGCTTCCTGCCGGGCGTTCGCCGAAAAAAGAGTGACGTTAAGTCACCGTGATAACTCCTCGGCTCCGGTTCTTTTCTTCTTTCGTGGCACTCGGGCATCCTGCCCTCGCTTCCTCCCCGGGGGAGTCCGGCCCGGCTTCCTGCCGGGCGTTCGCCGAAAAATTAGTGACATTAAGTCTCGGATGCATCGGTTGGTTCAGGCGCTCTATCTTGGTGTGG
>JBMYTL010000137.1:0-5268 GCA_049604295.1 Gammaproteobacteria bacterium
GTGGGGCTCAGCCCCCGTCAACCTGCAGTGCATCGGGTACGGCCGGAGCGGCGTTCTCACGAACATAGACTTCGCCATTGGTTTTGGCTTCTTCGCTTCCGAGCAGATAAAGAAAATCGTTGGTGATGGTGTCCGGGCCGGGCCATTGCTCGGGGTCGATTCCGGGATAGGCATTGGTACGGAAGCGCGTGTTCACTGCACCAGGGTAGTACGCGTTCACCCACAAGCCATCGCGTAACGCCCCCTCGGCGGCGATGGTGCACATCAGGCCATACTGACCGAATTTTGACGCTGCGTAGGCACCCCAGTAAGGGCGGTGGGGTTCCAAGATGCGGTCACTCATGAAGATGATGCGAGCGTCGCCGGAGCCGATCATCAGAGGCAGGCAGCTGGCGGTAAGCATGAAGGGCGCATTGAGGTTGACTTGAATGACCTGATGCCAGAGATCGGGGTTGTATTGCTCGATCGGAGTGACTGTCCCCGCCGAAGATGCGTTATGGATGAGGCCATTGAGTTGACCGAACTCGTTCTCCACTACGGATGCCAGATCCTGATAGTCCTTGGGTGCGGCGCCTTCGAGATTCATGGGGTAGATCGCCGGTTGCGCATGACCCGCCTCGGTAATCCTGTCGTATATCCGCTCCAACTTCGCCAGTGTGCGCCCGAGAAGAATGACCGTGGCCCCCGCGGCGGCGCAGGCTTGCGCGGTAGCGGCTCCGATTCCGTCTCCGGCCCCGGTGATCAGCAGCACCTTGCCTGAAAGCACATCGGGCGAGGGGGTGTACTCATGGGGAATAAGGCGCGGATTCATTGGTATTGGAAAGCTTTGACGCATACGGGAGCGCAATCATCGCGCATTGCCCGTGAAGCTGAAATGCCTGTTGTCATGATTGCCGTTCATGGCGGTGTGGACACGGCACCGATCCAGGCCCTGAAGGTCTGGGCGATTCGCTTGGGGCCCCGGTATGCGCGGGTGCGTTCACAATCGCGTTGGAAGCTATGCAAACGTCCAAGGAGTAATCCCCGTATGGAACCTGCCCCGTCCAGGTCGGTCCCGGGAACCCGTGCGGCAATCTCCGTCGCGACCGCCGCCATAACCGCGCAGGTCTGTTGGTTTGGATGATGCCCCAGGTCCGCCGCATTGAGGTTCTTCGATAAGAGTTGGTTCTCGGGAATCGGGACGTACCCGCGATCAATCGCGGAGTGAAGCTTGAGCAGCCCACGCGTCATGTGCCAACACCCCAACAGCTGAGCCAGGGAAGATGACACACCATCGTGCGCATCATTGGGAAGCAGCCAGTTCGCAAGCGGTGCCATCGTAGTCCGTGCATGAATGAACTGGGTCTCCAGGTCGGGGTGGACCTGATATTCGAGCCGGGACATCAGGCCATCAATCATGGCTTGAAATGTATCGGGAGTTCGAGACGGACGGCTGACAGAATGGAACTGGTCAATGAGAGGGTGGCCGGAGCGTGGCCCCGTGGTGGACGGATCGGTGTCCCGGGTCGGAGCGGCATAGAGGGCATTTGCCCACCATTGATAGCTCGATTGGGCAACCGACGGATCACTACAGGTGTAGAAGACGTCGTCCAGAACACGATACAGCGCAAGCCCTGTCCAAACCCGCGTGCGTTGATCCGCGGGGCTGAACAGCCCGGCAAGGTGGTAATCGGTGCCCGCGATACCGAGTTGTTCCGCATTCAACCCGTGGGAAGGCAGGGGGTGAGCACCGTCTGAGACGTGGGGCGATTTCAACCTAGAGACTGGCTACGGCGAATCTCAGCGGCCATACAACAATTGCGCAACCAGCGGCTGGCTTTTTGTGCCGCTTGATGCTCGATGTCCGCCTTGGGGCCACGGGCCGGACTGCTGGCGATGAGCATAAGCCTCACGCGGTTGAACGCGTAATGCTCCGCGAGCCTGCCGACGGCACCGGCTCGACGGGGGAGAACGTGGGGAAGCGTTCTGGCCACGGACATACCCTGGTCGCATCGGACGTGAACGAAGGGGCCTTGCAAACGCCGGACCGCCATACCTGAGACAAAGTCCTCCGACCGTGCGCAGAACGCTCGGATGGTACTGATCTGGTTGGGGGTCAATACGCCGACACGGAACAGGTGTTCCAGGGCCGGGTAGTGGTCGAGATGATTGTCCTGGACGAACTGGTCGACCTGGCGCGCCAGGGCCGTTGCGACAGTGGCAATTGGCGGAAGTCCCTTGAAGACATGCTCCGGTGCCCAAGCCTCGGCGGAGAGGGCGATGTGTGAGAGTTTTACGGGCATGGTCAGTTGTCGCGTAGTCGTTCGAGTTGCTCCAGGAGCGGGCCGGTGATGTGGGCGATCTGCTTGCGCATGACCGAGCCGACGGCGCTGCTGCGGGAAAAAATATCCGTCACCAGTTCGCCACTGCACTGCCCGAGTGTCAGGCAGGCGTGGGTAATGCTCCTCGCTTCGGGGTGTGCGTTGATGATTTCGGTCAGCTTTTCACTGGCGCATTCCCCAAGGTTCGCGCGGGAATGATTGAGCACCGTTTCCAGATCCCGCGCCCGGCTGTCTTCCGCCCCGGCGGCGCGGAAGTATTCCCCAAGCGTCTCGAGAAGTTTCCACACGACCTCCTGGGTCGCCGGTTTCTTGAGCACTTCACGTGCGGTTTCGACGAAGGCCTGACCTGGGGCATCAAGAACACGAAGGAGCACGGATGCCAAGGGATCGACATCAGTGAGCGAAGCGAGATCCGGATTGAGCGCGGCATGCAAGCTGTGAGGGACGGCGTCGCGGGGTAGATCGTCTGGTTGACCCGCCATGAAACCGACGCGCAGGGCGTTTTTTCGGCTTCCCATTTTCCAAAGAGACTGGCGGGTTTTCTCCGCTATGAGACCCGGTTGGAGCACAAGACGGATGCTTTCGATGGCATCGGCGGGATCTTCTTCGAAAGGGAGAAACTCAACCAGGAATGCCGCCAGTTCGCGAGCGATCTCCGCTCTCGCGATCTCTGGCTTGGCCAACATCCTGCGGGCGTTTTCGGCATCGGGCATGGCCCACCACGCGCGACGGGCCAGCTCCTCGGTCAGATTGGGAGAACGCACCACAGCCACAACGGCTTCGGGTTCGCCGAGCAAGAGAAGGCCTTCGAGGTTGGACGAGGTAATGTCCCCCATGCGCGTCCATCTGCGCAGGAAGATGGGATAGCCACCCGGTGATCCAAGGATCTGCCCTGATAACAGCTCGCGTACCTGCTTGAGGTAGGCGTCCGGGCGCCCGCTTGGATTCAGGCGTACGTTGACTTCGCCTGAACCCGTCAATGCGTACAGGGTTCTGCTCGATTCGTCTATCCGGATGGCCTGGACGTCATTGGCCAACAGGACGCCCAGTCGGAGGTCGTCCTCGGGAGAAAGCTCCATGTACCGGGCCTGGTCAGGTGTTAGGGCCGGTATCCGGAGGAACGAAATTCGGATCGTTCGGGTTCAGGAATACGAACTGGAAATCGCCAGGCTCCAATTCCACGAAGTCCATGCTGCAGCCCTTCAGCAGCGAGGCGAAGGTCGCGTTGGCGATCATGTTCACGCCAAACTTCTTGTTGCTGACATCCTCATCCGTCTCGTGGTCAAAGCCCATCATGTACTCGATGGAGCCGTCATCTCGGCGTTTCGCAGCGACGCGCAGGGGCATGTCTTTGGCATTGCTTTGCTCGGCGGCTTTCTTGATCTGCTCCGCGGCAGCCTTGGTGATTTCAATCATATGTGTCGGGGGTCAGGGGCTGATTTGCGGCGCGATTGTACGCGCATGGTGTGATCGGGCACCCCCGCACCGGCGGGGGTAAAGGAATGTATGGGTCCAATGCCGGCTCAAGGTCCGCTGATGGTCAATCAGTGTCCGCGAACGCGGGCAACGAAATCGAGGAACCTGTCCACCCAGGGGTTTGATGCCACATGGCGTTGGTGACTGTAGCCCGCTAGCAGGTTGCCGATCACCAGCCCATCGTGCGTGCCATCGATTCCATGACCGCGTTCCACCTGGTAGGCAAAGCGTTGGTTCGGTGCAAGGTTCTCGAGGGAGGAATGATGAAACTCATGGGCATCAATGGATTCCGGCAAGGTGGAGGTCATGCCCTCCGTCCATGGATGTTCGGCATCTTCCCTTATCCGGACATAGCCCCGCCCAACAGGGCGTCTATGCATGACGATATCCCCTGGAATAACACCTACCATTTCGTGCCGTTCGCCCTGCCAACTCAGGCTGCGCGCCAGGTACATGAGACCACCGCATTCCGCATAGGCGGGAAGGCCCGCCGCCAAGGCGTCTGCAATAGCGCCCCGCAAATTCGTGTTCGATTCGAGTTGCGCGGCGTGTGTCTCCGGAAACCCGCCACCGATGAACAGCCCATCGATGTCGGGTAGGGCATCGTCATGTAAAGCATCGATGAACACCAGTTGCGCACCCGCGGCTCGGAATCGCTCCAGGTCATCGGGGTAATAGAAACCAAAGGCCGAGTCTCTCAGGATGCCGATGGATAGGCCCGAAGCCTTCACGGGGGGCACCTCGGTTCGCGCCGGCGGGCGAGGGTCCGTTACGGGGGAGGCGCGACGCGCGATGGCGCGAATCGCTGCAAGGTCGACCTGCTCGCTGATGGCCCGCCCCAAGAACCGGATCTTTGCTTCGGCCGCGGAGGCTTCGTTGCTGGGAACCAATCCAAGATGGCGTTCATCGATACTGAGATCGCGGTGGCGCTGTACCGAACCGAGAACCGGTATGTCCGTGTAGTGTTCCACCACCTGGCGCAGTTTGCTCGCATGACGAGGGCCTCCCACGAGGTTGAAAACCACGCCGGCAACGTCAACTTCGGTATCGAACTGCTGCAAACCAAGCAGCAGTGGCGCGACCCCACGTGTCATACCGCGCGTATCAATCACCAGCACGACCGGTGCCCCCAGCAGCTTCGCCATGGCTGCATTGCTGTCCGAACCGTTCAGTGCCATTCCATCGTGCAGCCCCTTGTTACCTTCGACAAGACACAGATCGATGTCCTCGCTCCTCCGCGCGAACAGTGAGGTGATTTCCGCATGGCTCTGGGTGCGGAAATCCAGGTTGTAGCAGGCGCGGCCGGTGGCCGTGGTGAGCCAGAGTGGGTCGATGTAGTCCGGCCCCTTCTTGAAGGCCTGAACGGTGGAGCCCTCGGCCCTGAATGCCGCGGCCAGACCGAGGGTCAGAGTCGTCTTGCCCGAAGATTTGTGACCGGCCGAGAGGTAAAGGTGAGACATGGCTGGAGTCC
>JBMYTL010000138.1:0-5235 GCA_049604295.1 Gammaproteobacteria bacterium
CGCGGCTGAAGCCGCTCCTACGACAGACGCCCTCCCCTCATTCAAAAACAACGAGACCCGACCCTCAGGGTGACCTTCATGTTCGGAAAGAAAGCTGACCGCACCTTCAAGTATCCCGGCATCCGCATGGCGATGGACGGCAACACCGCCGTGATCATGTGCGAGCGCGAGGCCTCGGACGCCGCCGGTGCCTACCCCATCACCCCTTCCACCCAGATGGGTGAGTTCTGGGCCGAGGAGATGGCCAAGGGTCATATCAACGTCTCCGACCGCACCCTGATCTTCGTCGAGCCGGAGTCCGAGCACGCCGCCGCCGCCGTCACCGCCGGCATGTCCATGACCGGCCTGCGCGCCACCAACTTCTCCTCCGCCCAGGGCGTGGCCTTTATGCACGAGTCCCTGTACGCGGCGGCCGGCAAGCGCCTGCCCTATGTGCTCAACATCGGCTGCCGCGCCATCACCAAGGCCAGCCTCAACGTGCACTGCGGCCACGACGATTACCACTGCATCGATGACACCGGCTTCTTCCAGGTCTTCGCCCGCGACGCCCAGGGCGCCGCCGACCTCAACCTGATCGGCCGCAAGGTGGCCGAGCTGTCCCTGACCCCCGCCGCCGTGGCCCAGGACGGCTTCCTCACCACCCACCTGATCGAGCCCCTGCAGGTGCCCGAGCGCGAGTTGATCGAGGAGTTCGTGGGTCGCCCCGATGACCTCATCGACAGCCCCACCCCCGCCCAGAAGATGCTCTACGGCCCCAAGCGCCGCCGCGTGCCCATGATCTGGGACGTGGACCGCCCCATGTTGTCCGGTTCGGTGCAGAACCAGGACGCCTACATGCAGACCCAGGCGGCCCAGCGGCCCTATTTCTATGACCACGTGGCGGAGCTCACCGACCAGGTCATGGACGAGTACTACGAGCTCACCGGGCGTCGTTACCAGCGCATCAACAGCTTCGAGACGGACAAGGCCGACTACCTGATCCTGGGCATGGGCTCCATGCTGGTACAGGCCATTGCCGTCGCCGATTACCTGAAGAAGACCCGCAAGCTGAAGGTGGGCGTGGTGGACATCGCCATGTTCCGCCCCTTCCCCGGCGACCTGCTCGGCCGGGTGCTGAAGGGCAAGAAAGGCGTGGCCGTGCTGGAGCGCACCGACCAACCCCTGGCCGAGGATCTGCCGCTGATGCGCGAGGTGCGTTCCACGGTGTCCAAGTGCATCGAGAACGGCCAGGCCGGATCGACCGACAAGCCCTATCCGAAGTACGAGAGCTACACCAGCTTCAAGGACGCGCCGGTGCTGTACTCCGGCGTCTACGGCCTGGGCTCCCGCGACCTGCAACCGGAAAGCCTGATCGCCGCCATCGAGAACATGCTGCCCGATGGCCCGCGTCGGAAGCAGTTCTATCTCGGCATCGACTTCACCCGCGAAGGCGGCAACCCCAAGCAGGAACTGCACATCCAGGCCCTGGAAGACGCCTACCCCGGCATCGGCAAGCTGGCCCTGCGTGGCTCAGAGAACCCCAACCTGATGCCCGAGGGCTCCATCACCGCCCGCATCCACTCCGTGGGCGGCTGGGGTGCCATCACCACCGGCAAGAACCTGACCATGACCCTGTACGAGTTGCTCGGTTATGACATCAAGGCCAACCCCAAGTACGGCTCCGAGAAGAAGGGCCAGCCGACCACCTATTACCTGTCGGCCGCGCCCACGCCCATCCCGCTGAACTGCGAGTACCACTTCGTGGACGTGGTGCTGTCCCCGGACCCCAACGTGTTCGGCCACTCCAACCCCCTCTACGGCCTGAAGAAGGGCGGCACCTTCATCATCCAGTCCAGCCTGGAGACCGAGGCCGAGGTCTGGGCGGCCATCCCGCGCCAGGGCCAGAAGTTCATCGTCGACAACGACATCCGCGTGTTCTTCGTGGACGGCTTCCGCATCGCCCGCGAGGAGTCCTCCAGCGTCGAGCTGCAACTGCGCATGCAGGGCAACGCCTTCCAGGGCGCCTTCTTCGCCGGCTCGCCGCTCATGGAGATGGCCGGTCTGGACGAGAACAAGCTGTTCGCCGCCATCGGTGAGCAGTTGCACGCCAAGTTCGGCGGCAAGGGCCACCGCGTGGTGGAGGACAACCTGCGCGTGGTACGCCGTGGCTTCGACGAGGCCCGCGAAATCACCAACAAACCCCTGGGCCAAGGCCCGGTGGTGGAACACGCCCGCCAATCGCGCCTGCCGGTGATGCTGAAGAAACTGCCCGTGGGCGACGGCGGCATCTCCGACGTGCACCGCTTCTGGGAGCAGACCGGCAACTTCTACGCCGCTGGCAAGGGCTCGGACAATCTGGCCGACCCCTACCAGGCCCTGTCGCTGATCCCCGCTTCCACCGGCATCTATCGCGACATGACCCAGATCCGCTTCGACTACCCGAAGTGGATCGCCGAGAACTGCACCGCCTGCGGCGACTGCTACACCGTGTGCCCGGACTCCGCCATCCCCGGTCTGGTGAACTCCGTCTCCCAGGTGTTCGGCGCCGCCATTGCCCGCGCCGAGACCGGCGGCAAGGTGACGCTCTATCTGCGCCGCGAGACCCGCAACGTCGAGAAGCGTCTGCATGACCTGGTGAGCGCTGCTGGCGAGACCGCCGACGTGCGCGCCCTGCTCGACCAGGCGGTGCTGGAGACCCTGGCCGCCGCCGACGTGGAAGGCGAGGCCCGCGCCACCATGGAGACCGAGTTCGGCTGGTTTATGGATGCCCTGGGCAGCTTCGAATTCTCCATCACCAAGCCCTATTGGACCGCGCGCGAGAAGAAGGCTCCGAAATCCGGCGGCCTGTTCTCGCTGACCGTTAACCCCTACACCTGCAAGGGCTGCATGGAGTGCATTGAGGTCTGCGCCGACGACGCCTTGCGCGCGGAACCCCAGGACGATGCCGCCGTGGCACGCATGCGTTCGGACTGGGACTTCTGGCTGGACCTGCCCACCACCGACGCCAAGTACAGCCGCATCGACGACCTGGACGAGAAGATCGGCGCCCTGGAAACGCTACTGCTGGACAAGACCAATTACGGCTCCATGGTCTGCGGCGACGGCGCCTGCCTGGGTTGCGGCGAGAAGACCGTGATCCACCTGTTCACCAGCACCGTCTCGGCCCTCATGCAGCCCCGGGTGAAGCAGCACCTGGGCTACCTGGAAGACCTGATCGACCGCCTGGAGAAGGACATCCGCCTGAAGCTGGCCTCCGGCGTGGACCTGTCCAACACCGCCGCCATCGCCGAGGCCGCCGCCACCGAGGGCGAGCTGACCCTGTCCTCCTTGAGCGACAGCATCGACACCCGCCACGAGCACACCGTGCTCGACCGCGAATGGCTGAAGTGGGCCACCGGCATCCTGGAGAAGCTGCGTGACCTGCACTGGCGCTACAAGGAGGGCCCGACGAATCAGGGCCGCTCCGACATGGGCCTGGTCAACGCCACCGGTTGCACCTCGGTGTGGGGCTCCACCTTCCCCTACAACCCCTATCCCTTCCCCTGGTCCAGCCATCTGTTCCAGGACAGCCCGTCCGTGGCCATGGGCCTGTTCGAGGGCCACATGGTGAAGATGGCCGAGGGCTTCAAGGCCGTGCGCATGGCGGAGCTGGCCCTGGCCGGCAAGTGGAACGAGGCCGAGCACAAGCCCTTCTTCCAGCAGTTCGGCTGGAAGGACTTCAGCGACGAGGAATGGAAGCTGTGCCCGCCGGTGGTCTCCGTCGGTGGCGACGGCGCCATGTACGACATCGGTTTCCAGAACCTGTCCCGCGCCCTGGCCTCCGGCATGCCCATCAAGGTGCTGGTGCTCGACACCCAGGTGTACTCCAACACCGGCGGCCAGGCCTGCACCTCCGGCTTCATCTCCCAGGTGGCCGACATGAGCCCCTACGGGCCACAGATGAAGGGCAAGCAGGAGATCCGCAAGGAGATGGGCATCATCGGCATGGCCCACCGCACCAGCTACGTGTTGCAGGGCGCCCAGTCCTACGTCACCCATCTGCTGGAGGGCTTCATCGACGGCCTCAACAGCCGCCGCCCGGCCCTGTTCAACGTCTATGCCGTGTGCCAGCCCGAGCACGGCGTGGGCGACGACGCCTCCAACACCCAGTCGAAGCTTGCGGTGGACTCGCGCGCCTACCCGCTCATGAAGTACGACCCGGACGCGGGCACCACCTTCGAGGAATGCATTGACCTCGAAGGCAACCCGCACCTGGCCGACGACTGGACCACCTACACCCTCAACTACACCGACGAGGACGGGAACCCCGGCTCCATGGAACTGCCGCTGACCTTCGCCGACTTCGCCGCCAGCGAAGGCCGCTTCCGCAAGCAGTTCCGCAAGGCCCCGCCGCAGACCTGGAACGAGGACATGGTGCCCTTCCATGAATTCTTAGGTCTGGACGCCGACGACCGCGACGGTAAGTTCCCCTACATTTGGGCCGTGGATGACAAAAACCGCCTGATGCGCGCCATCTGCTCGCAGGAGATCGTGCTCTCGGCCGAAGACCGCCAGAACTACTGGAACCAGTTGCGCGGCCTCGCCGGTGAACTCAACAAGGTGGACGTGGACGCCCTGGTGGAACAGACCAAGGTGGACATGGCACAGCGCCTGACCTCCACGCTGCTGTCCCTGACCGCCGGCGGCAACCTCGGGGCCCTGGCCAGTGCAGGGGCCGCGACCGCCCCGGCCGCTGGTGGCAACAGCACCGGGACAGCCGCCCCCGCCGCATCCGCCAGCACGGACTTCGAGCCGGTCTGGATCGAGACCCCCGAGTGCACCGCCTGCGACGAATGCACCGATCTGAACCCGGCCATCTTCGCCTACAACGGCGACAACCAGGCCGTGGTGGTGAACCCCACCGGCGGCAGCTTCAAGGACATCGTCAAGGCCGCCGAAAAGTGCACCGCCGCCTGCATCCACCCCGGCACGCCGTGGAACATGCAGGAGAAGGACGTCGAGAAGCTCATGAAGCGCGCGGCGAAGTTCAACTGACGAGCTGATGAGGTTTAGCCGCGGATGAACGCAGATGCACGCAGATTGGGGACTGGGGTTTGGCCACGGATGAACACGGATGAACGCGGATGTTCGGTGGCCCCCCAGCCCGTAGGAGCGGCTTTAGCCGCGATCAGCCTCGATAACCCATGGATCGCGGCTGAAGCCGCTCCTACGCCAGATTCAAATGCCGGACATCCGTCCGCATTCACCCACGGCCCG
>JBMYTL010000139.1:0-5037 GCA_049604295.1 Gammaproteobacteria bacterium
GCCCAAGGGCCGTCCCTCGGGGCGGCCCTTTTTATTGGGTGTTTCGGCCCACACGTTCCTGGAATGCGGAATTTTCAAGGGCGCGCCCGGCCGGGCGTGCTAGCTTCAAACCCTGTCTCAACGGGCCCCTTTTCAAATCATGAGCAAGCCACGCAAGTCCTACAGCCAGATCGTCGAAGACTGCACCCAGGGTGTTCAGGAACTGTTCCCCTGGGACCTGGAGGAGCGCATGGACAAGGGCGACGACATCCTGCTGGTGGACCTGCGCGAGCCCCATGAGTACGACACCATGCACATCGACGGCGCGCTCAACGTGCCGCGCGGCATCCTGGAGGCGGCCAGCGAATGGAACTACGAAGAGACCGAGCCGGAGCTGGTCAATGCCCGTGGGCGCACGGTGGTGCTGATCTGCCGCTCGGGCCACCGCTCGGTGATGGCGGCGCACATGCTGGATCAGTTGGGGTTCGAGGACGTGTGGTCTCTGAAAACGGGCATGCGCGGTTGGAGTGATTACGAGCTGCCCATGGTGGACGAAGCCAATCAGCCCATCGACCAGGACGACGCGGACCACTATTTCGAGAACAAGCTGCTCGATTTCCAGCGCAAGCCGAAAGACGCCTGAGCCCCCCCCCGGGCCCGAAGTAACAGGCTGGATGAAACTCAGCGGTAGCCGCGCAGGTAGTTCCACTCGAAGCCGACCTTGGCCCAGTGGAAGGGCTTGCCGGGAATCTGGAACTGGCGCTGATCGTTGCGGAACACCATGACGCCCGTGGACACGCTGTCCACGATGCAGATCAGCTCCCACTTGAAGGTGTGGTCCGCGGGCTGGCCATTGATACTCGCCATGATGTTCTTGCACGCGGCCTCGGCCTGAAGGTCGGCCATGTGGGCCTGCTTGGGCTTCCACTCCGGCCCGGGGAAGCTGCCCGCGTCACCGGCCACGTAGACCCCCTCCACGCCCGGCACCCGGGTCGTCTCGTCACCCTGGATCATGCCGCCCTCGGACAGGGGCAGGCCGGAGTCCGCCGCCCAGGCCGGGCCGGTCATTCCGGGGATGAACAGGGTCAGGTCTGAGGGCACCTCGCCGCCCTCGGTGACCACCTTGTCCGCCTCGATAGCGACCATCTTGTTGCCGAAATGGGTGTTGATGTCGCGTCGCTTCACCTCGGCCAGGATGCGCTCCACGGCCTTCTCGCCCATACGCGCGCCGGGCTTGGGGGCGGGCGACACGAAGGTGATGTTGAACTTCTGGCGCTTGCCCTGGCGGCGCAACATGGTGTCGATGCCGAACATGAACTCGAAGATGGGCCCGCCTCGCATGGCCGACGGTTCATTGGGGTTGCCCGAGAAACCGAACACCAGGTCGCCCCCGTCCAGGGCGTTGAGCTTGTCGGAGAAGCTTTTCACCTGCGGCCAACCGGCGCAGGCCACGTGGGCGTGCTCCTTCATACCCGGCAGTTTCATGATGTAACGGCCGCCCCCGGCAATGACGAGGTAGTCGTAGCTCACATCACCGTCGTCAGTCTTAACCGTCTTGGCGGCGCTATCCAGGCCGGTCATGGAGGCGGCCTTGTGGGTGACCTTGTTACGGCGGAAGAAATTGCCCAGGTCGACGCGCAGGTCATCCTCGTCGCGCAGGCCCTGGGGCACCCAGATCAGGCTGGGGTAGTAGAACAGCTCGGCCTTGGGCGAGATGACGGTGATGTCGTCTTTACTGCCGAGCTTGCGCAGCGTCTTGACGGCGGTACAACCGGCGAAGCCGGAGCCGATGATGACGATGTGGGCCATGGTGCTGGGATCCTTTGGATTTCTGGGCCGGGTGAGAGGGCCCGGGGAATCTGAAGGCCCCGATTATAGCGGCCGCCCGGTCGGCTTCTCCGCAACCGGGGCAGGGCCTGCTGGAAAAAGTCCGTGGCTGAGTTTTTTCGGGCCGGGTCCCCGAGCCGCCAAGCGCCAAGGGCCAAGCCCCCGAGCCACGGCCAGTGGTACATTTCCGGGGCGGCGGTCCGATGAGCATCACCCTGCCGCCAACGCCTCAGTGCCCTGCACTCCGCGCTATAGACATTCTGGCCCGGGATGGCCGCGCGGCAACGTGCCCCACCCGGACAATCAATCCGTCCGGTTGCCGACTCTTGTCGCACCGGGCCACGCCCCCACGACCCGGTAAGGTACGCATCCAGATGACCCGCCCGTTCGTAGTCCCCGCCCACGCGGCCCTTGTCGCCAGCGCGGTGTTCCTGCTCGGCTCCGGCACCGCCCGCGCGACATCCGCTGACGACCCACAGGCCCAGGCCGCGGCCTACGAGGCACACTCCGATCTCTATATCGAAGAGCGTATGCCCGCCGCGGCCACCTGCCGCCACTGCCACCCGCGCCAATACGAACAGTGGTCGATGTCCCAGCACGCCTATACCCAGCTCAGCCCGATCTTCAACAGTTTCCAGGCCGCGCTGTTCAAACTCACCAACGGTACCAACGGCGACTTCTGCATCCGCTGTCACAACCCGGTGGGCATGAACCTCGGCGAACCCCTGTTCATCAGCAACATGGACCGTGGCACCACCGCCCGCGAGGGCGTCACCTGCATCGCCTGCCACCGGGTCGACAAGGCACTGGGCAAGATCAGTGGCCGCCTACCCATCATCCAGGGCGACATCACCCAACCGGTCCATGGCCCTACCGGCAATGCGAACCTTGCCGAGACCTTGAAGGACACGAGCCTGAAGCTGACCACGGACCGCAAGGCGCGTGGCTTCAAGATTCACAACGAGGCCAAGGAGTTCAGATTCCTCAGCGCTTCCGGTTTCTGCGGCAACTGTCACGACGTGACCCTGGTGGACGGCTTCCGACTGGAAGAGGCCTTCAGCGAGTACAAACACTCACCCGCCGCCGCCGCGGGCACCTCCTGCCAGGACTGTCACATGGGCAAGGTGCCGGGCAGGGTCTCCGGCTATGACGAAGGCCCCGCCGCCATCGTCAACGGCCACGAGACGCCCACACGCAAGCTCACCGACCACCGCTTCGTGGGGCCGGATCACTCGGTCGTGCACCCCGGGTTCTTCCCCCACAACGACCAGGCGGCGGATCTCGCCAGCATGCGCGAATGGCTGCTGTTCGACTGGCGCGCCGGTTGGGGCACGGAGGAATTCGAGGACGCCCTGGCCGAGCGCGAGGACGCGGGCAAGCCCCTGCCCCGTTTCCCCGAGCGCTGGTCGGACTCCGCCGACCGCGAGGAGGCGCGCGAGATCATCGACGTGCAGCTCGAACGCTTGGACGAAATGCGCGAGGCCCGCAAGGCACTGCTGCAACTGGCCTACGTGCTGGGCGAGCCGGAACTGGAGCAGGCCGATGCCGACGGCATCCGCTTCCGCGTCCCCGTGCGCAACGGCACCGACGGCCACAACGTGCCCACCGGCTTCACCGGCGAGCGCCTGGTGTGGTTGCAGGTGGACGTGAAGGATGCCGAGGGCACGATCATCTTCCAGTCCGGTGACCTGGACCCCAACGGCGACGTGCGCGACCTGCATTCAAGCTACGTGCACAACGGCGAACTGCCCCTGGACGAGCAGCTGTTCAACCTGCAATCACCCTTCATCACCCGCAACGTGCACGGCGGCGAGCGTGAACAGATCCTGGCGGTGAATTACTCGCCCGATCCGCTGCCCTTCCTGCGCCCGGACACGCGCCCCACCATCCTCACCGGGCGCACCCTGGATGCACGCATCCACAAGCAGGGCATCGAATCCAACGGCGAACGCTGGGCCGGGTACAGCATCAGCGCCGACCGGCTCACCGGCAAACCGCCCTACACGGCGGAGGTACGGCTCAAGGCCGCCATGGTCCCCGTGAACCTGGTCAAGGAAATCTCGGTGGTCGGCTTCGATTACGGCCTGAGCGCCCGCGACATCGCCGATCGTCTCGTCGAGGGCCACACCCTGGTGGCCGAACGCAGCCTGACCATCGACATGGAGGCCGCGAAATGAGCGCCCGCCCACAGCGCCACGGCACCGCCATCGGCCGCCTCAGCCCGACCCTTCTTCTGCCCCTGCTGATGGGATCGGTCCTTGCCAACGGGACCGCGCTCGCGGAATCGGCAAGCCGCATCTCCGACGTGCCCATCGAGCCGGACTACTCGGGCTACGAACGCACCGCGCCCCTCATCGAGCTGGGCCCCCCCTTCCTCGCCACGGGCAATATCGATCCGGGCTTCGAGATTCCCACCGGGGCCGTCTGGCAGCCCCAGTTTCTGATCTGGGGCGATCTACGCACCGCCTTTCAGGACTTCGACAACGGCGGCACCCACAACCGCGAATGGGCCAACCGGCTGAACCTGTTCGCGCAACTGCGCCTCGCCCCCACCGAGCGCATCGTCGCCAGCTTCCGCCCCCTGGACGAGGATGGTGACTTCACCGGCCAGCGCTTCGAGCCCGAAGACCGCTCCGTGGACGGGGTCAACCTGCGCGTGCGCACTCTGTACATGGAAGGCGAGCTGGGCGAGATATTCCCCCGCCTGGACCCGGACGACACCCGCGCCCTGGACTGGGGCTTCGCCGTCGGCCGCCAGCCGGTGTTCATCCAGGAGGGCATGCTCATCGACGACAACATCGACGCCCTCGGCGTGGTGCGCAACTCCATCCGCATCAAGGGCCTTTCCAACACCCGTGTCGCCGCGCTGTACGGCTGGAACCAGGTCCATCGCGACGACAACCGTGAAGACCGGGGCGCGCAGCTGTTCGGCCTGTTCACCGAGATCGACATGTCCTGCTGCACCGTGGACATCGACCTGGCCTATGTGGACGCCGACGCCCCCACCGGCGACGGCTACTACGGCGCCATCAGTTCCGTGCAGCGCTTCGGCCACCTGGCGACTTCGTTCCGCCTTCTGCACTCCGAGGCGGACGGCACCGACAACGCCGCCGTGAGCAGCGGAACCCTGCTGTTCGCCGAAACATCGTTCGTCCCCACCGGCACCCACGACAACGTCTACATCAACGGCTTCCTGGGCGTGGATGAGTTCGCCAGCGCCGCCCGCGCAGC
>JBMYTL010000140.1:0-5021 GCA_049604295.1 Gammaproteobacteria bacterium
CGCGCAGAAGTACCTGGACAACGTGGCTCCGGACACACCCTGGCCCGCCCTGCGCCCGCAAATGCTCAACCTCGGGTTCGAGGATGGCTGGGGCAGCACCTGCGCCCGCGTCAAAGACACCATCCGCCTGCTTCTCGACATCCTCGAGGCACCCGACCCGGCGACGCTGGAACAATTCCTCGGCCGCATCCCCATGATCTTCTCCATGGCCATCCTATCGCCCCATGGCTGGTTCGGGCAGGCCGACGTACTGGGCCGACCGGACACCGGGGGCCAGATCGTCTACATACTGGACCAGGTCCGTGCCCTGGAACGGGAGATGCGCGAACGCCTCGCTGAACAGGGGCTCAACATCGAACCCCGCATCCTCATCGTCACCCGGCTGATTCCCGAGGCGGACGGCACCACCTGCAACCAGCGGCTCGAACCCGTGGCGGGCACGCACAGCGCCCAGATTCTGCGTGTCCCGATGCGGGGCGAGGACGGTGAGGTTCTCCCCCACTGGATCAGTCGCTTCGACATCTGGCCACACCTCGAGCGCTTCGCCGCCGATGCCGAACGCGAAGTGGTGGCCGAACTCGGTGGCCGCCCGGACCTGATCGTGGGCAATTACTCGGACGGGAACCTGGTCGCCTCGCTCATGGCCCGCAGCCTCGGGGTCACCCAATGCACCATCGCCCACGCGCTGGAAAAGACCAAGTACCTCATGTCCGACCTGTACTGGCAGGACAACGAGGAGCAGTACCACTTCTCCAGTCAGTTCACGGCCGACCTGATCGCCATGAACATGACCGACTTCATCATCACCAGCACCTTCCAGGAAATCGCCGGCACCCAGGAAAGCGTTGGCCAGTACGAGGCCCATCGTGCCTTCACCCTGCCTGGCCTGTACCGGGTCACCAACGGCATCGATGTCTACGACCCCAAATTCAACATCGTCTCGCCCGGTGCCGACGAAACCATCTATTTCCCCTATACCGATTCGGACCGACGCCTGCACCACCTGAAGGAACGCATAGACGAACTCATCGATGGCCAGGGCCCGGACCCGGAGTGCCGCGGTGCACTCGCCGAACCGGACAAGCCGCTGCTGTTCACCATGGCGCGCATGGACCGGATCAAGAACATCACCGGGTTGGTGGAATGGTATGGACGCAACACCACGCTGCGCGAAGCCGCCAACCTGATGGTGGTGTCAGGGCATGTCGACCCCGGGCGATCCGGTGACGACGAAGAGCGTGAGCAGATTCAGCATATGCACGATCTGATGGATCGGTATGGCCTGGACGGCCAGGTGCGCTGGCTGGGCAAACGCCTGGATAAGGACCTGTCCGGCGAGCTGTACCGCGCCGTGGCGGATCGCAAGGGCGCATTCGTACAACCGGCGCTGTTCGAGGCCTTCGGACTGACGGTGATTGAGGCCATGGCCACAGGCCTGCCTACCTTCGCCACCTGTTTCGGCGGGCCGCTGGAGATCATCGAGGATGGTCTATCGGGTTTTCACATCGACCCGACGCACGGAGACCGTGCCGCCGAACGCATGGCCGAATTCATCACGGCAAGCCGCGATGATCCGTCGACGTGGGAGAAACTTTCGAAGGGGGCCATCGACCGGGTTGAAGCCCGTTACACCTGGCGGCTGTATGCCGAACGCATGATGACACTGGCCCGCGTGTACGGATTCTGGCGCTACGTATCAGACCTGGAACGTGCGGAGACGCGGCGTTACCTGGAGATGTTCTATGGCCTGCAGTACCGCGCGCGGGCGGATCGGATTCGCGGTTGAGCGCAGCGAAACGGGAGCCGGTGTATCACTCAAGCCGTCGCTGCCCGACCGGGGCGGGAGGTGCTGGCCCGGTCCCAACGATTGACCTGGACCAGCAGGTCGATGCGTTCAGCCAATTCGATTTCCAGGTGTTTGAGGCTCGACGGGTCATCGGGGTGGTGGAAATCCCAGCGGATGTGGCGACTGTCCTCCGGGTGCTCCGCGAGCGCGGCATGACTCTTGTCACAGAGCGTGATGATGGTGTCGAAGTGCTTGTCGGAAACCTCTGACAATGCCTTTGAACGCACCTCCGTATCGCCGCCGTTGAGTTGCTCCACCCAACCCCGGATCTCGTGGGGCACGGGTTCCGGCTCAACACCCGCGCTGGTGACGAAAACCGAACCGGCCACCCTGTGTCGAAGCAGGGCCTCGGCGATCTGCGATCGCACGGCATTGTGCCTACAGACGAAAAGGACGCGATTTGTTTGCTCGGCGGTGGACACGGTTGGGACCCTCTTGTCGTTGGGTTTATGACAATAGTGTTACACAAATCCGCTAAACCTCCGTGAGGTGAAACACTGCACCGGCCGGGACTTGCGAGGTCGTACACGCGTTGCGCATCCTCAGGAACGGATAACAGGCTTGTCCGACGTCCCGATACTCTGAACTCACCGTGCGTTGATCCCACGGTGCCCGATCCCGCGGCCCGGTCCCGGCGCACGCGCCACCTGGGGCCATGAACCACGCGCACGCATCCGCCAGCGTTTCTCACTTCATTCCCAGGCACAGGCACCCCCGATTGAATCCGTCCCCCAAGAGCGTTGGCCGACGCACCGCGCTCGCCCTCGGCATCGGTGCCCTCGGCGCGGCGATCGGGCTGTTGATCAACATGCCTCTGGCGTTGTTGCTCGGTCCCCTCGCAACCACCCTGGTGGCAGCGCTCGCGGGTGTGCCTGTCGGTGTCCCGGAGAATCTGCGCACGGCGATTCTCACGGTGCTTGGCCTGTTCCTGGCCAGCAAATTCACGCCCGACGTCCTCGAGAGCGCTCGCCACTGGCCGCTCAGCGCCGCCATGGTCCCGGTCTATATCGTGGTGGGAGGCGGCGTGGCCTGGGCCTATCTGCGCCGTGTTGTTCGCATGGACCGGGTCTCCGCCGTCTTCGCCGCGGTCCCCGGGGGACTGGTTCCCATGATCGTCATCGGAACCGCTTATGGAGGCGATGAGGGCAAGATCGCGACGGCCCATGCCCTGCGCATCGCGCTCGCCGTTTTCGTTCTGGCCTTCGCCCTCGCCGGTCAGACAAACGGTCTGCGTGACCCGGTGGACATGCTCCTGACCGGAATGGACGCCGATCCACTGGAACTGTTGTTCGTCCTCGCGCTCGCCGCGCTGGGGAATTTCGCTGGCGGACGACTGGGACTCGTTGCTCCGCAAATCTTCGGGCCGGTGATCTTCGTCGCGCCCCTCTACCTCGGCGGGGTCGTCGCCGTGGACATCCCCGGCCCCTTGCTCGGGATCGGCCTGTGGGTCATGGGTAGCGCCCTGGGCAGCCGTTTCCAGGGTTACAAGGCCCGGGAAATCGCCCGCTTGAGCGCGCACATGTTGGTGACCGTCCTTCTCCTGTTGCTGGTCTCGGCGGGAGTGGCCCTGTTGCTGAACATCACCGTCGGTATGCCGTTCCTCGCGGCCCTTCTCGCGTTTGCCCCGGGTGGCCTCGCGGAGATGTCGCTGATAGCCCTTGCCCTGCACCTGGACCCCGCTTTCGTAGTGGTGCATCACGTCCTCCGGGTGGGGATCAGCTTCCTCTTGGCCCCAGTGCTCGGGCGTTATTTCCGTAAGCCACGCAGTCACTGAATGATGCCCCCGGTGACTCCCACGACCGTGCTCCACGACTCCACCGTGCGCATGCAGCACGTCGATGGAAATCCGCCCATGCGCAGCGTTTGACCAGGATCAAGTAACCGCTTTGTTACGAATAGCCATGCACCGGAAATTTCTCAACGGAAAAGCGACTTCCACATCGTGGAATCCTGTTTATAAACATGAACTTATATACTCATTTTCTGACCTGTTTATAACCGTTCACCGCCGTTTTCGGAGCCATTTCGTCCGTTTCCCAATAGTGATTATTAGCCCTACCCACTGCAAAGCCCCGGTTTCGCTTGCCTACACTGCGCCGCAACAATAACCCCGGCCCGGATACGTGATCTCCCGGCGGGCACGGGGAAAACGGCTCTGGAGGGCTTTTCGTCAGTGGAGAATCAGATCGTCCTGGTCGTGAGCGCGGTTGGGTTCATGGCCGTATTGGGGCTGGTGCTTTCAAGCGCCCTCGCCTTCGCCAACCGCAAGCTCTGGGTCTACGAGGACCCACGCATCGGTGAGGTGGAGGACATGCTGCCCGCCACCAATTGCGGGGCCTGCGGCGCGGCCGGTTGCCGCCCCTTCGCTGAGGCCCTGATCAAGGGCGAGGGCCAGCCCAGCCAATGCACGGTGAACTCCAAGGACAACATCGACGACATCGCCGATTACCTGGGCGTGGACGCCGGTGACGTCGAGAAGCGCGTGGCGCGCCTGGCCTGCGCCGGTGGCTCCCACGTCGCGCGCATGCGCTCCCATTACAAGGGCATCGATTCCTGCCGCGCCGCCGCCGTGCTCTCGGGCGGCCCCAAGGCCTGCCACTGGGGCTGCTTAGGGTTGGGCGACTGCGCCGAGATCTGCGACCAGGACGCCATCGTGCTGGACCGCAACGGCCTGCCCATCGTCATCGAAGACCGCTGTACCGCTTGCGGTGACTGCGAGGAGATCTGCCCCAAGGGCCTGTTCAGCATCCATGAGGTCAGCCACCGCCTGTGGGTGGCCTGCGCCAACCAGGACAAGGACGAGAAGGCCGAAGAGGTCTGCGAAGTGGCCTGCACCGCCTGCGAACGCTGCACCAAGGACACCCCCGAGGGCGTGATCACCATGGTCAACAACCTGGCGGTGGTCGACTACAGCAACAACGCCCTGGCCTCGCGCCTCGCCACCGAGCGCTGCCAGACCGGGGCCATCGTCTGGCTTTCCGATCAGGGCATCGCCCAGAAGGGTGCCCAGGCCAAGAAGATCATCCGCAAGACCGCGCTGCCCGTGGGCACGGGCGCAAGTCGATGAGCCCAGCGGTGGAACACATCAGGGATGGGGCGATGTGGCAACGACCTCACCCCGTAGGAGCGGCTTCAGCCGCGATCAGCATGAATCTTCGTCCCACCGCTGTTCGCG
>JBMYTL010000141.1:0-4959 GCA_049604295.1 Gammaproteobacteria bacterium
TGAGCACCTTGATGCCACCGATGAGCTGGTCGTTGAAGATCATCACCTCTACGACCGAGGTCAGCAGCATGACCTCCGCCTTGTCCTTGTTGAGCGGGATGTCGATGCCCAGTTGTTCACTCATCTGGGCGATGGCGCCCTCGGCCTGCTCCGGTCCCATGTTAAACAGGGTCGGGCCGTTGTACTGCTCCTGCTCCATGGCGCGCAGCTCGGGCGGGATCATGCCGGCGTTGGCCAGGGCCTGGCGGTTCACGTTCACCATGGACGCAATGTTGATGCCCATGGGGCAGACCATGAAACAGCGTCCGCACTCAGTGCAGGAGTCGTAGACCAGCTCCTGCCACTCCTCGAGTTCCTGGATGGTGATGTCACGGGTGTAGAGCTGGTGAATCCAACGCAGGGGCGAGACCTCGCGGCGGTAGAAACGCTTGAGCAGGTCCAGCTTGCGGATCGGCGTGTATTTCGGGTCCTGGGTCGCATTGTAGAAATGGCAGGCTTCCGCGCACTGCCCGCAATGGACGCAGGACTCCAGCTCCACGGCCATGTTGGCGTTGAGCTTGGCGCGGAAGGTGGTCTTCACCTTGGCGAGCCGTTCGGCGGCGGGCATGTCCGTGGGTTGCGCCATCTGGGGCAGCATCTCCACGCCTTGGCGGAACATCTCGAAGCGTTGCATATCAACGGTCATTGTTCTGTCCTCAGGCTTTCACGCCGCGACGGCCCAGGGCGGACCCCAGTTGGAAGCGCGATGGGATGAACAGGACGAGGTGGGCCAGCTTGCTGATCGGAATCCACACGAACAGCAGCTCCACACTCAGGATGTGTACGGCCAGCATGGTCTCGTAGTCCATGCCCACATGGGCGTAGGCCATGATGCCGGTGACGATGGGGGCCAAGGTGATCAGGTTGCTGGCGTAATCGTCGAAGCCTGAGATCTGGCGCATCACCGGATGGGTCATGCGGCGTACCAGGAAGGCGATCAGCGATGCCCCGGTAAGTACCCCCGCAATCAACACCACGTCATTGGGAAGGCCGGGCCAGTTAAGGCCGGTGAGGTCCTGGATGAAGGCGATGTGCGGGCCGAAAAAGAAGATCACCACGAACAGCCCGATGTGCAGCACGTAACCGGCGACCAGGTGGAACATGGTGGGTTTGACGAACTCGCGGTGCGGTAAGAAGCGGCTGAACACCGCGCGAATGCCGGGTCCGGTGGAACCCGCGCGGGGCTTGGACCAGTCCGTCTCACGGGCCAGCAGCAGGGCACCGACCACACGGATCAGCAGACCGGCCACGAGGATGATCAGCGACCACTGAAGGCCAGGGCCGCGGGCGAAGTCGAGCAGAGTCATGACAGCACCTCCAGGGTCGGTGCGTTTTCAGTCGAGAGGTATGGGGCGTCGGGCCTGAGCGCATTCATCTCAGGCTTCCTCACCGTGTTTGCCGGTTACCGCCGGATGTGAATTGATTGCCGCCTCGATCTCCTCCTGAGCGGGTTTCTGTTTGCCGCGCGCCAGCAAGGCCGATCCTATGCCCGCGGCCGCACCGATCCCGGCAGCCATGGCGATGCCTTCGGCGGAGCCGAGCTTGCCCATGGACAGGGCTTTGTAGAAGCCGCCCATGTCCCAGAAATCCGGTTGCGAGCAGCCGATGCAACCATGGCCCGATTCCACCGGCCAGGATGTGCCTTCGTTCCACTTGAGCGTGGCGCAGGCGTTGTAGGTCACCGGTCCCTTGCAGCCCAACTTGTACAGGCACCAGCCCTTGCGCGCGCCCTCGTCGTCGAAGCTCTCGGCGAACTGGCCGCGTTCGTAGAACGGGCGGCGGTAGCAACGGTCATGGATGGAGGTGCCGAAGAAGGCCTTGGGTCGCCCCAGATCATCCAGTTCGGGAATACCGAAGGTCAGCACCTGGGCAATGACCCCGGTGATCACCGTGGGGATGGGCGGACAGCCCGGGACGTTGATGATGGGCTTGTCCTTGATGATGTCGGTCACCGCCACGGCACCGGTGGGGTTGGGGTTGGCCTTGGGAAGGCCCCCGTAGGCGGCGCAGGTGCCTACCGAAACGATGGCGGCGGCGCCCTCGGCGGTGTCCTTGAGCATCTGCAGGTTGGTGATGCCTGCGATGGTCGAGTAGATGCCGTTCTCTGCCAGGGGGATGGAGCCGTCCACCACCAGGATGTACTTGCCCCAGTTGTCCTTCATGGCCGCCTCGCGGGCATGCTCGGCTCCGTCGCCCGCGGCCACCTGGAGGGTGTGGTGATAATCCAGGGAAATGGCGTCGAAGATCAGCCCCTCGATGGTCGGCGAGTGGGAGCGCGTGAGGGACTCCGTGCAGCCGGTGCATTCCTGGAAGGAAAGCCAGATCACGGACGGACGTTTGGCCTGTTCCAGGGCTTTTGCTATGGCTGGGGCCATGGTCGGAGGCAGGGCCATCATGGAAGCGAGGCCGGCGCAGAATTTCATGAAGCCACGACGCGAAACACCCTGGCGGCGGAGCGCATCGGCCAGTGTTTCTTCGCCGAGCTCCGCGATGGAGCCGGGAAGCGGGTTCGAACGGTCGGACATGGTTCTGTTCTCCTGCGTCGATCCGTTGGCACCGATGGGGTGAGCGATGGTCGCTCGCCGCGCACCGATGGGGTGTTGAAACGCTTCCTTAGCCGGTGTCCTCGTCCATGCGGGCCCGCAAAACCGTTGCGGCTTCCGTGAGGTCCTCGGGAGCGGTGAGCAGAATCGATGGGATTCGTGTCACCTCGATGAAGCGGCTCATCAAAATGCCCTCGGCATTGTGGTGTTCGATCCACCAGACGCCGGGGATCCCGGTCTCCGCCACGCTGCTTTCACCGAGGGCCGACAGGGTGCAACGCACCTCGCCCTCGCCGAGTACCGCGCGGATACGGTCGGCCTCGCCGGGCGCGAGGGGCATGGCCTCAAGGTCGATGATGGCGGTCGCGCCATCGCGGGCCAGGGCTTCCAGGGCGTGGACGATCTCGTGCAGCAGAGGCTCCACGTTGCCACTTGGCACCGTGCCGTCCGTGCCCTGGGGCAGGAACTCCACTGCGACGCCGTTCACGGTGCTGGCGACGTCCAGGTTGGAAGTGTGAGCGTTCATTGCCCACGAGTTTGGTCGGGAATAGAGGGGGCGAAAATGACCACGATCAATGGGGGCAATGCTCAATATAAGCAGTTTCCCGGATATTGATTCAGGTCGCCCCGTTTGCAGGGAGGGGGTTGGTCTCCATGCCTTACCCGGGTTTCAGTCCCTTCTCAGCCAGGGTTCTGATCATTCCATCGGTCGAGGATATTCAGCACAGCCTCGGCTGCCTGGGGAATGGCGGCCGCCACCGGGGGAGAGGGCAGTTCGCCCCATTCGGCAATGGTCAGCGGCTGGATGCCGACCAGGGCACGGCGCTCGGGCAGGTGTCCGGACAGTCGCACCATGTCCATGAGGTCGATAAGGCCGACTTCGTGCACGCTCAGCTTCGCCAGCCCCAGTTGCTTGTCCATGTCCTCGTCCTCGAACACCCGCACCGTGCCCGGGCTGGCAAGCAGTTCCGCTGCGTCGATGACGATCAGGGCGTCCGCCTCCTCGATCGGCCCGGCGAGGGTGAAACTGAGTGTGCCGCCATCGAGGAACTCCACGCCCGGAAGATCCGGGTGATGCTTAATGAGGTGACGCAGGACATGGATGCCCGTGCCTTCATCGGTGAGGAGCAGGTTGCCAACGGCGAGGATAAGAACAGACATGAGCGGGGGCCGGGTGATAACGGTGCGGTTTACCGCGGGACGGAGCCCGCGGGCTCGATCGCCACGCCTGCCCGGTCTTGCAGCACGGACAGGTCCTGGACGTAGATGGTGCGGCGGCTGATGCGGATCACACCCTGATGTTCCAGACGGTGCAACTCGCGGGAGAAAGTCTCAGCCGATAGGTTCAAAGTCGAGGCCACGAGCGATTTGGTGGCCGGGAGCTGGATTTCGCAGTGAGGCGGCGGGGTGGCCTCGGCCAATTTGAGCAGGTAGCCCGCTACGCGCCCCAGGGCGTTGTGCATGCAGCAGGTTTCCAGGTCGATGATCAACTGGCGCAGCATGCCGCTCATGCCCTGCAACATGGCCAGGGTGAATTCCGGATCGCGGCCCAGGTGGGCGTATATCGCATCACGGGGGATGAAGCACAGGATGCAGGGGGTCAGAGTTTCCACATACACCGGGCTCGGGATGCTGTTGAACATAAGAGCCTCGGCGAAGGTTTCACCGGGTTCAAGGATGCGGATCACCCGTTCCTCACCATTGCAGCCGAGCAGATACAGCTTGAGGCGCCCCTCGCGGACACCGTACAGGCCCTCCGGCACCATGCCCTGGCGAATGATCTGCTCGCCACGTGGCGCACTGAGGCGCTGAGCAGAGGAGGCAATCTCCGCGTTGGCTTGTGGCGAGTCGTGCCCGAACAGACCCAGGGCCGATATCTCGTCTCCGGAAATGGGCTGGGTCTCGGTTCTCATCGCGAACTCCAGGAGGTTTTTCTGGCGCTCCGTCCTGCGTGAGGCATGCGTATCAAGCCGCTCATGATGTCGCCCATGGTGCTGACAACGCGTTGATCAAACTCACGAAACGTCCTATGGGTCGCCAAGGGCCGTGGCCTTGTGGCGGCACGCCGTGCTGAATTTTCGTTCTTGAGACAGCTCAAGGATAAACCCCTTTCACGTTGCGTATTTTGCGGCATACCCCGGGCTTCCGGCTGGGAGTGCGGGCGGCGTGAGTCGCAAGAAACACCAAATACACCCGTCGTGCATCGACGTGAACGGGGGGAGGGGGAGTACCGATGAGCACTGCAAGGTGGGGCCGTGAGCTGGGCCTCTTGAGTTGTCTGATCAGCTTGATGTGTCTGTTTTCCAGCGCCGCGACCGCGGCCCGACCCGCCGGTGAGATCGGCAAGGATTGGGGAGACCCCGCCGGTGAGGAATGC
>JBMYTL010000142.1:0-4913 GCA_049604295.1 Gammaproteobacteria bacterium
CCCTCGCCGAAATCATCGCCAGCTTGGAAGAGATGGAACGGGTGAGCGAGGCGTTAACCCGGCAAGACGAAGAACAGCCACTGTAGGAGCGCCTTTCGAGGCGCGAATCGGACCTCAACGCCGTGCCACCACCCTTCGCGCCCGGAAGGGCGCTCCTACAAAGCATCCCGCCCGTAGGAGCGGCTTTAGCCGCGAACAGCCTCAACCCCCGCTCCAAGGTCCGGCATTCCGCGCCAACGCCCATCGTGGCTGAACCCGATCACTCAAACAGACCCAGCGGAAACGACCATCCCTGCCCGCCGTCTCAGCCCTTACGCCCATAAGCCAAACCCACCCTCCTCCGGAGTGCCCACCCTTGGGTGGGCGGCGTCGAGTAGCGGCGCAAAGCTGACGTCGGCAGGCCTCGGTTTGGCGGGCCTGTAGGAGCGGACGTTCCCGCGAACGCAGAGTGCGGATGGAAAAACCTGCTCTGTCCCCAATAATCCTCGCTGCAATTCGTGCTTTTTATTCGCGATAATGCAAGACCTGCCAGATGCCCTTTGTGATCAACTGTGGAACCCAAACTAACTATTGAATTGGTGCCAAGGAAAGCATGGGGCAGGAATCTGCGCACCTTGCTCTCCCGTGACCAGTGGGACGTGCTTCGCCGCGCAACATATAAGAGCGCAAAGTACAGATGTGAAGTATGCGGAGGTGTGGGGCCTGAGCACCCCGTAGAATGTCACGAGGTCTGGTGCTATGACGATGTTCATTTCATTCAGTATCTAGTTCGGCTGGTCGCTTTATGTCCATCTTGTCACGAGGTGAAACACTTCGGGTTTGCCAAGCTTAAAGAAAATGGCGATCGAGCCCTTAGTCATTTGTCATTGGTCAACTCCTGGTCCAAAAAGCAGTCACAAGATTATGTGCGCGACCAATTCAAGATTTGGTCTGAAAGAAGTACGCACGAGTGGACGTTGGATCTTGCGTTTCTGGACATCATGGGAATCCGTTACAGGATTGAAACCACACTTTGGCGCAAGGTGTATACGTTTCTGAAGCAATTGCCACGCGTGTTCGTGTCCGGCAAATCAATTCAACCCAGCCCGATTCGTTTTCTAAAGTCGGTTGAGAGAGATAGGGATCACAACAATGCCAATACCGTCATTGTTGTGGATTTTGAGACAACAAGCCTTCAGCCGGGAGAGGATGGACGCATCATTGAGATCGGAGCTGTCCGGCTGGAGAATGGAAGAATTTGCGGTGAATTCAGTTGCCTCGTCAATCCTGGCATTCCAATACCGTCAGATATTACAAACCTAACTGGAATCACTAAGAGGATGCTTCGTCGAGACGGGATGGATCCAACTCGGGCGATGCAAGAATTCCACCGATTCTCGAAAGGGTTCGACTTGGTTGCTCACTCTGCATCGTTTGATAAAAAGTTCTTGGAATATGAAATGGCATTGGCCGGCGAAAAACCTATATGGAGTTTTACCTGCTCTATGCTGGTATCCCGTCGAGTTTACCCTGATGAAAGACACCACACGCTTGCGGCGTTATCGGAGATGCTAGGAATTAGGGGCGAAGAGGTTTTTCATCGTGCTCTGAATGATGCGCGAGTAACAACGCGGCTTTGGCTGGCAATCCTTCGAGATTTTGGACGGCAATACGAAATTGAAACACTGCCGTTTCCGCTGATTGATAATCTTGAAAGGATACCCAAACGCAAAGTTGGATTAATGGTCAGCCGTTGGAGGAAGCAGCAATAGCTAGCAGGAGAAACATACCAAGCTCCTGAGTAAACGCACTCAAGAGATTTGGTAGGTGCGGAGATGTCCGCTTCGTGCCCAAAGCCGCCACTTTCCCAGCGATTGATGTCCGACGAAACAATGGCACCCGTTGATGAGGTGCACATGGTGCACCCTGGCAGGGAGGCCTCAGTCACCTCGGCGGGGCGGGCGCCTCGGGTACGCTGCGGTGCAAGTCACCGAACCGAAACATCGCCTTCCCATCCAACTCCGCCTCGATCCGGCGGCGGTCGCTGTCCTCGTCGCTCCGCGACAGGGTGGATAACCGGAAACGGCCGTCCAGTTTCCAGATGCCGTCGCGGCGGTGGAAGCGGCAGGCCTCCAGGGTGATGAACTCCGGGTTGTCCGGGCCGGTGCGCAGCACCAGCAGGACTTCGTCGGCGCGGGCCTGCATGCGCAGTACCCGCGCGCCTTGCGGGTCGGGCATGAAGGCCAGGATGGGCTCGCGCAGTGCGTCGAAGTGGTCGCGCAGGTGTTCCGGATCGGCTGGTCCCGGTTGAATCGTGCGCGCGGCGAACCGTGCGTAGTCCCCTGCCTCGACGGCTTCCCGCAGCGTCTCAAGCAGGGCGATGAAGGGCCCGGGGTCGATCTCGTCGGCCGCTGCTGCCCCTGCCACTTCCTCTGCCCCCGCGCCTCCGACCGTTGCTCCGATCAGCGCCATGGCCATGATCCCTGCCTTCAGCATCATGCTGTCCTCCTTTACCTGCTTGCGTTCGCCTCCTGGCGCTATGGGGATGATGGTGCGTGAAAAGCCCGTGCGACGGAATCTGGCTATTAGTCTGATGATCGTGGTGGCGCATCGTCCCCGGGTGGCCATCGCGGCGGGACGCCGCTCCCACATGCACCGCGATGGCCTTAAGGGGGTGTAGTCCCGGGCGGGCCAGCGGTCAGACGGTCCGCAAGCCGGGCTGTGCTTGCTCGGGCAATCCCGGCTTTTCGTCAGGGGTGAGGTGCACCCGTCCCTCGGGCAGGGCGCGCAGGCGTCCGCTGGGTATGGTCACGGTCACGTCCGACCCGGGCGCGGGTACGGGTTCGTTCCAGGGCCGTTGCAGGAAGAACGGGGTGCCGTCGTCCAGGCGGCATTGCAGTTCGCGCACGGCGCCCAGCTCGGTGGCGCGGACGAGACGGGCATGCAGGTGGTGGGGGTCGTCGGTTTCCGCGCGACCCCCGGCGATGCGCGGCCCGGAAACACGGGGATACTCCGCGCTGACGGCGAGCCAGGCGGTATCGGTGGGCGGTTCGCGGCACAGGTCCATGGCACCCCAGGGGCCGGATACGCGGCGGCCGGTGAGGGTGGATACGGGCAGCAGGTTGCGCCAACCCAGGACGCGGGCGACCTCAAAACAGCCGGGGTCGGCGAAGACCTCCTGTGTCGTGCCGAGGCGCAGCAGTTTCCCGTCGACGATGACGCCGATGCAGTCGGCCACCTGGCGGGCCTCTTCCAGGTCGTGGGTGACCATGAGCACGGGCTGGGTCATGCCGGTGACTATGCCCTGGAGTTGGGCGCGCAGGCGCTGGCGCAGGTATTGGTCGACGGCGGAGAAGGGTTCGTCGAGCAGCAGCATCTCCGGCTCGGGGGCCAGGGCGCGGGCCAGGGCAACGCGTTGTTTCTGGCCGCCGGACAGTTGCCGGGGGTAGCGGTCGGCCAGGTCTTCCAGGTGCAGGCGGTCCATCCAGTAGGCGGCGGCATCGGCGCGCCGGGCCTTGGGCAGGCCGTAGCCGATGTTGTCGAACACGCTCATGTGGTCGAACAGGGCGTAGTCCTGGAACACCATGCCCACGCGCCGTTTCTGGGGGGGGAGGTGCACGCGGCGACGGGCGTCGAACCAGGTCTCGCCGCCCATACGCACGTGGCCGCGATGGGGCCGTTCCAGCCCGGCGATGGCGCGCAACAGGCTGGACTTTCCACCGCCGGAGGGGCCGAGGATGGCGGTGATGCCGCGCTCGGGCAGGGTCAGGTTCACATCGAGATTGAAACGTCCCCGGCGCAGGCCGATATCGATCTCGGCTCCATGGGGCGTCGTTGCTTCGTCGGTCAAGCGTGCATCCCCCCTGTCCAGCGGCGGTTGACCCCGTAGACGATGGTCAGCACCAGGAAGCTCAGCAGCAGCAGGCCCAGGGATAGGGTGTGGGCCATGCCGTATTCCAGGATCTCGACGTATTCGTAGATGGCGATGGACACCACCTGGGTCTCCCCCGGGATGTTGCCGCCCACCATGAGCACCACGCCGAACTCGCCCAGGGTGTGGGCGAAGCCGAGCACAACGGCAGTGAGCAGGCCCCGGCGGATCTGCGGAATGACCATGGTGAAGAAGGCCCGCAAACGGCTCGCCCCCAGGGTCCAGGCCGCCTCGACCACGCGCCGGTCCATGCCCTCGAAGGCCGCCTGCAGGGGCTGCACCACGAAGGGCAGTGAGTACAGGCAGGAGGCGATGAGCAGGCCGGCGAAGGAGAAGGCCAGGGGCGCACCGGTGAGGGCCACGGACAGGGCGCCGAGCGGGCCCTTGGGGCCGAGCAGGATGAGCAGGTAGAAGCCCAGCACCGTGGGCGGCAGCACCAGGGGCAGGGCCGTGATGGCCTCGATGGGGGTTTTCAGGCGGCTGCGGGTATGGGCCAGCCACCAGGCCAGGGGGCCGCCCAGCAGGAGCAGGATGAGCACGGTGAGGGCGGCCAGTTGCAGGGTGAGCGTGACCGCGGCCAGGGCGTCGGATTCGATCATGGGGCGCGCCTCACATCGTGTGTTCGGCGATGGTCTCGCCGTGGGAGCGGCGTCTCGCCACGATGGGTCTTGCGCGCACCCGGGGGAATATCGCGGCGGGAGGCCGCTCCAACGTGGAAGGTGCCAACGCAATGCCGAGGCCGGTGATCCTTGTCCCTGTAGGAGCGGGCTTGCCCGCGAAAGGGCCTCGGCACCGACCACCGCCGCTGTTCGCGGGCGAGCCCGCTCCTACAGGGGGTTGTGCCAGAGTCGGGGGCCGGGCGGCGGTTTTGTGGGAGCGGCGTCCTCCGGATAGCGGAACACCGGGATGCCGGCGTCCTGCAGGATCTGGTGCGCCTCGTCGCTGCGCTGCCGCCCCATCACGCAAGCCAGCACCGGCTTCTTCAGGCCGCGCGTCTGGTCGA
>JBMYTL010000143.1:0-4801 GCA_049604295.1 Gammaproteobacteria bacterium
GCCGGACAAGGAACCCTTCCACATTCCCTTTGCGCTCGGACTCGTGGGGCCCGACGGTGCCGACGTGCCTGTCGTGCTGGAAGGGGAGAGCGCGGCGGGCGCCGCGACCACCCGGGTCCTGGACCTGACCGAGGCGACCCAGACCTTGCGTTTCGCCGGGGTTCCCGAGGGCTCGCGCCCGAGCCTGCTGCGGGGTTTCTCCGCGCCGGTAAAGGTGCGTTACGACCATTCCGAGGCCGACCTGGCCTTCCTCATGGCCCATGACAGTGACGACTTCAACCGCTGGGACGCGGCCCAGAACCTGGGCATCAAGCTCATTCTGGGCCTGGTGGCCGATCACCAGGCGGGCTGCCCCCTGAACGTGCCCGACAGTTTCATCGACGCCTTCCGCGCGGCCCTTCTGGATGAGGATGCTGATCGTGACCTGCTGGCCCAGGTTTTGACCCTGCCCGGGTTTGCGTACCTGGGCGAGCACATGGATGCGATCGATATCGATGCGCTGCATGCCGCGCTGACCGCGGTGCGCCGTGGCGTGCTCCATGCCCTGGGGGATGAGCTGCACCGGGTGTACGCCGCGAACGCGGTGTCCGGTGCCTACTCGCCGGACCCGGTGTCCATCGGCAAGCGCAGCCTGCGCAATGTCTGCCTGGGCTACCTCTGCGCGGGTAAGGATGCGGCGGGCCTGGAGCTGGCCCTGGCCCAGTTCCGGGCAGCGGACAACATGACCGACAGCCTCGCCGCCCTGGCACAGCTGGCCGAACGCGATGAGCCCGAGGCCCGGGCGGCCCTGGAGGCGTTCCAGCAACGCTGGAAGGACGATGCCCTGGTCATGGACAAGTGGTTCGCCATTCAGGCGGGGGCCGATCGCCCCGATGCCCTGGCCCACGTCCGTTCCCTCATGGAGCACCCGGCATTCAGCATGACCAACCCCAACAAGGTGCGTTCGCTGGTGGGGGCCTTCGCGGCCATGAACCCGGTGCACTTCCATGCCGCCGATGGCTCGGGCTACGCCTTCCTCGCCGATCGCATCATCGAGCTCAACGGCCTCAACCCCCAGGTTGCCGCGCGCATGGCTTCGCCCTTCACCCGTTGGCGCCGTTACACGGCGGATCGCCGTGACGCCATGCGGGCCCAACTCGAACGCATCGCAGGCATCGAGGGGCTGTCCAAGGACGTCAACGAGCTGGTCGTGAAGAGCCTGGCGGACGATTGACCGCCTTCGTGCCGGACTGGATTCTGCTGGCACAGGTCAGCGCCATCGTCTTGCTTGCCGGTTTCGTTCAGGGGCTCGCGGGCTTCGGTTCCGGGTTGATCGCCGTGCCGCTCCTGATAACCGTCTTGGGGCTCGCAACGGCGGTGCCTGTCTTCGCCCTGGCCATGATCGCTATCACCGCCGTCAACCTGCACGACCTGCGCGCGCATATCGATTGGCGCCCGGTCATACCGATGATCGGCGGTTATGTGCTGGGTACGCCTCTGGGCATCTGGTTTCTGCTGGATGCCCCGGTCAATGCGCTCATGGGCGTTCTGGGTGGCCTCCTGATCGGCTACGCGCTGTGGTCACTGCGCGGTGGGGGCTCGCCGCGCTGGATGCGCGAATGGCCGGTTGCCCTGGGTGCGGCTTCGGGGGCCATGGGCGCGGCGTTCAGTGCCAACGGGCCGCCGGTGATCGTGCATGTCATGGCCCAGGATTGGCACCAGCACCGGCGCAAGGCCGTGCTCGCCCTGTTCTTCGGCATCTCCACGGTCATCACGTCGCTGAGCCACGCGGTTGCCGGCCTGGTCACCACCGCGGTGGTGTTCTGGGTCGTGGTGGCGACGCCCGCGTTGCTCCTGGGCACCTTCCTGGGTATCCGGGTGTACCGGCGTTTCAGCGACCACGATTACCGGCGCATGGCCTACGGGCTGATCCTGATGATCGGTCTGGGACTGCTCGTGCGGACGCTTTGAACCGGGGCAAGGGCGGCTGTCAGGGGGCCAGACGCCGGATGTTCCAGCCGCCATCCGCCTCACGGTCGAAGCGGAATCGGTCGTGGAGACGATTCTCCCGGCCCTGCCAGAACTCGATCATGATCGGCCTGACCCGGTAGCCGCCCCAGAAGGAAGGGAGGGGGATCTCCCCGTTGCCGAATCGGTCCTTCATCTCCTGGAACTTCGCCTCCAGCATGGAACGTGAGGACACGACGCGGCTCTGGTGAGAGCACCAGGCGCCGACCTGGGAGCCGCGCGGACGCGATGTGAAGTATTTCAGCGACTCGGCGGCGCTGATCTTCTCCACCGGGCCCTGGACCTTCACCTGCCGGTCCAGCTCCAGCCAAGGGAACAGCAGTGCCGCCTGGGGGTTCGCATCCAGGTCCTGGGCCTTGTGGCTGCCGTAGTTGGTGTAGAAGACGAACCCGTCGCGGTCGAAGTACTTCAGCAGCACCGTGCGCAGGGACGGCATGCCATCTGCCCCGGCGGTGGCCAGGCTCATGGCATTGGGCTGTTCAACCTCGGCGTCGGAGGCCTGCTGAAACCACTTCTCGAACTGGGCGAAGGGGTCCTCGTCGAGATCGGCTCGGCTCAGACCGGCATAGACGTACTCGCGGCGCAGATCGGCAATATTCATGGGCAGACGTGGAGGAGAAAAAGTAGGCGCAGAGTATAGGGCGTGTGTCGGTCGTGGCACTCACTGGTCGGCCCGCCCTTTGTCTTGTACGGCACGGAGGGGCTGGCTGTCGGCTGGCTCCAGAAGCAACTGGCTGGGGTGGCGGATGTCCATCCAGAGGGCCTTCTTGCGGCTGCGGACCTTGCCCCGGGCCACCACCGTGCGACCGATGAGGCTGCCGGGGATGGAATCGAGGTTGTCGGCGATACGCAGCCCCAGGACGCGGTCGAGGAATACGAACCGGACGCCGTTCTGGCGACGTTCGTGGCTGACGCGGCCCCGAACCTGGCGGAAGCTGTTGGCGGCGTCGCGCAGCGATTGCGGAGTTTGGAGCTGACCGGCAGGCCCGGACCAGATGCCGCGCCCGGCCGCGCGTGCCTCCGCCTCCGCTTCCAGCAGGGCCCGCTCATGGATGATGCGTGGCAGGAAGAAGTAACTGTGAGCCAGTCCCTCGCGCAGCAACTCCGCATTGACCAGGCGGCCGCGGTCATCGTGGATGAACGCGAGCATACGTCCGTAGCGATCCTCGCGCTCGGGGCCCGGTTCGACGGTGATCCAACGCCCCTCGATCCAATCGCGCAATGCGCGGGTCGCCGCTTCACCACCGGGCTCCCCCGGCTTACCCTGTTTCGCGGTCTCCGGCGCATTGATGCCCACCAGTCGCACCAGCCGACCCGATTCCAGGGCAATGGTGTCGCCGTCGAAGACCTCCGCGACCCGGGCCCGCGTGCGCGCTGCCGCCTTGCTCGTGACGTTGGCATCCGGGTCGATCCGCAGTTCACGCGCAGCAACCCCGGTTGGCCTGTCACCGTAATGGACGCCTCCGTCCGCATCGGTCCAGGTGTACACCGCCGCATGGGCCGTGCCGAGCAGGCCCGGAACCAAAAACAAAACCAGTGCGAGAAACCGCGTCAGCCGGGGCGGCAGGCTGCGTCGTGTCACCCGGGTGGGGTAGGGTGGTCGTGTCCCTGACATTGAGATAACTCCCTGTATGCCATCGAAATCAGTCCAGGAATTCGAGGCCTTGTCCCTTGAAGAGAAGGTCTATGTTGCGTCGTCCAGCATCCACGGAAAGGGCTGTTTTGCCAAGGTTGACGTACCCAAGGGCGCCTACATCGGCACCTATGAAGGCCCGAAGGCCAAGCGCGACAGCAAGTTCACGCTGTGGGTCATGGCACCGGAAAAGCCCATCGGCCGGGTGGGCCGCAACGCCCTCAAGTACCTCAATCACTCGGATACCCCGAATGCCGAGTTCAGCGAATTCGATCTATACGCAAGCACCGCCATCCCGGCCGGTGCGGAGATCACCTTCGACTACGATCCCGATGGCGAGAACGAGGGGGATTGGTGGGAGTGAACGCGTACCGGTGGTGTCACAGCAAAACGCCACCCAAGGGTGACGCACCTTGCTGCGCCGCGGCCCAGATCGGCCTCCCCCGTGCCCGGCACGTTGCGGCCACTGGCAATCGCCGCTTTAATCAAACAAAGCACGAGCGGCCGACAGCATGTCTGCCGCTGCGTGAAGGCCGCGGCCCGGTCACGAAACCCGTATCACGGACACACGCCGCGTCAGCACCGTTTGGAGCAGAGTGAAGACGAGAGGACGAACACGGATGCCCGAAATCAGGGAAACGGAAGAGATTTCAGTGGTTTGCCGGGTGGGCGCGGCTCATCGGCGACGCATGAGCACGTGTGCTCGATGGCTTCCTAACCCGATAAAGGTAGCCGGTGGCGTCCTAATCAGGGATTTCGAAGTTAAAGACCAGCGAAACATTAGGCCGATCAATACGTTGCCCCGCAGACTGGTCGTAATGTTTATCGCGTTAGGAAGCCAGTGGCTTCCTATACCTAGTTGAACTAAGCCGCTTCGCGGCAGCCTGTTCCCTTCGTTGAAGGATGTAGTGAACCCCGGCCCTGAGCCGGGGTTTGTTGTTGGGGTGGTACCGGCGGCGTAGTTGTGAGCGTTGACCACACTTTCTGGTGGCCCGATGGGGGTCGAACCACCGGAGAGCTCCATCATGATGAGCTTGAGAGAGAAGACGCTCGAGGCGATGCGTCAACGCGGCTATTCGCCGCGTACCCAGAGCAGCTATGTCGATGCCTTGAAAGATCTGGCGCGCTTCAGCCACCAGCCCCCCGACCGACTCGATGAGG
>JBMYTL010000144.1:0-4756 GCA_049604295.1 Gammaproteobacteria bacterium
AAATGGGCGATTAGACGGGCCAAGGCGCCGTGTCACGATTCGTTCAGAGCTTCCCTGGCTACACGTCGGGGCGTGGCCTCTACCCTTCAACCCGCGGCGGATGCCGGGCAGAGCCCGCTGAGCGGACACTTCCCACACAACGGCTTCGGTCGGCAGGTCTGATTACCCAGCCCGACGATCTGGGCGTGGTACTCGTTGAACAGGGGCGCGTCGGGGCCGAGGCTTTGTTCGAAGGCGGCGCGCAGGGTCTCGTAGGGTTCATCGCCTTTAATCAGGCCCAGGCGGCTGAATATGCGCCGGGTGTAGGTGTCTATGACGAACACGGGGCGGTCGAAGGCGTAGAGCACGATGTCGTCGGCGGTCTCGGGGCCGACGCCGTTCACGGACAGGACGGCCGCGCGCAAAGGTGCGGTCTTCCAGGTCTTCAGGCCCTGGAAGCCACCGTTGTCCTGGTACCACTGGCAGTAGTTGCGCAGGCGCCGGGCCTTGACGTTGAAGTAGCCGCTGGGGCGAAGCCAGTCGGCGAGGGTTTCGGGGGGCGCGGCGAGGATGGCTTCAGGGCTCAGGGCATCGGCGGCCTTGAGATTGGCGATGGCGCGCTCGACGTTCCTCCAGGCGGTGTTCTGGGTGAGGATGGCCCCCACCATGATCTCGAAGGGGGTGTCGGCGGGCCACCAGTGGCGCGCGCCACGATGGGCGAGCAGGCGGGCGTGGATGTCGTGGAGCCGCCGCGACGGCAGGGACACCGGCTTGGGCACGCCTATTCCGGCTTGGTGGGCGGCCGCCTGCGCCCTCCCCTCACCTTGGGCCGCATGGGCTTGCGGTGTTGTTGGCTGCGTTTCGACGTCGTGGGTGCCAGGTCCACGCTCGCGGCCAGGGCATCGGCCTGTTCGGGCAGCATCTCGACCCACTTGCCGCGGCCGAGGTAACGGGGCAGGTCCACGGGGCCGTAGCGCACGCGGATGAGACGCGAGACGGTGAGGTCCACGCTCTCGAACAGGCGACGCACTTCGCGATTGCGTCCCTCGGCCAGGGTGACGTTGTACCAGTGATTGCGGCCATCGCCGCCCTGGTCGGTCAGGGTGTTGAAGTGCGCGGGGCCGTCCTCGAGGTCCACGCCCCGCAGAAGCTTTTTCTGGGTGATGGCATCGAGTTCACCCTGCACGCGCACGGCGTATTCACGCTCGATCTCCCGGGACGGGTGCATGAGCCGGTTGGCCAGTTCGCCATCGGTGGTGAGCAGCAGGAGGCCCTGGGTGTTGAAATCGAGGCGGCCCACGGCGATCCAGCGCGCACCGCTGAGCTTGGGGATGGCATCGAACACGGTGGGACGGCCCTCGGGGTCGTCGCGGCTGGTGATCTCGCCCTCGGGCTTGTAGTAGATCAGCACCCGGCGGCGCACGGCGCTGAGCTTGTCCAGGCGCACGGGTTTGCCGTCCATGAGGACCTTGTCGCCGGCGTCGATGCGCTGGCCCAGTTCGGCGGGTTTGCCGTTCACCTGGATGCGTCCGGCGCGGATGCGGGCCTCGATCTCGCGGCGCGAGGCCAGGCCGACGCGGGCGAGCAGCTTCTGGATGCGCTCGGGTTCGGTGGTCAGGGCGGAGCCCTTGTTACGACCGCCCTCGCCCGCGGCGCCCCCGGACTTGGCCTTGCGCCCATCCCAGGCGGAACGGGCGGGCCTGGATTCTTCAGGCCGACGGGGCTTGGCTGGGCGCGGGCCCTTACGGGGTTTGGACATCAGGAACTGCGCTCCGGATCTTGGCCGGTTTGGGTGTCGGGTTCGGGCCCATCGTTCACCGCGGCCCCGGCTGCGATGGCCTCGGCTCCGGTCGACTCAAGCCCGGCCTCCGCCGCGGCAACACCGTCATCAGCAACGCGAGGGTCATCCGCGCTGGGATCAGCAGCACCGGGATCATCAGCACCGGGATCTTCAGCACCGGGATCATCAGTTTGGAGCCTGTCCGTGTCGGGGCCTGCCAGGAGGTCGAGCTGATCATCGTCCGGCTGCATGCCGGTACCGCCCCCTGCACCGTCGGGGAAACGCAGGTCCAGCTCCTTGTTGAGGCTGTCGATGTCACGCAGCTCCGCCAATGTGGGTAGCTCATCCAGACTCTTGAGACCGAAATAATCCAGGAACTCGCGGGTGGTGCCGTACATGGCCGGGCGCCCGGGAACATCGCGATGGCCGACCACACGGATCCAGCCCCGGTCCAGCAGGGTGCGTGTGATGTTGGTGCTGACGGCGACCCCACGCACCTCCTCGATCTCGCCCCGGGTGATGGGCTGGCGATAGGCGATCAGGGCGAGGGTCTCGAGCAAGGCCCGGGAATAGCGCGGCGGACGCTCCTCCCAAAGGCGCGACACCCAGGGGGCGACATCGGGCGCCGTCTGGATGCGGAATCCGCTGGCCACCTCGGTGATGGCGATCCCGCGGCCCGAGTAATCACGCTCCAATCGATCAATGGCCTTGCGCAGACGCTTGGCACCGGGCTGCTCGGTATCCATGAACAGCGCCTCGAGCTGGGCGATGGACAAGGGCTTGCCCGCCGCCACCAGGGCCGCTTCGATGATGTTCTTGATCTGGTCGTCTTTCAGCATGGGGGCGGAATAATGGCCACGGAGGGGCACGGATGGAACCGGACGGATGGGACCGGGTGCACGGCTGCCATCACGCCGCGGCCCTGCTGCGCACGTGGATGGGGGCGTAGGGCTCGCCCTGCACCAGTTCGATGAGGCTGGCCTTCACCAGTTCGAGCAGGGCAAGGAAGGTCACCACGACGCCCTGCTTGCCCTCCTCGGGGATGAAAAGCCCCTCGAAGGGCGTGAAATTCTCGCCGCCGAGCTGACTGAGCACCTGGCTCATACGTTCCCGCACGGACAGGGGCTCGCGCTCGATGGAGTGGCTGGTGAACAGCTCGGCGCGGCGCAGTACCTCGGCAAAGGCCATGAGGACCTCTTTGAGGTCCACGTCCGGCTGCAGGCGAACCACCTGCTTGTCCTGCACCTCGGCATGGCCTTGCCAATAGTCGCGCTCCTCGCGGGGCAATTCGCCGATATCCTCGGCGGCCCGTTTGTAGCGCTCGTACTCCTGCAGGCGGCGCACCAGTTCGGCGCGCGGGTCGATGTCGTCCTCGCCGTCCTCGGCGGCCGGTCGCGGCAGCAACAGGCGGGACTTGATCTCCGCCAACATGGCCGCCATGACCAGGTACTCACCGGCCAGTTCCAGGCGGAACTCACTCATGAGTTCCACGTAGTTCATGTATTGCTTGGTGATCTCGGCGATGGGGATGTCGAGAATATCCAGGTTCTGGCGCTTGATCAGGTACAGCAACAGGTCCAACGGCCCCTCGAAGGCCTCCAGGAACACCTCCAGGGCATCCGGCGGGATATACAGGTCCTTCGGCAGCTCGAACAGTTTTTCGCCGCGCACCACGGCGAAGGGCATCTCCTGCTGTTGGGGCTGCTCGGCGTCCGTCGCGGGTACATTCTCGCCGGTCGGGGTACTGGGGTCGGTAACTGCGTTCATGAGCCGCGCAGTGTATCAGTGGCGCTGTCCGCGCTGACCTCGGCGACGGCATAGGCGACGACATACTCACGTTCGTCGGACAGGCTCAGATGGCAGCGGCCGATGCCCAGGTCGCCGCACAGGCGCGCCCCCGCGGCGGAGAACCCGACCAGGGGACGACCGCGCTGATCGTGCGCGATATGCATATCGTGGAAGCCCAGCCCGTGGGCGATCCCGGTACCCAGGGCCTTGGCGATGGCCTCCTTGGCGGCGAAGCGCTTGGCAAGCAGGACCGCCGGAGTCCTGGAAGCGGAGAACTCATCCAGTTCCGCATCGGTGAGAATACGCTTGGCGAATCGCTCACCATGGCGTTCCAGGGCCTCGGTGATACGACCGATCGCGATGATGTCCGTGCCGATTCCGGCAATGCCCGTCACGGATCAGGCCTGCATCACGCCCAACACGGCGTCGCGCCGGGCCTCGCTCATGACGCGCTTCATCTCGCGCACGGATTCCTCCAAGCCCGTGAAGACGGCGCGGGCGATCAGGGCATGGCCGATATTGAGCTCGCGGATGTCGAGCATGTGGGCGATGGGTGTGACGTTGTGCACATGCAGGCCATGGCCCGCGTTGACCTGGAGGCCCAGGTTGACGCCCAGGGCCACGGCCGCGCGGATGCGCTCCAGCTCGGCTTGTTGCCCGGCACCATGGGGCAGGTCCGCATAGTGGCCCGTATGGATCTCGACCACCGGGGCACCCACGGCGGCGGAGGCTTCAACCTGCGCCGGGTCGGCATCGATGAACAGGGACACACGCACCCCAGCGGCGGCCAGGCGCGCGCAGGCGTCGGTCATGCGCTCGCGCTGCCCGGCCACGTCGAGGCCGCCCTCGGTGGTCAGTTCCTCGCGCCGCTCCGGAACGAGGCAGCAATCGGCGGGTCGGATGCGCTCAGCGATGCCGATCATCTCCTCGGTGACTGCCATCTCCAGGTTCATGCGCGTTTGCAGAATGTCGGCGAGCAGTTCGACGTCGCGGTCCTGGATATGGCGGCGGTCCTCACGCAGATGCAGGGTGATGGCATCCGCCCCGGCCTGCTCGGCCAGAATGGCGGCCTGAACCGGGTCCGGGTAGCGGGTGCCCCGGGCTTGGCGAAGGGTGGCGACGTGGTCGATGTTCACGCCCAGGAGAATGTCGTGGAGGGTGGTTTCGGTCATGGTGCTCATCATTCCCGGTAGGAGCGGCGCCCCGCCG
>JBMYTL010000145.1:0-4327 GCA_049604295.1 Gammaproteobacteria bacterium
GCGATGACGACATCAGCCAGTTCATGGTGGACCGATACGGCGATTTCGTGCTCTACGACCCCCCGTTCCGGATCAGTACGGCGCTGCTCTGGGTGGGTCCGTTCGTGGTGCTTGCCGGTGGTTTGATCGCGGTGCGCAAACTTGCCAGTGGACGCAAGGGGACCGGCGCCGCCGTGAGTGATAACGAGCGCAATCGCGCTCACAAGCTGTTGTCCGGTGAGGGCGATAAATGACCGTTTTTTCCCTCCTCGCGGCCCTTCTGATAGGGCTTGTGCTCGTTTTCATTCTCCCCGGGCTGTTGGGGCGTGGGCGGGTTCCCGAACTGGATCGGGATGCGCAGAATGTCTCCATCGCCCGTGATCGGCTCTCCGAGTTGGAGCGTGACCGTGAAGCCGGTGCCATCACCCAAGAGGAATTCGAGGAGGGTCAGGCCGACCTTGAGGATGCCCTGGCGGTGGACCTGGGCGAAAAGCCCCTGCTGCGTGATTCCGGGCGCCCCAACCGCATTCTGGCCTGGGGCCTGGCGCTCACCATTCCGGTTGCCGCGGTGCTGTTGTACCGGGTCATCGGTATGCCGGGCGCACTGGACATCTCCGGACCCGGTGCTCCCAAGCAGGTCGCCGCCTCCACTGAGCACAGCACCCGCACGGGCCCCGATGGCCAGCCCATGCCCCCGGTGGAGAAGTTGGTCGAGCAACTGGCCGCCAAGCTCGAGCAATCGCCTGAGAACCCGGAAGGCTGGATGCTGCTTGGGCGGACCTATGGCGTGATGGAACGCTGGTCCGATGCCGCGGATGCATACGGCCGGGCCCACGCACTGGTTGGGGATGATCCCGACCTGTTGGTGACGCTCGCCGAGGCTGTCGGCAACATGCAGAACGGTTCGTTCACGGGCCGTCCGGAGGCCCTGCTCAAGCGGGCCATGGCGTTGGCGCCGGACAATCCGCGGGTTCTGTGGTTCAACGCCTGGGCCGCGGTTGATCGTCAGGACTACGCGGGCGGTGCCCGCCTGTTCCGCAAACTCTGGCCCATGGTGCAGGACGACCCGCGCGCGTCCGAGGAATTGCGCAAACAGATCCTGGCCCTGGAGAAGGAGGCCGGAATCGAGTCGGCGCCTCTGGAGGTCGCGGACGCCGCCGCCGCCGCGGGCCCGGTTGGCGAGCGAATCACGGTGAGCGTGAGCCTGGACCCCGCGGTCGCGGCACAGGCGGCGCCGGGAGATACGGTGTTCATCTTTGCCCGAGCGCTTGAGGGGCCGCCGATGCCGCTGGCGGTCGTGCGCAAGCAGGTGAAGGACCTTCCCATCACCGTATCGCTTGATGACAGCATGGCCATGATGCCGCAGATGAAGTTGTCCAATTTCGGCCAGGTTCTGATCGGGGCGCGCGTGTCCAAATCGGGTAACGCCATGCCTCAGAGCGGAGACCTGGTCGGTGAGCGCAGCCCGGTCGTTCTGGGCGACGAGGTCGCGGTCAACATCGATAGCCGCAAGCCCTGATCCATCCGTCGGTGAACGGAGAGACAGGGCACATGGAAGCCGGCATGGCGGCAACCGCCCTGGGGCCTGAAGGCGAATTCGCCGCCGCGATCAAAGGGTTCGCGCCGCGCGAACAACAGATTCTCATGGCGGAGGCCGTGGAACTGGCCATCGCCGAGGCCAAGACCCTGGTGGTGGAAGCGGGTACGGGCGTCGGCAAGACATTCGCGTACCTGGTGCCCGCGGTGCTCTCGCGGCGCAAGACCATCGTATCGACGGGTACGCGCAACCTGCAGGATCAGCTGTTCGACAAGGATCTGCCCATCGTGCGCGAGACCCTGGGTGTGCCGTTCAAGGCGGCGTTGCTCAAGGGGCGCGCAAATTATCTCTGCCTGCATCGGCTGGAGGAGGTGGATCGCAGCGGACGCCTGGGCAGCCGCGAAGAGGTCCGTGATCTTGCCCGTATCCGTGCCTGGGCGGGTGTGACCCATGCGGGGGACATCGCCGAAATCACTGATGTGCCCGAGGATTCCGCGATCTGGCCCCGCGTCACCTCGACCACGGATAACTGTCTGGGTCAGGATTGCCCGCAGATCGATGATTGCCATGTGATCGCCGCCCGACGCGCGGCGCAGGCAGCCGACCTGGTCGTGGTCAATCACCATCTGCTGTGCGCGGACCTCAGCCTCAAGGAGGACGGTTTCGGCGAGATCCTGCCCGCGGCCGATGTCTATGTGGTGGATGAGGCCCACCAGTTGCCTGACGTCGCCTCGAGTTTCTTCGGTCGGTCCTTGTCCAGTCGACAGATGGTGGAGTTGTGCAGGGATTGCACCGCCGAATACCTGCGCGAGGCAGCGGATATGGCGGATATCGGCACGGCTGCCGATGCATTGGAGCGGACGGTGCTCGACCTGCGTTTGTTGCTCGGTCCGGAGGGCCGACGCGCGGCATGGCGGACACTCGAGAACGATTCCCGCGTGTCCGCCGGCCTGGCCGACCTGGAAGCCGCCCTGGATGCCCTGGAACGGGCACTGGAGCCGGCCGCCGAGCGGGGAAAGGGACTGGAGAGTTGTCACAGGCGGGTGGTCGATGCCCAGTCGCGCATGGCCATGGTGACCGCGCCCGACGACGGCGAGGGGCAGATACGCTGGTACGAAACCTACAGACGTTCGTTTGCCATACACCTGACGCCGATGGATGTGGCGATGGCTTTTCAGGAACGTCTCCCGGAACGACCGTCCACGTGGATTCATACCTCGGCGACCCTGGCCATCAATGGACGTTTTGCTTACTTCGCGGATCAACTGGGTCTCGATGAACCGGCCGAGTTGCTGCTCGACAGCCCGTTTGATTACAAGACCAACGCATTGTTCTACGTGCCTGATCACCTGCCCATGCCCAATGAGCCGGGATTCACCGCCCAGGCGGTGGAGGCGGCGTTGCCGGTGCTGGAGGCGAGTGGAGGCAGGGCGTTCATGTTGTTCACCTCGTACCGGGCCCTTGATGAAGCGGCGGAGCTGCTCAATTCCCACGACAGGTTCCCCCTGTTTGTTCAGGGAGCGGCGCCCAAGGGGCAATTGCTGGAGGCGTTCCGCGCCAGTGGCAACGGCGTGTTGCTGGGTACCAGCAGTTTCTGGGAGGGGGTGGATGTACGCGGAGAGGCCCTCAGTTGCGTGATCATCGACAAGCTGCCCTTCGCGTCGCCGGGAGACCCGGTATTGCAGGCTCGTATCGATGCCATGCGTCGGAGCGGGCAGGATCCGTTTCAGGACTACCAGCTTCCTCGTGCGGTCATCATGCTCAAACAGGGGGTGGGGCGGCTGATCCGCGACGTGGCCGATCGCGGGGTCCTCATGCTGTGTGATAGGCGCCTGCTGTTGCGCAACTACGGATTTGTCTTTCTCAACAGCCTGCCGGATACCGGTCGGACGCGTTCACTGGAACGGGTGCAGCGCTTCCTCGGCATGGACTGAGTCCCATCGCTCACTCAGGGGGCGATAAGACCGTCCAGCGCGCGCTCAATTCGCTTGTGGTCCTGGCCGCCCCCGAGGCCGGGGTTTGCTCTCAGCTGGGAATGCAGGGTCCGTGAGCGCTGGGCGATCTCGCTCAGGCCGTACATGGTGGCCGCCGCGGTGATTTCCCGCAGGCTGGTCATCACGGATGCCGGGAGGGGGGCGCCCCGTTGCTGATGCGTGCGCACGAGGACCTTGAGTGCCGCCAAGGTTGAGGGCAGTTCACGTTTGAAGCGGTCGCCCAGTTCGCCCAGCACGTGTTCCGCTGCCTGGCGCGTGATGTCTGTGTGCATCTGGCGCAGTTGTTTGGCCAGATTGGGCGCGTCATACGGTTTGGCCAGGACGGCGTCCGGTGGGGGATCGATGGAACCGGGCGCAAGTGCATCGGGGTGTGCGGTGGTAATGATGATGGGGGGACGTGAACGTCCATGCAGCGCGTCGACCAGGCCCAGCCCCCCCATTCCCGGCATATTCAGATCCGCGACGATCAGATCCACATGTTGCCCGCACAGACGTTCCAGGGCCTCTTCGGCACTGCGGCACAGTGTCAGGTCGATGCCGGGGGCAGAATCCAGGCTCACTTCAACGAGTGCTCGGATGTCTTCATCGTCATCGGCAAACAGCACATGCAGGCGCGAATCGGTGAAATCAGGGGTTGTTGGCGCGTGTTCGTGATGAATCAGCATTTGCTTACACGTGATTGTGGCTTCCGGCGTTGCTGATGGCGGGCGAGGCTGGCAACGTTTCGGAGTCGTCCCAGTTCAAGGGCGGCTGTCACCTCGGATCCGCGGCCACCAGCATCGCCGGTTGGGGATCCCAAAGAGCCTGGGGGCTGGAC
>JBMYTL010000146.1:0-4192 GCA_049604295.1 Gammaproteobacteria bacterium
ATAAGCCTCGACTCGCGCTTTGAGTTTTTGACCCGGTCGGAACGTCACCACCCGTCGAGCCGAGATTGGGATCTCTTCGCCCGTCTTGGGATTGCGCCCCGGCCGTTGATTCTTGTCCCGGAGGTCGAAGTTGCCAAACCCTGAGAGTTTGACCTGCTGCCCCGTGGCCAAGGCACCTCGGACCTCGTCGAAGAAGGAGTCAACCAACTCCTTTGCCTCGCGCTTGTTAAGCCCGAGTTCTTCGAACAGGTGTTCCGCTATGTCTGCCTTGGTGAGGGCCATGCTCAATCTCTCAGCTGGGCTCCGTGTTTGTCCCGCAGGTTTTCGACGGCCAGACCGATTACCCGATCCACGTCTTGGTCGGTAAGCGTGCGCGAAGAATCCAATAAAATCAAGCTCATTGCGACACTTTTTAGACCCGTTTCTATTCCCTTGCCCCGGTAGATATCGAACACCGAAGCAGCCGCGACCAGGGGGTCGACGGACGAGGCGGATTCGATCAAGGCGTCCGCACTTACGGACTCATCCACCAGCACGGCAAGGTCCCGGCGTATGGAAGGGAACCGTGACAACGGCGCGAATGCCGGGACGCGGGCCTTCTCCACGGTAGCGAGGTCCAACTCGAACACCACGGCGGGCGCATCGAGGCCAAGGGCCTTTTCCGTCGCCGGGTGAAGCACACCCAGCCAGCCCACGCCCCTGCCTTGATACTCGATCCGGGCCGTCTGGCCTGGATGGAGCGCGGGATGCTGTGCGGACACGAATCCATAGCCCTCCGCGGTACCGAACAGGGCCTCCAGATCGCCTTTGACGTCGTAATAATCCACCCGCCGGGCTTTCTCACCCCACTGTTCGGGATTCACATCTCCGGTCGCCACGCCGGCGATACGGTTGACCTGCACCAGTTCGTCGCCTTCCTGCACGAAAACCATGCCGGTCTCAAACAACCGCACCCTGCTCTGCTGCCGGTTGAGATTGTGGCGCATAGCATTGACCAGCCCGGGCCAAAGACTGGTGCGCATGATCGACAGATCCGCCGACAACGGGTTCGCCAGAGCAACCCCCTCATGTTCATGATCAAACAGACCATGCAGACGTGGATCGATGAAACTGTAGGTGATGGCCTCCTGGTAGCCCCGGTCAACCAAAACCGAACGCAGTCGGGCTATGGGGGATTGGTTTTCGGGGCGATGCGCCATGACCGTTTCGGCATGGGGCATCGAGGTCGGAATATTGTCGTAGCCATGCAGCCGACCCAGTTCCTCGATCAGGTCCGCCTCGATGGCAATATCGAACCGGAAGCTCGGCGGCGTGATCTTCCAGCCATCATCAACCTGCTCCACGGCCATGCCCAGACGGGTCAGATATTCCTCGACCCGCGCGTCTTCGAAATCGATACCCAACAAGCGCGCGATCCGATCACGACGTAGGTGGACCGGGGCCTTGTGCGGGAGGTTCGCGGGATCCGACACATCAATCACCGGTCCGGCCTCACCGCCGCAGATCTCCAGGATCAGCGTGGTCGCCCGTTCCATGGCACGCTCACACAGATGCGGGTCGACGCCCCGTTCAAAGCGGTGGGACGCATCGGTATGCAGTCCGTGCTTGCGGGCACGGCCCGCGATGACCTCGGGCGCGAAATGCGCACTTTCCAGGAAGATATCGCGCGTTCCGTCCGTCACTCCGCTGTGCTCCCCTCCCATGATCCCCGCCATGGCCAAGGGGCCTCCCGCGTCGGCGATCACGAGGGTGTCGCTCCCGAGCTCCACCACTTTGCCATCGAGCAGGGTCAGCTGCTCGCCGACCGCGGCACGGCGCACGACGATGCCGCCGGAAAGCTTCGCCAGATCAAAGGCGTGCATGGGCTGGCCCAGCTCAAGAAGTACGTAGTTGGTCACGTCCACACCGGGTCCGAGGGAGCGCACGCCGGACCGCCTCAGTCGTTCGACCATCCACAGCGGGGTCTCGGCGGCGGGATCGATCCCCCGGATCACCCGGCCCACATAACGGGGACAATCGGTGGGAGAATCCAGGGCCACAGGGAATGTGTCACTGATGTGTGCGGCAACGGGATCAATGGGTGGCGGGGTCAGGTCCGCACTGTTGAGCACCCCGACCTCGCGGGCGATGCCGGCGACACTGAGACAATCGCCACGGTTGGGCGTCAGGTCGATGTCAATGGAGGTATCGTCGAGATCCAGGTACTCACGGATGTCCTGGCCCACGGGCGCATCCCCCGGCAGGGGCATAAGCCCATCCGCGGATTCGGCCAGTCCCAACTCCTTCGCGGAACACAACATTCCCATGGACTGAACGCCACGCAGCTTGGCCTTCTTGATCTTGATTCCGGGCAGAACCGCCCCAACCACCGCGCAGGGTGCGCGCATCCCGACATGGACATTGGGCGCCCCGCAAACGATCTGTAGGGGCTCATCACCCCCGGCATCGACCTTGGTGACCCGCAACTTGTCGGCATCGGGATGCTGTTCGACTTCAAGCACATGGCCTACCACCACGCCACTGAACTCGCCCGCCACCGGTTCCGTACCATCCACTTCCAGGCCCGCCATGGTCAGCTGGCTGACCAGGGTCTCGGTATCCGCGTCGGGGTTCACCCAATCACGCAACCACTTTTCGCTGAGTTTCATCTGAGCTTTCCGTTGAATTCGTTGAATGGAGTGGCGTTCAGGCGAACTGGCGCAGGAAGCGCAGATCGTTCTCGAAGAACAGGCGCAGATCGTTGACGCCGTAGCGCAGCATGGCGAGGCGCTCCACCCCCATGCCGAAGGCATAGCCGAGCCATTGCTCGTTATCGATGCCTACCTCGGCGAACACATTGGGATGAACCATGCCGCAGCCCAGGACCTCCAGCCAGCCGGTGTGTGAACACACACGGCATCCCTCCCCGCCGCAGATCACGCAACCGATATCGACCTCCGCGGAGGGCTCGGTGAAGGGAAAATAGGAAGGCCGGAAACGCACAGGGAGATCGTCCTTTTCGAAGAACCGCTGCAAGAAGAGGGACAGGGTCCCCTTCAGGTCCGCGAAGCTGACCTGATCGTCAACCAACAGCCCCTCGACCTGGTGAAACATCGGGGTATGGGTGAGATCGGAATCACAGCGATAAACACGACCCGGAGCGATTACACGCAACGGGGGTTTCTGCTCCTCCATGACCCGGATCTGCACCGGCGATGTATGCGTCCGCAACAAGCGATGCGCATCGAAGTAGAAGGTATCGTGCATGGCCCGTGCCGGATGATGGTCCGGAATATTGAGTGCGGAGAAGTTGTGGTGATCGTCTTCGATCTCCGGCCCCTCGGCTGTCTCGAATCCCATGGAGCCGAGCAGTGACTCGATACGCTCCATGGTGCGCGTCACCGGGTGCAGGCCACCGCGATCCCGCCCACGACCAGGCAGCGTGACGTCGATGCGTTCGGCGACCAGACGGGCGTTGAGCGCCTCCGTCTCCAGTGCCCCCTTTCGCGCCTCGATAGCCTGTTGGACGACCTGCTTTGCCGCGTTGATGGCCTGCCCGGCCTCACGACGCTGGTCCCCGGGCAGCTTGCCAAGTTGTTTCAACTGTTCGGTAAGCAGGCCCTTCTTGCCCAGGAATCGCACGCGAACCTCATCGAGTGCGGCGGTATCGGGGGCGGCGGCAACGGCCGCTTCGGCATCCTGTTGAAGCTGTTTCAGATCATCCACGGTGGGATCTCTTCAGTTAGGGGGTTCAGGGGGGGATGGAAAACGCAAAAAAGGGGAAAGGCCATGGACCTTTCCCCTCTCTTGCTTCATCGCTGACGGGTCACCGGACCCGCCACACTCGGTATCGGTCCCGTGGGACTTAACCGTTGAGGGCGGCCTTGGCCTGCTCGGCGATGGCGCTAAAAGCGGCTTTGTCGTGAACGGCGATGTCCGCGAGAACCTTGCGGTCCACTTCGACACCGGCCTTGTGCAAGCCATTCATGAACTTGCTGTAGGACAGGCCGTTGTTGCGTGCCTCGGCATTGATGCGCGCGATCCACAGGGCGCGGAACTGGCGCTTGCGCTGACGGCGGTCACGGTAGGCGTACTGACCGGCCTTGGTGACCGCCTGTACGGCAACGCGATAGACACGGCTGCGGGCTCCGTAGTAACCCTTGGCCTTGGCGAGAACTTTCTTGTGACGGCGGTGAGCGATCACACCACGTTT
>JBMYTL010000147.1:0-4192 GCA_049604295.1 Gammaproteobacteria bacterium
TGGGGCAGGCCGCCGCCCACGCCGGTGACCTTGAGGGCGAATTTGGCGGCCTCGCGCATGCGCTCCAGCAGGTCCAGGCAGCGTTGCTGGGCGAGGATGTCCTTGCAGGACATGGCTTCTCGATCACCGATGAACAGGCGTTCGTTGCGCGAGCAGCCGCAAACGGTGCTGAAGATGGCCTTCTTGAACGGGCAGGGGAGCTCATTGAGTTCGTTGAAGGCGGAACGGAATTCGGTTTCGTCGACCATGGGGTCTGAACGCTACAACACACCGGTTGTGAATTCGAACCGTGAAGCGTGAGGCCGCGGGCTTTGAACAAGGAACGGAGTACGCATCTCGATGCGCCCCGGCGCAGCCGCTTGTCCGCTGTGGGAGCGGCGTCCCGCCGCGATTGGCCCGGCCGAAAGAGCGCGCTGCGCGCGGGACGGATCGAGATCTGTACTCCAGTCACGTAGCAGGGTCGGTGCCGGGTTCCCGCTCCGGGCCTTGAACAAAGAGTGGAGTACGCATCTCGATGCGCCCGGCGTAGCCGGTCCCCAGGCCTTCGGGCTCTCGCTGAACCGGGGTTTACACATCGGAGAACTCCCCGTGCTTGCGCAGTATCCTTCACGTTCCCGGAAGGAGTTACCGCCCCAAGCACCATGTACGTCGCCGATCTCTCAAGCAGCTTCCGTCTGTTGGCTCTTTCCCAGGCGCTGTTGCTCGCGCTCGGGTTGCTGGCGGCCAGTCGGGGGCGCGGCCTGGCCGGGGCGCCGTGGCTTATTGCGCTGGGTCTGGGCTTGTCGGCCTACTTCGCGCTGCCCGTTCTCCCCTCGGGCGTGCCTGGCGCGGTTACCGTTTCGCTGCTGCTCCTTTCCAGCGCCATCCCCCTGACGCTCTGGGGATCCGTGCGCGCCGTCTTCGAGGACGACCGGAGGCCCGATCGGCGACTTCTCGCGATTGGCGCGGGGTATCTCGTGATGGTGGTGTACCTGCTCCTGGACGCACCCACCGGGGGGCTGAGGCGGGAGATCGATATCGCTATCCAGTTGGCGAAGATCGGCTTCGCGGTGGCGGCAGCCTGGGTGTGTCTGCGTGGCCGGGATGCCGATCTGGTGGAGTCGCGGCGGGCCGCCCGCCATTGGGTGGCGGCGGGGATCGCGCTGCTCATCATCGTCGTGGTCGTCACCGAGCTGGTCACGAACTGGCGCATACCGCCGACCCTGGAAACGTTTGCGATGGGCCTGTTCTTCGTCGTCCTGATGGGGCTGAACGTCATCCTCGTTCGGCGCCCCCTGTTGGATTCCCTGGGCCCGCAATCGTCGGTAAGAGCCGTGGCCTCGGGTGACTTGGGTGCGGAGGACCCTTTGGTTGCCCACCTGGAAACTCTGATGGGCGACGAGCGGGTGTATACCGATCCGGATCTGCGCATCGCCACCCTGGCCGAGCGCCTGGGGGTGAGCGAGCACACGCTGCGCCGGACCATCAACGGCACCCTCGGGCACCGCAATTTCAATCGCTACGTCAATGGCTTCCGCGTGCGGGACGCCGGGCGGCGATTGCTGGCGGACCAGCGAACCCCGGTGCTTACCATCGCCCTGGATGTGGGTTTCCGTTCCCTGTCGTCCTTCAATGCGGCCTTCCGTGACCACTATGGAATGAGTCCCACCGGCTACCGCGCCAGCCCGCCTCCGGAATCCGAAAAAATCTGACGGATACCGGAATCCGGTGGCATTCATCGGGATTCCGGAAGATGCGCTTCCCGCTCCACGCTGTACTGCGCCCCACATTCATGGCGAGAGGGGCGCGCGGGCGCCGGACCGATGAGACGAGCGGAAATCGATTGGCTGCGCGTGCTTGCCTTCGGGGCACTCGTGCCTCTGCATGCGGCGATCCCTTTCGTACCCGGGGGCTTGCCCCTGATCCAGAATGACCGGACCAGTGCAGTCCTGAACATCGCGGTCCTATGGCTGCACGAGTTCCGCCTGCCCCTGTTGTTCCTGGTGGCGGGCATGGGCATGGCCTTCTCGCTGCGCCGCCGAAGCGGGGGAGGATTTCTCGCGGAGCGGGTCCGTCGACTGCTGATCCCCCTCCTTGTCGGCATCCTCGTGGTCGTTCCGCCCATGGTTTACCTGGAGTATCGGTTCACGGGAGCGATTCGACCGGGGTTCATCGACTTCTACCGGGGCCTGTTCAATACCGGTATCTACCCCCGGGGCAACCTGAGCTGGCATCACTACTGGTTCGTGGCCTACCTGTTTCTGTTCGCCGTGGCCGCGCTGCCCGTTGTTCAGTTCCTGCGCCATCCACGGCGTCGGCGTTGGATGACCACGGCCCGTGTGGTCATCCTGTGGGGCCCCATGATCTACGCGCCCATCGTGCCGCTGGCGGCCGCTGAGATTCTGCTGCGCGCGCGTTTCCCCGGCGTCCCCGACCTGCTCCATGACTGGGCAAACATCGTGCTTTGGTTCCAGGTGATGATGCTGGGCCTGGCATTCGCCGCCTGGCCCGCCTTGTTTGCCCGCGCCGAACGACTTCGGCTGCCATCCCTCATCCTCGCCATCGACCTCAGCCAGGTTCTGTACTGGGTCTACGTGGCACCCATGGAGCACCCCTTGCGCCTGGACTCCATGCCGGCTTGGCAGTACCTGATGCTTTGCATGCTGCGCGCGGCGAATATCTGGTGTTGGTTGCTGGCCATCACCGGGTACGCCAGCCGTCATTTTCGCCGTGATTCCGCCTTGCTGCGCTACCTCAATCGAGCCGTCTTTCCCCTGTTCTGCCTGCACCTGCCGGTTGCCGTCGCCGCCAGCTACTGGGTGGTGGGGACCGCATGGCCCCTGTGGCCGAAATACCTGTTCGTCCTCGCGACCTCACTGCTGATTCCCCTGGCTGTCTACCACTGGCTGTTACGCACGGTCCCGCCCCTGGGCTTGCTGTTTGGTCTCGCCCCCCATCGAAAACCCACTCCATTGAGGAAACACCCATGACCCGTCCATGCAAGTGGTTGACCCTGGCTGCCGCCAGTGCCCTGATCGTGGCCTGCGGCACCAACCCCGTCACCCCGCCGGAGCGAATACAGTCGCTGCCCGTCCATCCCCTGGGAAGCGGTGAGGCCCCCGCCGGTGACTACATCCTGCGCCTGCCCGCCGGGCAGCCACTGCCCGTGGCCGTATCGCTCGATGGCGCAATGTTCACGCAGCCGGGGCAGGCCACGCTGTATGTGACTCCCGGGAGCGACCTGATGCTCTACCGGGATTGGGTCAGCCGCGATGGGCGCGGCTGGCGGCGATTGGGTGAGGAATTCGGGGTGGAGATGACTTTCGGCGTCGACGAACGCAGCGCGAAGCTGGGCCTCCGCGTGGTGGAGCAGGGGAAACGGGATGACTGAGCGGACCCGTATCGTGTTGGTGTTGCTCCTGATATTGGGGGCTTACGGCTGCGAAGCGCAATCCATCCGACAACTCGCTTACGAGACCCTGGAGAGCAAGCGATTGGACGATTGCCGGAGGCTTCAGAAGGAGTGCCCGGAGCGGGTGCGGTTTGAGGACTATGAGCGTGCGCGGGAGAGTGGGGGAGGGAATTAAATCTGTGTGGGGTCCATGACTGGGCTCTCCTTTCCCGAGCAGCGGATTTCTAGCGCCATGGGCCGTCTACTCCGTAACGAACGTGGCGAAGCCGTTCACCACGCCTGCTTCAGCGGTGACAGGCAAGACGGGATCTGACCCCGACGGCGTTCATGGAGGAGACCCCCACGGCGTTTCATAACGCACCGCGTTGGCTGCAAGCGCATGCGTATCTTGGTGCGAAAAGTGCATATGAAATCGCGAATTTTCAGGCACGCACTCATCCGCGCCTTTTTGCCCTAAAGTACCGGGTGGCAGCGGCTGTGGGCTGCGCACTGCGCCGCGGCGCCCGTTATCGTAGGGGTGCTCCACTAAAACAAGACCTGGAACGGGACGTCCATGAACAGTGAAATCGACACAGACGCCATCGGCCATCGACTGATCGCGCGGTCTCGTCTGTTAAATATCCTGACAGTCGATCCGGTGGCCGAACGGGGTTTGGGAGCGCTGAGGGGCTGAGCCCGGCTCAACCATGAAGAAGGATTTTCTGAACCCGTTGAGGATTATCGCCGCGCTGTTCTGTATCGCGATCAGCGCGTCGGTGCACGGCTACGGTCTCGAGCTGCGCACCGTCTCCGGCACGGTTG
>JBMYTL010000148.1:0-4187 GCA_049604295.1 Gammaproteobacteria bacterium
AGGGCGCGGATGCCGTCGCCACTGCTCTTCGGGTCCAGGTGGGCATCGCCATGGAGCTTGACGATGAGCGGGCGCTGTTCCGACGCTCGGCTGTAGTTGGCCAGGGTTTCGTGGGCGATGACCCGGGGGCGGGCGCGGGTGTAGAGGTACAGGGCCTCGGCGGGCAGATCGTCGAAGTTGGTGGTCAGCACCACGTTCATCTGGCGGCCGTGGTCGGGATGGGTCATGAGCTGGGCGAGGCTGATGTAGCCGAAGCTCGGGCTGCCCGCGTCCATGAGGCGCTCGATCTCCTGTTGGCCCGGTTGGGCGGCCAGGAAGAGCGTGGAGTAGGCCTTTTCGTAGTACTGGGCTGGGTTGTCCTCGACGCCGGGGAATTCCGAGTCGCGGTACGCGGCCCAGGCCTCGTCATTCATGGCCTTGGCCGCGCGGATGCGCTTCATCCAGTCGCGGACCAATCCGCCCGCCGAGGGTATCCCTGAGCTGATGGAGCAGCCGGCCCCGAGGAAGAACACGATGCGGCTCTCCAGGTTGTGGACGATGCCGTCGCGCAATCGACCCGCGAATTCCTTGATGCGTATTTCCTGCATGGGGCCTCCCGGTCTCTGGGTTTGTGAATGGCGTCGTTGTCGTTAACGGGGTCGTCGGGGTCCCGGATTCCCGGCGCGTGCCGTTCACCCGGGGCGACGAGTTAAAACACGGACCCCAGGTGCAACAGGTGCGCCGCCAGGACCACCGCCACCATGGCGAGCACGGCGATGCGGCTGGCGGCGTCCTTGAGGGCGAACACCAGGGGGTCGTCGTGCATTTCCCCGCGCGAGGTCTTCACCCACAGTCGGGCCAGCCAGTAGATGAGGATGAAGGCGAGCAGCCAGAGCAGCATGGGCGTGCCGTAGCGCAGCTGGGTCTCCGGGGCGCCGATGAAGAAGCCGAGCACGATGACCGAGGCGATGGCCGTACCCACGCCCAGGGGCCAGAGCACGACCAGGTCGCTGACCCGGTAATCGCGACCGCTGGCTGCGCTGACGCCGCTTTTGTCCAGGGATACCAGCTCCGCGCAGCGTTTCACCAGGGCCAGGCTGATGAAGATGAACACCGAGAAGGCCAACAGCCAGGAGCTCAGGCCCGTGCCCAGGGCCACGGCACCGGCGACGATGCGTAGCGTGAACAGCAGGGACAGCATCATCACGTCGATGAGGACGTAGTGCTTGAGAAGCCAGCTGTAGGCGCTGGTCAGTACCAGGTACAGGAGCACCGTGAACAGGAAGGCGGGGGAGACCAACAGGGCCAGGACCAGGCCCAGGCCCAGCACTCCGGCCGCGGCGGCGAGGCCGTGGCCTATGGGCAGGCGCGCGCTGGCGAAGGGGCGGCGGCATTTGCGCGGATGGGCGCGGTCGTTGTCCAGGTCCCAGAGGTCGTTGACCACGTAGGTGGCGGAGGCGGTGAGGGAAAAGGCGAGGAAGGCCTGGATGGCCGTGGCCCACAGGCCCGGGTCCATATAGCCCAGGGCGGTGAGCATGGGCACGAACAGCAGCAGGTTCTTGATCCACTGGTGCAGGCGCAGGGCCTTGAGCCAGAGGCCGATGCCGCGCGGTTCGGCGTGGAACTCGCGCTCCACCGGGGTGTGGGCGCGCGCCGCCTCGGCGTTGGCGGCGGATACGTCCACCAGGATGGCGCCCCGGGCGCCGCGCCAGACGGGCAGGTCGGCGGCGCTGTCCCCGGCATAGACGAAGTCCTCGCCCACCTGGGCGCGGATGGCCGCGAGCTTGGCCTCACCCTTCAGGTTCGCGCCCGTGCCGGTGGCCAGGACCTGGTCGAACAGGCCGAGGTGTTCGGCCACGGCATTGGCGATGCTTTTGTGGGCGGCCGTGGCCAGGACGATGCGGCGGCCCCGGGCCTTCTGTTCGCGCAAGTAGTCGAGCAGGTCTTCCCGGTAGGGCAGGCTGTGGGCGGGGAGCTCCGTGCGCTCGGCGATGGCCTGTTTGAAGGCGCGACGGCCGCCGCCCAGCCAGAACGGCATGCGGATCACGTTGAGCGGGGACTGACGCAGCACCCGAAGTACCGACTCCACCAGGGTGTCGGTGGGTGTCAGGGTGCCGTCCAGGTCGACGACCAGCGGCAGTGCCGGGTCGGCGCTCATCCGGCGCGCTCCCGCGCCAGTCGCTGGTACTCCTCGAAGGCGGCGAACATCATGTCCTCGTCACTGTGCGCCGGTTGCCAGCCCAGGTCGGCCCGGGTCTGGGCGATGTCCACCAGGTAGTCGACATCGGCGATGGTGTACTGCTCCTTGTAGAGCACGGGCAGTCCGATTCCCTCCAGGGTGCGCAGGGCCAGCTTGGTGAGCCCGGCGGGGGTCTTGAGCAGGAAGGAACGGGAACCGGCCGAGTCGATGAGCTTGCTGAGCAGGGCGTGCACGCTGGGTGGGTTGGCGGAGCCCAGGTTGTAGGTGCCGTTGGGGATGCCGCGTGCGAGGGCGGCCATGGAGGCATCCACGCAGTCGAACACCGAGATCATCTGGTACTGGTTGGCGCCGTTGCCGATCAGGGGCACGGGCAGGTTCTTCTCGATGGCGCGGAACAGTTTGGCGAGCACGCCCAGGCGGCCCGGGCCCAGGATCAGGCGCGGCCGGAAGATGGTGATCTTCATGCCCCTGGCCCGTTGTGCCTCGCACAACTGCTCGGACTTGTACTTGCTCAGGCCGTAGGGACCGATGGGGCGGCGCGGGTGGTCCGGCGGCACCGGCACGCTGTCGGGCAGGCCGTAGACCATGTCGGTGCTGTAGTAGATGAGGTTCGGGCAGGCCGAGCGCTCCATATGGGCGAGCACGCGCGCCGTGCCCTCGGTGTTCACTGCCTGGAAGAAGCCGTCCTGGTCGCGGTTGGGTACATCCAGGTGGAACTGGCGCGCGGCCATGTGGTGGACCACATCGTCCGGGCCGATGGGAATGCGCGCCACGTCCTCATCGTGGGTGATGTCGGCGTGCAGGTAGTCGGCGCCGCGATAGATATCCAGACTGTCGTCGCGCTCGATGTCGCAGATGAGCACGGATTCGCCGTCGCCGAGCAGGCGCTCGGCCAGGTAGCGCCCGGTGAAGCCGTTGCCCCCGATGATGATGTGTTTCATGGCGCGCGATCAGCTGCGGGAGATGAAGATGACACCCAGGCAGATGAGCAGGATGCCGATGATGCGCGAGGGCGACAGGTCCTCGCCGAAGGCGGCGTAGGCGACCACGGCCGTGACGATGTAACCGACGCTGAGGAAGGGGTAGGCCCAGCTCACCTCGACGCGCGACAGCACCAGCATCCAGATGCCCACGCTGAGCACGTAGCAGGCCAGGCCACCGACGATGAACAGGTTGGTGGCCGTCTGGCCGATGATGGGCAGGATGCCGCTGGGCGTGAACTCGAAGTGACCGATGTTGATCATGCCCTTCTTCAACATCAGCTGGGCCGCCGCGTTGAGCAGCACCCCGGACAGGATCAGGGGGATGTACTTCACGGAGGATGAGAACAGGCCACTGTCCGCGGGCATGGGGTGCGCTCCAGGATTGCGTGCTTGGGGGCGGGTCGCGATGGGGCCCGAGTCTAGCAGGCCGGGGCGGCCCGGTTGGCCATGGGTGGGGCGAAGTGTCGGGCTGGATTGTGGGTCATGCCCTGGGGCCATGTTCAGGGCGCGAAGGGCAGACCCTCGAAGTCAAAAAGCCCCCCGGAGTCTTCCGGGGCCAGGTTGCGCATGACCCGGATCAAGGCCTTGGCCGTGAACTCCGGTGTCTGCAACTGTCCGGCGGGCAGATGGCGCTGGAACGGGGCGGACAGTGCCGTGTCCGTGGTACCCGGTTGCAGACCGACGATGATCCTCGGTAGACGGGCCCGGTCCCACTCGATGGCGCAGTTGCGGATCAGCATGTTCAGGGCCGCCTTGCTGGCGCGGTAGCTGTGCCAGCCGCCCATGCGGTTATCGCTGATGCTGCCGACACGGGCCGAGAGCAGCCCGTATCGAACCGCATGCCGCCGGGGCAGGGCCGATTCCAGCGCCTGCACCAGCATCATGGGGCCCACGGCGTTGAGCTGGTACGACCGCGCCAGGTGCGCCGGGTCGAGATCGGCAAGGCGTTTTTCGGGTTGGTGGTTCCCGTCGTGCAGCCAGCCGGTGGCGATCAGAACCCAATCAGGAGGCGCGTTGGGTTCCAT
>JBMYTL010000149.1:0-4167 GCA_049604295.1 Gammaproteobacteria bacterium
ACCCCTATGACGGTGAGCGCCTGGCGGGCAGCGTGGGCTTCCCCCTGCCCGGGGTGTCGGCGCGGGTTGCCGACGACCAGGGCAGGGAGGTGCCCCGGGGCGAGACCGGGGTGTTGGAGATCACCGGCCCGAACGTGTTCAAGGGGTATTGGCGCATGCCCGAGAAGACCGCCGCCGAGTTCCGCCCCGATGGTTGGTTCATCACCGGCGACAACGCCACCATGGACGAGTCGGGCCGGGTGACCATCGTGGGCCGTGCCAAGGACCTGATCATCTCCGGCGGCTACAACATCTACCCCAAGGAGATCGAGGGCGAGATCGATGCCATCGACGGGGTGAAGGAATCCGCCGTGGTCGGCGCGCCGCACCCTGACTTCGGTGAGGGCGTGGTGGCCGTGGTGGTCGCCGAGCCCGGCCGCGGCTTGAGCGCGGAAGACATCCTCGCGCCCCTGCAGGGGCGCCTGGCCCGCTTCAAACAGCCCAAACGTGTCGAGGTGGTGGCCGAACTGCCGCGCAACACCATGGGTAAGGTACAGAAGGCGCGCCTGCGCGAGGATTACGCGGACAGCTTCCAGAGTTGAGCGCGCCCACCCACCAGGGTCAGCAGCAGGGCGATGAGCAGCAGCGGCGACGGCGTGGGAACACCGACGTCGGCGACGGTGGTGTTCACGCCGGTGTAGAGGTCCTGGATGTCGGCGGCGGACAGGGCCCTGTCGAAAATGCTGAACTCATCGAGCAGACCCGAAAACCCCCCGTACAGCGGATCCACGGTGCCATCGCCGGACCACCCCGCGTTGGCGCCCAGGGCGATGGGTTCGAGGTTGCCCAGCAGGCCGCCGCTGTAGGCGTTGGTACCGATGAGTTCACCGTCGAGGTAGAGCTTCATTCCCTGCGCCCCGAAGCTGAAGGCCAGGTGGACCCACTCATTGAGTTGGAAGCTGTCTGTGTCGGAGGCGATCTGGTACGAGGTGGTGTCGCTCTGCAAACGCGCGTACACGCGATTGCCCGAACCGGTGTAGATGTTCAGATGACCGCCGTCGTCGAACCCGTTCGAGTCCTTGGAGAACAGGCCATTGCCGAAATAGGCGTGGGCATCGGCGTTGAACCACAGCGACACGGTACCTTCGTCGAGCAGAAACGCCTCGTCGTGGGCGATCTCCACGTGGCCGATGTCGGCACCGAACCAGGAAGACCACCAGCCGTTGGCCCCGTTGCCGCTTTGAACCGCCGCGTCCGAATCGCCTTCTGCCGTGAAGACGCCGGGGTTGCCCAGGGTGTAATCACCCTCGTAGGTGCCGTGGTAGTCGCCGACGGAGTCGTAGGCGGTGGTGCCGCTGGTTTCGCCCAGGCGCCAATAGGCGATGGGGTTCTTGGCGAGAACGGCGTCGGAATATTCGAAGGCATGAGTGGGTGCGCCGACCAGGAACAGTGCGGCGGCGAGGAATCCTTGCGTGAAGCGCATGGCTATCTCCAGTGCAGTCTATTGCGTGAGTTCGTCCATGGCTCGTTCCATTTATTCAGCCATGTGGTCACCGAAGCAAAGGCCATGCCGTCTGGCCGAGTTTCATTGAAATCAATGTGTTATCCCTTCTCCCCCGGTGGGCGGTTGGCACTGGTGTAAAAAATCCTGAACATCCTGGCCGACCTTTCCCACCCCGGTTACGCGAAGTCCCGAACATGACCCGATCCGAACTCGAACAGGCCATCCGCACCGGTATACCCCTGACACGGGCCATGGACTTCCGGGTCCTGGAACTGGGCCCCGCGCATATCGCCGTGCGCGGCGGGGGCGAGGAAAACATCAACGTGCACGGCACCGCTTTTGCCGGATCGCTGTACACCCTCTGCACCCTGGCGGCCTGGGGCCTGGCGAATTCCCGACTCCCGGAGCAGGCTGCCCTGGTCATGGCGGAGGGGGATATCCGTTACCGTCGGCCGGTGACCGGAGAAATCATCGCCCGCTCGGAACTGGCCCCAGCCGTGATGGAACGCTTTCTCGCGGAGTTGGAGCGGGACGGCAGGGCACGCATGGATGTGCCCGTGCGCGTGGACCAGGACGATGAGCCCGCCGCCGTGTTCACCGGACGGCTGCATGCGCGCTTGATGAAGTGAGAAGTTTGAACGGTGACGTGTGAAGGTTTGTATCCGCCGCGCGGACGGCTTGTTCCGCCCATCGGGTGGTGCACTGTAAGAGCGGGCTTGCCCGCGAACCGGGGGGCAGGCGGTGTACGCGGTGCACCCAACGGGAGGACCTGGCCGGGTTGGCGTGGGGTCGTAGGGTGCACCGTGTGCACCGTTTCCGGTGGCGCCTTCCCATTCGCGGGCAAGCCCGCTCCTACAGGGGCATTGACCGGGTTGATGCGATTTCAACTGCGTCCACGATAATGCACGGCCTGGATCACCTCGATATTCCGAACACGGCCGGAGAGACAGCATCATGTGGGACGAGCGCTACAGCGAACCGGGTTTTGCCTTCGGGACCGCGCCGAATGATTTCCTTGCGGCGCAGGTACACCGCTTTCCCGAGGGGGGGCGGGTGATCTGCCTGGCGGAGGGCGAGGGGCGTAATGCGGTGTTCCTGGCGCGCCGGGGCTTCGAGGTGTTGGCGGTGGATCAGTCCCCGGTCGGTCTGGACAAGGCCCGTGCCCTCGCCCGGGAGCAGGGCGTGACCCTGGAGACACGGGTTGCCGACCTGAACCGGTTCAGTCTGGAGCCCGACAGTTGGGACGCCATTGTGTCCATCTATGCCCATGTGCCACCGGAGACCCGCAAGCGCCTGCACGCGGAGAGCATCCACGCCCTGCGACCCGGTGGCATCTGTCTGCTCGAGGCCTATACCCGCCGACAGCTGGATATGCCCGGAGTGGGCGGGCCGCCCCCCCATATGGCGCAGTTGTTCATGGATGCGGAGGCGCTGCGCGAGGAGCTCGATGGCCTGCATCTGCTTCACCTGTCCGAGTTGGAACGGGAGGTCAACGAGGGCGCCTATCACACGGGGCTGGGTGCCGTGGTGCAGGTGATCGGGCAGAAGGGTTGAGCACACCCGACCAGCGCCGATGTACCTGAAATACCTGACCATCGCCTCCAGCGTTTTCGTCCTGGTTCTGGTCGCTTTCAGCATCAGGTCCGGGCGGATCAGGAGCAGGCAGGGTGGGCGCATCGCCCGGGAGGAAAAGCCGGCGATGTTCTGGGCGTCCATCGCCTTTCAGACGTTCATTGCCGGCATGGTTCTGTTTGTCGGCGTGTTCGTCATGCCCGGTTGACGGGACGCTGGCCGGGTCGGGAACAGCCCGCCCGGTCGGCCCTGGCTGTCAGTGTGGGCTGCCGGTTTGGGCTGACGGTTTGGGCTGCCGGTCCGGGCGCTGTCACCCGATGTCGGCATAGCCCGGGATACGGGCAAGGGCCCGCCCCCGCACACTCCGGGTCTGGTTCTCCAATCTGTCCACGCGCCGGGTCTTCCAACGGGTGTAGGCCCGCTCCGAGCCGATGCCGCTCCAGCGCTGTTCGCGGACAGCCCAGTTACCGCCGTTGATGAACGTGGCGCCAGTGCCCAGGCGCAGGCGAATGGGACGGGTGGCCCTGTTGGTGGAAGTAGCGCCGCTGTGCACGCCGCCACCGAGGATACGCAGCCTACCGCTGACCAACAGATCCTCGGGTACGGCGAGATGATTGCGGCCGATGTAGAAATCGTCGCGGCCGCTCTCGTTGACCAGGACGGTGTTGTGGAACTCGGGCTCGCCCAGGGTGCGGGCATAGTCGGTGCCCAGGCGGTGGCGTTCAAAGGCGCAGCCTCGGAAGCTCACCATCCGCGACAGGGTGTTCTTCAGCGCCGTCAGACGGCTGAGTTGGGCAGCGTCGAACGATGTCACCACCCCTGGGGCCTGCTCCACCCGAGAGGCCCAACAATAGGTGTCGACGTCATCGAACAGGCTGTTATCGAACAGTACGGGGCCGACCTCACTGGCCTGAACCAGGTCCAGCCACTCATTGGGGGACAGGGTCTCGTCCTCCGTTACGGTCAGGTCGCCCAGGGCCAGGAATATGGGGTGACCGGCCGCGTACAGGGAGTCCTTGACGGTGATATCGCCCACCTGGATCGGGTTTCCTTCACGCAGCTGACAGAGGATCAGCTGGCGTTGGTAGCCGCGCGCCAGGCAGTTTTCGATG
>JBMYTL010000150.1:0-4016 GCA_049604295.1 Gammaproteobacteria bacterium
ATCAAGGAGAAGTACATCTTCCAGAAGATGGGCATCCCCTTCCGCCAGATGCATTCCTGGGACTACTCCGGTCCGTACCACGGCTATGACGGCTTCGCCATCTTCGCCCGTGACATGGACATGACCCTCAACAACCCCTGCTGGGGCAAGTTGCAGGCGCCGTGGGACAAGTCCAGCGCCGAGTCCGAAGCCGAATCGGCGGCCGCCTGATTGACCGGAATATGAACCGCGAAGGCGCGAAGAGCGCTAAGGGGTCAACCACGTAGGTTGAGGTGAGCGGTGCGAACCCCAACGCACCGAGACCGCGAACGCCCATGTTGGGGTTCGCTTGTCTCACCCCAACCTACGGCCCTGAACGGATCGATGACGCTGGAGGTTTACCAACGGCATCAGTCCATCCCGAGCGCCACCTTCGTGCCCTTAGCGTCTTCGCGGTTCAAACACGAAATTTTCGAATGAGTACATGAACCGCGAAGGCGCGAAGAGCGCAAAGGGAAGGTGCTGAACGGATCGATGAAGCCGGAGGTTTACCAACGGCATCAGTTCATCCCGAGCCCCACCTTCGTGTCCTTCGCGTCTTCGCGGTTCACATCGAATTCATCCCCTTCCTTACGCCGTATGTCCACAGATTGGTGGCGCGGCAGGAGAACCGTCATGTCTCAAGCAGTCGAGAACATCAAACCCAGTTATCCGCTCTTCCGCGATGATGAGTACAAGGACAACCTGGCCCGCAAACAGGACCTCTACGAGGAGCGCCACGACAAGGAGAAGATCGACGAGGTCTTCCAGTGGACCACCACCAAGGAGTACCAGGAGGTCAACTTCCAGCGTGAAGCCCTGACCGTTAACCCGGCCAAGGCCTGTCAGCCCCTCGGTGCCGTGCTCTGCGCCCTGGGCTTCGAGAAGACCCTGCCCTACGTGCATGGCTCCCAGGGTTGCGTGGCCTACTTCCGCACCTACTTCAACCGCCACTTCAAGGAGCCGGTCGCCTGCGTGTCCGACTCCATGACCGAGGACGCCGCGGTGTTCGGTGGCCAGAAGAACATGTTCGCCGGCCTGGAGAACGCCAAGGCCCTGTACAAGCCGGAGATGATCGCCGTCTCCACCACCTGCATGGCCGAGGTCATCGGTGACGACCTGAACGCCTTCATCGGCAACGCCAAGAAGGAAGGTCACATCGAGCAGGAGTTCCCCACCCCGTTCGCGCACACCCCGTCCTTCGTGGGTTCGCACACCACCGGTTGGGACAACATGTTCGAAGGTATCCAGCGCTACTTCACGCTGAACCACATGGAAGACAAAGAAGTCGGCTCCAACGGCAAGGTCAACATCGTGCCCGGCTTCGAGACCTACCTGGGCAACTACCGCGTCATCAAGCGCATGCTCGACGAGATGGGTGTTGGCTACTCCTTGCTGTCCGACCCCACCGAGGTGCTCGACACCCCGGCCGACGGTGAGTACCGCATGTACGCCGGCGGCACCACCATCGACGAGATCAAGGACGCTCCCAACGCCGTCGACACCCTGTTCCTGCAGCATTGGCAGTCCGTGAAGTCCAAGAAGTTCACCAAGAACACCTGGAAGCACGAAGCCCCGCAGATGCTGCCGCCCATGGGCCTGAGCGCCACCGACGACTTCCTGATGAAGGTCTCCGAGCTGAGCGGTCAGCCCATCCCGGAATCCCTGAAGCTGGAGCGCGGCCGCCTGGTGGACATGATGACCGACTCCCACGCCTGGCTGCACGGCAAGAAGTTCGCCCTCTACGGCGACGCCGACTTCCTGCTGGGCATGGTCGCCTTCCTGCTGGAAGTGGGCGCCGAGCCGACCCACGTGCTCTGCAACCACGCCAACAAGCGCTGGAAGAAGGCCATGGAGAAGATGCTGGCCGACTCCCCCTACGGTCAGGCTTCCGAGGTGCACATCGGCAAGGACCTGTGGCACTTCCGTTCGCTGGTCTTCACCGACAAGCCCGATTTCATGATCGGTAACAGCTACGGCAAGTTCATCCAGCGTGACACCCTCTACAAGGGCAAGGAGTTCGAAGTCCCGCTGATCCGCGTCGGCTTCCCGATCTTCGACCGTCACCACATGCACCGTGACACCACCTACGGTTACGAGGGCGCCATGTACCTCCTCAAGACCCTGGTGAACGCCGTGCTCGAGCGTCTCGACGAAGAGACCCGCGGCATGGGCACGACTGACTACAACTACGACCTCGTTCGCTAACAGGCCCGGTGCACCCCCGCTCCGCCCTATCGCGGCGCGGGGGTGACCCAAATCCCGTTTGTGACTTTTTCGTAGCACCGGCTGTAGGAGCGGGTTTGCCCGCGCATGAACCAGGCCACCGCGCCAGACCCTGTTCGCGGGCAAGCCCGCTCCTACATCCCGCCGGTGAGTCCACGAACCCAACGAGGTAGCCCAATGCCCAGCGTCATGTTGCGGCGAAACGCGGAAGGGAACGTTCTCTTCTACATCGCCAAAAAAGACCAGGAAGAGGTCGTCGAAACCGCCGAGGTGGATACCGACGAACAGTGGGGTGGTGAGCTGACCCTCACCGATGGTTCCCAGTACTCCATCGACCCCATCGACCCCAACTCACTTCCGATCACGGTGCGGGCCAAGCGCCTCTGAGGCGTCACCCGTATCCGGACTCAAGCCCAGATCCAATTCATTCAGGAGATCAACCATGGCTCTCAAGATTCTTGATGAACTCTGCACCCAGTGCGGCGACTGCGAACCGGTCTGCCCCACGGGCTCCATCTACAAGCTCAAAGGCCTGTTCGCCATCAAGGCGGACAGCTGCACCGAGTGCGACCCCGACTTCGACATCCCGCAGTGCGAGGACGTGTGCGAAGTGCCCGATTGCATCGTGCCGGCGTGATCAACGGTCGGCCTCCGGCCGACACAAAACCCTCCCCTCTCCCCCTGGGAGAGGGGCCGGGGGAGAGGGAGAAAGGCAAAGCCACTTCCCTAAGAGGTTTCTCCAGAGATTCCCCCCGTGTAAGAGCGGGCTTGCCCGCGAACCATTCTCGATCCGATCTTGAGATGACACTCGCGCAGCCCCTCACCCCCCACCCCTCTCCCGGAGGGCGAGGGGAATAAAGCGGAGCCGCTTTGCGGCCCACCCACTTCATCGAGACCCACGTCCATGACCGACCAAGCCCCCATCTCCCGGGACATGGCCCTGCGGGTCGGCCTCGCCGCCCGCGCCCTGCCCGAGGTCTCCGCCGCCCAGTTGCTGGGCGTGCTCAACACCGCCATCGGCCTGCCCCTGCGTGAGGGCCGCCTGCGCAAGCTCACCCCCAAACAGCTCAAAGAGGCCGGTGAGGGCATCCTCGACGAGGTCGATGGCCCCAGCCTGAAAGCCGCCATCGTCCAGCTTCAGGGCGAGGCCAAGGTCGACCCCGATCTGCCCGAGATCGAGGCCTACACGGACGGCGAGATCGCCGACTCCATCCGCGTCGCCATCGCCTCCAACGGCGGCGAGAAGGCGGACGGCCATTTCGGCTCCTGCGCCCGTTTCCTGGTCTACCAGGTCTCCGCCGGCGAGCGCCGACTGATCGACATCCGCTCCACGGGCGATTGCCCCGAGGACGCCGACAAGAACGCCTGGCGCGCGGGCCTGATCAACGACTGTCAGTTGCTTTACGTGGCGTCGGTCGGGGGCCCCGCCGCCGCCAAGGTGGTACGCGCCGGCATTCACCCCATCAAGCCCGCGGCGAACACCGCTCACGGACCCGCACCGGAGTTGCTTGATGCCCTTCAAGTGACGCTTTCCGGGAACATTCCGCCGTGGCTGGCCAAGGCCATGGGCCACGACGCCGAGAACCGCATCCGCTTCGAGCGTGATGAGGCCGAGGCCTGATGGCTGGGCCAGCCAGTTTTGAATCCTGAGTTTTGAGTTTTGAGTTTTTAGTTCTGGAGGTGTCCGCTGCGCGGACGATTTATCGATCGCCAAACGACACCCCCCTGTAGGAGCGGGCTTGCCCGCGAACAAACACGCAATAAACAGTGAG
>JBMYTL010000151.1:0-3938 GCA_049604295.1 Gammaproteobacteria bacterium
CCGCCAGCGGCAGCGCCGTCGCCCACTACCGCTACGGCCCCAAGGTCCACTCCCTTTTTTTACCGTCCTTCTATTTTTACCGGTCTTCCAAATTAATCATTCGACGCAAATCCCCACTTCCTTACAAACTTGGCGGTTCTCGAAAGCCCAAGGTGTAATTCATACGTAGCGACATCTGTTGGCATGACACTCAGGTAAAATAAAAAATTACGGGGTGACCATACTTCCTGCGAGGGCTCTGATTCAATTTCCAACTCCAAGGCTCCACTGACTTTCTCAATGGCCCCCTTGATGATTTTTCCGTTTGTGTGAAATAACCGGTAGTACTCGGGTGGACTCGTCTGGGTGTCCTGGTCATATATATTGAACGCGAGTTCAACTTCTTCATTCGAGGTTTTTGTTTTCGTCAATTCCGCGGCGGCTTCCCTGTTTTTATCGGTAAATTGACACGAGAACGTTATGGGATCGTAATAACCGCCATTCCAGCTTATGGCCTTTATGACTGCGACGACTTTTTCAGTGGGGCCGGAATCTGCCTTTGTCGGATTATAAACGGATAGATCATTCTCGAAACGTGTCCCTGATACCGTTAATGCAGTGATATGGCCAACCGCGTTATTGCACTCTCTCTGGAAATCAAACCCCTGCACAACGTCACAGGTTTTTCGGATTCTCACACCCATTATTTATATCCTTTAAATGTCTTGTCTGATTGTGTGTAAGAAGAATATATGCCCGATTCGCCCAGGTCCAACGGCCAGGTCCAACGGCAAGTTCCAACGGCAAGTTCCAGCGCCCAGGTCCAACGCCCAGGTCCAACGGCAAGGTCCAACAGCTTTGAGTCGCGCTTGACTCTCTCGGCATCCAAGTGATGCAGCCCGGACCCGGCTGACGGGGAGCCCGTAACACCGTGTGCACCGACGAGGCCCTTGTTCGTGGGCAAACCCGTGGCGACAACTATCCTGACGCAGGGGGGGAGGGTTTCGATCAGGATCAGCAGCGGCGTCCTGCCCAGATGGGGGTGTGTCGTGGTCCCGGGTCAGTCGCGGCGGGAGGCCGCGCCCACGCATTATTCACGCCGCGTCGGAGCTGCTCTGGCTGGCGATGAGTTCGCGCAGTTCGGGGATGCAGGAGCCGCAGTTGGTGCCGGCCTGGAGTCGTTCGCCCAGTGCTTCCGGGGTGTCGGCGCCCTGTTCGCGGATGGCCTTGATCAGGGTGTTGCGGCCCACGCCGAAGCAGGAGCACACGGTCTCGCCGGCGTCGGCGGCCGGGTCGGACGGGCGTCCGGCGAGCAGCGACATGCGGTCGGTGGGGTCGAGTGCGTCCTTGGTGAACAGGCTGGCGAGCCAGGTCCGCGAGGGCAGGTGCGGGGTGGGGCCCGCGAACAGGCAGGCCTGGATGCGGTTGTCGGCGATGAGGGCGTGGCGGAAGCGCTTGCTGGCGGGATCGAAGAATTCCAGCGGGTCCCCGGGCGGGTATGCGGGGCTGGCCAGCAGTGCGCGGGCGAAGGCGGGCCAGTCCTCGGGGTGTTCGAGCCCGGCCAGTTCGTAGCGCCAGAATCGGTTGCCCCGGGCCACGGACCAGAACGCGGTGTCCAGTGACTCCAGCGGCCGGTGGCTGAGCACGAAGCCGTGCCACACGGCGCGAAACGGTTTCACGCGTACGGGTGTGTGCTTGAACTCGGGTTCGCCGGAATGGGGGTCGGTGACCGGGTTGACCAGGGCGCCGATGCGGGCGCGGGCGGCGGTTTGACCGTTCCAGTGTATGGGTGAGAAGACTTCGCCCGGGCGTTGTTCATCGCTGGTGACGATGCGCAGCAGGGCGTCACCCCAGCGGCTCTCCACCTGCGCGAGATGGCCGTCGAGCAGGGCCCAGCGGCGGGCATCGGCGGGATGCACCACCAGGTAGGGCTCGGGCCGATGGGCGTTGAGCTTCGGCGCCTTGGCCGTGCGCGTCATGGTGTGCCATTGGTCGCGGATGCGCCCGGTGTTAAGCACCAGGGGATAGTCCTCGTCCGGGGCGTGGGCCGGGGGTTGGACCCGGACGGCGACCATGCGGGCCTTGCCACTGGGGGTGTAGAAGGTGCGGGCATCGGCGCGGTCGGCGTTCGTGCTTTGTGGCCAGCGCACCGGTTCGAGCCGGTCGTAGCCCGGGTCGTCCAGTTGGCCCAGGGCACCGATGTCGAAATCACGACTGCCCTTGTTCTCGAAGGCGGACAGGGCGGCATGCTCGCGGAAGACCTCGGCGACGTTGCGGTAGGGGAAGCCGTCCTCAAAGCCCATGGCACGCGCCACCTGGGTGACGATCCACCAGTCGCCCTTGGCCTCGCCCGGGCGCTCCAGGAACGCCCTCTGGCGGGAGATGCGCCGCTCGGAATTGGTGACGGTGCCGTCTTTCTCCCCCCAGGCGGCGGCGGGCAGGCGGATGTGGGCAAGGCGGGCGGTGTCGGTGTTCGCGATGCAGTCGGAGACCACCACCAGTTCGCATTTTTTCAGGGCCGTCCGCACCCGGTCGGCGTCCGGCAGGGAGACCACGGGGTTGGTGGCCATGATCCAGACCGCCTTGACCGTTCCGTCCTCGATGGCGCGGAACAGGTCCACGGCCTTGAGCCCGGGGGCCTCCGCCATGCGCGCCGCATCCCAGAAGCGGGCCACGCGGTCCACGTCGGCGGGCGCGAAGTCCATGTGCGCGGCCAGGGTGTTGGCCAGGCCACCCACCTCGCGACCGCCCATGGCATTGGGCTGGCCGGTGATGGAGAGCGGGCCCATGCCCGCCTTGCCGATGCGCCCCGTGGCCAGGTGACAGTTGATGATGGCGTTGACCTTGTCGCTGCCCTGGGAGGACTGGTTCACACCCTGGGAGAACACCGTGACGGTCTTCTCCGTGCTGATGAACAACTGGATGAAACGCGCCAGGTCCCCGGCCGGCAGGTCGCAGTGGGCGGCGATATCCGGAAGCGTGCCCGGGTCGGCCTTGGCGGCGGTCATGGCGGCGCCGAAGCCCTCGGTGTGTTCCTCAAGGAAGGGCCAGTCGATGGCGTCCTGCTGGCGCAGTTGGTTGAGCAGGCCGTTGAACAGGGCCACGTCGGTGCCCGGCTTGATGGCCAGGTGCAGGTCGGCGATGTCGCAGGTGGGGGTGTGGCGCGGGTCGATGACCACGACCTTGCGGCCGGGGTTCGCCACCTTGGCGGCCTTGATGCGCTGGAAGATCACCGGGTGACACCAGGCCAGGTTCGAACCCACCAGCACGATCAGCTCGGCCTGCTCCAGGTCCTCGTAACTGACCGGAACGAAGTCGGCCCCGAAGGCGCGCTTGTGGCCGACCACGGCGGAGGACATGCACAGGCGCGAGTTGGTGTCGATGTTGCCGCTGCCGATGAAGCCCTTCATGAGCTTGTTGGCGACGTAGTAATCCTCGGTGAGCAGCTGCCCGGAGACATAGAAGGCCACGGCGTCGGGGCCGTGGTCGCGGATGATGTTGCCAAAACCCCGGGCTACGGCCGCTATGGCGTGATCCCAGTTCACCCGCTGGGTGCCGATCTCGGGGTGGAGCAGGCGGCCGTCCAGGTCCAGGGTGTCACCCAGGGCTGCGCCTTTCGAGCACAGCCGACCCAGGTTCGCCGGATGGTCGGGGTCTCCCGCCACCTTGTAGCCACCGTCGTCAGCGGCTGACACCAGCAGGCCACAGCCGACGCCGCAGTAGGGGCAGGTTGTCTTGACGGGTTCAGGCATTGCGGGGCTCAGGTGCGTCGGTTTCCGTCGGGGGCGGGCCGCCGCGGAGTGGGACGCGTCGGATTCGGGTTTGCGGGGTCTGGGTTGAGACCGGCGATCTTAAGGACCTGCTCATGGCATCCGCCGGGAAACAGGTGTTCCAAGGGTTTGTCTTCAGGTGATTCATCGGCGAAGGCGTGGCGCCGCGCCAATTCCGCGGCCTTCTGG
>JBMYTL010000152.1:0-3861 GCA_049604295.1 Gammaproteobacteria bacterium
TCGGGCAATCGCCTGGGTATGGGCGGCGGGTATTATGACCGCGCCCTGGCGCGCGCCACGCGACGGCCCGGGCGACGGCCTCTGCTGATCGGCATCGGCCATGATTTCCAACGCGTGGATTCATTGCCCGCGAACCCATGGGACATCCCGCTGGATGCCGTCATCACCGAAACCACGCTTTACCGGTTCCGAGGAAACCCCCGATGAATTACTGGCTGATGAAATCCGAACCCGACGCCTTTGGCCTGGACGACCTGGAACGGGTCGGCACGGAACCCTGGGACGGCGTGCGCAACTACCAGGCGCGCAACATGATGCGTGACGAGATGAAGGTGGGGGACCCGATTTTCTTCTACCACTCCAACTGCGATGTGCCGGGTATCGTGGGCCTGGCGGAGGTCGCGAAAGAGGGTTATCCGGACCACACCGCATTCGACCCGGATGCCAAGTATTACGACCCCAAGAGCGACCCGGACAAGCCACGCTGGTACATGGTGGACGTGCGCTTCGTACGGCGGCTCAAACGCACCATCAGCCTGAAAGAGCTCAAGGAACTGGCCGACGGCCCGCTGGCGGACATGCCCCTGGTGCGCAAGGGCAACCGGCTTTCGGTCATGCCCGTTCCCAAGGCGGCCTGGGACTACATCCTGGACATGGAGTAGACGCCCTCGGCGTCGACCGGATGATCAGGCGCCGGGGCTGGTGATATCGGGGCCACCGGGGGTGGCGTAGAGCAGCGGGTCATTGACCTCCACCCCCAGGGTCTGCATCAGGCTGACGATCTCGATCTGCTCCACCATGGGCAAGTGGTCATCGACCTTGCTCACCCCGATACACACGCGGATCAACAGCTCGGCCGATTCGGGGTGCTGATCCACCTCCTCACGTATGGCGGCCAGGGCGTGTTCATGCCCCTCCCGTGGCGTGGCCAGGATGGCATCGGCGAACTCGTTGAACAGCTCCACACCCTCATGGGGGTCGAAGATGCGCAAGGTTTCCAGGTAGTCCAGCACCTGATCCACCCGCACCCGCTCACGCAGGCTGACGGCGCCATCCGCGGCCGCCACCAATGCACACGCGGCCATGGTCGCCCGCAGGAACGGCCGGTGCCGCCGCCGGTCGAGCTGGGTCTTCAGGTTGTTGATCAGGCTGTCGAGAATCATGGTGTTCCCACCCTCGTGGTGGCCGCGTTGGCGTCAGAGGAACAGTCGGTAGGCCGGGTTATCGTGTTCCTCCTGGTAGACGTATCCCAGCTCCTTGAGGAAGTCGGTGAACTTGCCGCGATCACCGTGCGGCACCTGGATGCCCACCAGCACGCGGCCGAAATCCGCACCGTGGTTGCGGTAGTGGAACAGGCTGATGTTCCAGCCCCGCGCCATGTGCGTCAGGAAGTTCAACAGGGCACCGGGGCGCTCGGGGAATTCGAACCGATACAGGCGCTCATCCTCCACCCGTGCCCGTCCACCGACCATGTAGCGCACGTGCAGCTTGGCCATCTCGTTGTCGGTCAGGTCCACCACGGGGTAATCCGCCTCGGCCAGTTCGCGCAGGATGGTCTCGCGCTCCTCGTCGCCACCGGCGAGCTGCACACCGGCGAACACGTGGGCGCACTCGGAATCGGAATAGCGGTAGTTGAACTCGGTGATGCCGCGCTTGCCGATGGTCTTGCAGAACTCCTTGAAGCTGCCGGGCCGCTCGGGAATGGTCACCCCCAGCAACGCCTCACGCCGCTCGCCCAACTCGGCGCGCTCGGCCACGTGGCGCAGACGGTCGAAGTTCACGTTCGCCCCTGAATTGATGGCGACCAGGTTCTGGCCACTGATACCCCGCTCCGCCACGTATTTCTTCAAGCCGGCCACGGCCAGCGCACCGGCGGGCTCGCAGATGCCCCGGGTGTCGTCGAAGATGTCCTTGATGGCCGCGCAGATCTCGTCCGCGCTCACCAGCACCACCTCGTCCACGTACTCCCTGGCCACCTTGAAGGTGTGCTTGCCGATCTGGCGCACGGCCACCCCGTCGGCGAACAGACCCACCTGGGGCAGCGTCACCCGCCGCCCGCGCTCCAGAGCCGCATGCAGGGTGGGCGCGTCCACCGGCTCCACGCCGATGACCTTCACGTCCGGACGCAGATACTTGATGAAGGCCGCCACCCCGGCGATCAAGCCACCACCGCCCACGGGCACGAACACCGCGTGCAGGTCATCGGGATGCTGGCGCAGGATCTCCATGCCGATGGTGCCCTGCCCCGCGATCACCTCCGGGTCGTCGAAGGGATGAACGAAGGTGTAACCATGCTCCTCCGCCAGTTCCATGGCATGGGCATAGGCCTCGTCGTAGGCGACGCCGTGCAGGACCACGCGCCCGCCCCGGGCGCGCACGGCCTTCACCTTGATGGGCGGTGTGGTCTTGGGCATCACGATCACCGCCTTGATACCCATCTCCTTCGCCGCCAGCGCCACACCCTGGGCATGGTTGCCGGCGCTGGACGCGATCACGCCCGCGTCGCGCTGCTCCTGGCTGAGCCCGGACATCTTGTTGTAGGCACCACGCAGCTTGAAGGAATAAACCGGCTGCTCGTCCTCACGCTTGGCGAGCACCGTGTTGCCAATGCGCTCGGAGAGCTGCCCCATCTCCTCCAGCGGGGTGACCTCGGCCACGTCGTAGACACGCGCGGTGAGGATCTTCTTGGCATAGCGTTCGAGCATCGGGGGAGTCAGTCATTCCAGGGTGGGCACAGCGTGGAAGCATACCTGAGCAGGGTGACCACGAAAGGGCGCAAGGCGCAGGTCCCGCAATGTGGCCGAAACGGCTTTGGGGTAGTATCCGCGCCGCAAAAAAACAGACTGAAACCAAAGAGAAAACCGCAATGACTCAGGACGAAATGAAAAAAGCGGCCGCCGAGGCCGCCCTTGAGTATGTCGAATCCGGCGGCATCATCGGCGTCGGCACCGGCTCCACCGTGAACCACTTCATCGACTTCCTGGCCACGGTGAAGAACAAATTCGACGCCGCCGTATCCAGCTCCGAAGCCTCCACCGCGCGCATGAAGGCCCACGGCATCGAGGTGCTGGACCTGAACGAAACCGGCGGCCTGTCCATCTACGTGGACGGAGCCGACGAATCCAACGCCCAGTTCGAACTCATCAAGGGCGGTGGCGGCGCGCTCACCCGCGAGAAGATCATCGCCGGGGCCAGCGAGAAATTCGTCTGCATCGCCGACGAGACCAAACTGGTCAGGATGCTCGGCGCCTTCCCCCTGCCCGTGGAGGTCATCCCCATGGCCCGCTCCCACGTGGCCCGCCAGCTGGTCAGGATGGGCGGTCGCCCCGAATGGCGCGAAGGATTCACCACCGACAACGGCAACCAGATCCTCGATGTGCATGACCTAGAGATCATGGAGCCCATCCGCATGGAGAACGAGATCAACGCCATCGCCGGCGTGGTCACCACCGGCATCTTCGCCATCCGCCCCGCCGACGTGCTGATCCTGGGCGGCCCGGATGGGGCGCGGAACGTCGACAAGGCCTGAGCCCGAAGGACCACGGAACAGTGCGGCCCGATCGGGCGGCGGTGACGAGTCAGAAGCCGCCCGCCCGGGCCAGGGCCGTGGCCGTGGCCGTGGCCGTGGCCGTGGGGAATACAGAGGAAAATCAGAGACCCGGAGGGACACGGAGTGGGCTATGAGGGAGATGCGCTCTGACACTGGCCGAAACCACACCGCCGGTCTCAGTCACCAAGCCCGGAACGAACACCGCAGTACAGCCCTTGGTCTGACCGTGCGCGGAGCATCTGGAAGCCCATATACCCACCTCCCCCGACCAACCACAGCTCACCCCACCAGATACACCAACACCCCATACC
>JBMYTL010000153.1:0-3856 GCA_049604295.1 Gammaproteobacteria bacterium
TTCGCGTCCGTTTGTTTTTCGGGTGCAATACGGTGCGGGCGGTGGGATCTTGCGACCGGGGTGATCTGGATTCGCTCCGTCGCGTCGTCATGTGAAGCGGGCATCGGGCGCCGTTGAGGGCCCGTTGTGGATGCACCGCTCCATCGGAAGTGCCTTCGCGGGCGCTGACCTGTCGATCCGACGGTTGGCGTACCCCTTGGTCAGGGGCAGCTTCCTGGTGGCTGCGTCGCCCCTCAGAACGCCGCGTAGGCCTGGCTCATCTGGTCGCGCTTATGCAGGGAGCGCAGCTTGCTGGCGACGGCCTCGCGGTCGCGGGCGGCCAGTTCGGTGAGGGACTTGCTGATGCTGATGATGCGCGCGATGGCGTCGTCCCAGACCCCGCGTTCGTCGATGCCCATGGGCGCGCCGCCCAGTTCCCAAGCCAGGCGCTGGCGTTCCAGGTCGTGTTGGCTGACGGTATCCCAGGCGGATTCGTTGGCGGCCTGGAGCATGGTTTCACTCAGTTGCAGGAGGCGTTCAATGACAGGGCCGCGGCCTCCACGGGCGCCATTGCCCGGCTGGGGCATGGGGATGACGTTGGCGCTGTGGGTGTTGGCTGCGTTGTTCATGGTCCGGGTCGTCGTGACGTGGGATGCGGGGCGGAGGGGCGGGCGCCGGTTTGCCGGTCACCCAACCCCGCCGCGATGGGGCGTCAGTGGTGGCCGCTGGTCTGTTTCCAGGCGTCGCGGATGGGGTCGAGCAGTTTGATCGCTTCGTCGATCTTGGTGATGTCACTGTGGATGTTGGCCTTCACGAGCTGCATGAGGATGTAGTCGTAGAGGGCATCCAGACGCTCGGCGAATTCACCACCCTTGTCCTTGTCGAGGCTGCGCTGCAGTTCGATGACGATGTCGGATGCCTCGTTGATCATGAGTGCCTTGCGGCCGATGTCGCCGCGTTCGATGTGGCCGCGGGCGGCCTGCAAGCGTGCGACCGCGCCCTCGAACAGCAGGTACACGAGTTCGGCGGGGTTGGCGTCCTCGATGCCGGTGCTGACACCGACGTTGTGATACTGCATGGCGGGGTTGTGGGTCTGTGCGTACATGGTGATGGGTCTCGTTCAGGGTGTGGTCACAAAGGGGAATGGGGGTCAGTCGCTCTTGCCGGACAGGGCATCGAGCTGCGCGGTCAGGAAATCGCCGGTGGCGGTGAGCTGTGAGAGCAGGCCGTCGAGGCGGGTGAACTTGCTGTTCAGGCGTTCTTCCAGTTCGCTGACGCGGGTGTCGAGGTCGGTGCGTGCCTGGTCGATGCCTTCCTGCTCGGTGTCGAGGGCGTCCAGGCGGCCCTGGATGAGGCCGTCGCCATCGAGGTAGGCATTCATCAGGCCGTACAGGCGACCGGCGATGCCCTGGGAGAAATCGACACCGCCGCGGTTGCCGGTGGCGCCGCCCTGAACCTCCACTTGCAGGCCTTCGAGCTTGCCGCCGCCGGAGAGGATCTGGCCCGCACCCTGGGCGGCGATGCCGCCTATGGTGCCGGCCACGTCCTGGCCCACGGTGGCGGTGCCCACACTGACGCCCAGGCCCAGGGTGTCGGCCATGCCGCTGTCGGCGCTGGTCAGCTTGACGCTGGAATTGGAGCCGTAGGTGTTCGAGTTGATCTCGATATGACCGTCGACGAAGGCGACGTTGACGCTCAGGCCCGCGGATTTGAGGAAGCCGTCGGCATTGATGCGGGCGGATATCTCCTCGGCCAGGGCATCGCCGTCGGCGTAGTCGCCCTCGGACAAGGTGATGGTGGAAGACACCACGCCATTGAGTTCGAGGGCGAAGCTGTCATTGGCTGAATCGATGCTGAGGGGGAATCCGGCCACGTCGGCGCCGCTGTAGCCGCCCTGGGTCGCCAGGGTGCTGACCGTGATGGGGTAGCTGCCGGGCTCGGTTCCGCTGCCGCCGCGCACGTAGTCGATCAGGGGGTCGTCGGTCTCCCCGCCCATGCCGAACAGGCGCGCCACCGCGTTGACGTCGTCTTTGAGGGCGGCGCCCAGTTTGGTGTTGTCCAGGCGCAGGGTGCCGTCCGCGCCCGTGGTGATGCCCACGTCCATGAGCGACTGGTAGGCGCCCGAGGTGCCGGGTACCGACGAGCTCACCAGGCGCTGAACCTGGGACTGCATGTTGCGCAGCATGGAATCGCCCTGCAGCACGCCCGCCTGACCGCTTTCACTGTCGTACTTGCCCAGTTCCCGGAAGGTGGCGGCCATGCCGTTGTAGGCATCCACGAAGCCGGTGACCTTCTCCATGGCGGCGTTGGTGTCGGTGTTGACGGTGAGGCGGGCGGGGCCGTCGCCGGTGAGCTGATTGAGCTCCAGGGTGACGCCGGAGATCACGCCCGCGACGGAGTTGCTGCCGCGGGTGATGGCGAGGCCGTCCACGCTGAGCATGGCGTCCTGGGCCTTGATGGTTTCGCTCATGTTGCGGCCCAGGTCCGCGCCGGCCTCGGGGTCGTAGGCGAGCTGGGACAGACCGGCGAGGTCGCTGTCCTCGCCGTCCTTGTCCACCACAGTGATCCTCATGCCGTAATCGGCCCCGCTTTCGATGCTGGAGAACACCAGGCGGTGTCCGGTGCCGTCGTTGACCAGGCTGGCGCTGACGCCGATGTCGGCGCGATTGACAGCGTTGGCGATACCCTGCAGGGAGTTGTCGGCTGAGCTGATGGAAATATTGACGGGCGTGGTGTCGGAGTTGTCGGTGAACACCCCGTCCTCGAAGCGGCCGAAGGCAAAGGTGAGGGTGCCTTCGCCGACCGTGTCGGTGGGTTCGTCGAAGGCCACGGAGGCCAGTTTGTGTCCCTGGGCGAGCTGGCTCACTTCGACGCTGTAGCTGCCGGGCTCGGCGATGCTCGAGGCGGTGGCGCTGACCGCGTCCAGGTTGCTGCTGGTGAGGGAGATCGGCGCGAAGGTACGGGCGTTGGACAGCGATGACAGGGAGCTCTGGAACTCAGATGAGGCGCTCTTGAGCAGGCCGACGGCGGAGATTTCCGCCGTGATGGCGGCTTCCTTGTAGTCCAGGCGCGGCTCAGCGGCTTCACGCTCGGCAGCGGCCAACTGCGTGACCATGCCGTTGATGTCGAGCCCGGAACCCAGTCCGGATACGGTGATGGAAGCCATGTCTGTCGTTCTCGCTGCGCCGGTCGTCATGCCGACAAATTGACATAAGCAGAGTGCGTGCCAATGTGAGCCCTGGCGGTGTCGGTCCGCGCTGGGGGCGGGTTAGCGGCGGCTCAACACAGTTCGTCCACCAGGAAGTGGGCCTTGGTCCCGCCGGTGCCTTCCCGCTCGGACAGCTCCATATCCTTGATCTCGCGCACCAGGCGCAGGCTCTCCTCGTGGGGGATCTGGCGGATCACCTCGCCCGATTCGGGGTTCTTCACCACGATGATCGTGCGTTGGGTGGAGTCGTCCACGGAGAATTCCAGGGCATGGCGGAATCGGCTCATGGCCTCGTTGAGGTAGTCCGCGGTGTTCTGCAGTTCGGCCTTGTCCACCGGCCGCGCGGTCGTGGCCTGTGCCTGGGCTGCCTCACCGCCGCCGCCGTGCTTGACGGTCGCGCTGCCGGGGCGGCTGTCGTTGTGGGTGAGGCTGGCATTGACCCGCGGCACCGTGGCGGGGGAGACGTCCTCCGGCAAGCGCAGCGGGTGGGCTCCGATGTTGTCGAATTCGCTTGCCATGGTGTTGACCTCGTAACGTGGGGGCGGCGGGCCCCGGATGGGTGACCGCGTGGTCCCGTTTTCTGGGCTGCCATGCCGATCGGGTTGTGTGCCCTTGTTTGGCGTGCGGCTATGGCTGTTGTGATTTTCCTGGGCGTCCGGTTCAGGGCCG
>JBMYTL010000154.1:0-3794 GCA_049604295.1 Gammaproteobacteria bacterium
ATTCGCCCAGCAGGTTCGCGGGCAAGCCCGCTCCTACAGGGGGCGAGGGGCTTTATTGGTTCTGCTCGAACAGGGCCTGCTCCAGCTCCCGGACGGCATTCTCGTATTGGACCTTGCCGCCGAACACCCGGTTGATGATTTCCATGGGGGTGCCGATCTTATCGAAGGGCTGGAGCTTGAGGACGCGGTTGTCCTCGATGCTGGTGATGCCGTCGTCGGCGTACTTGTCGAGCAGGGCTTCCAGAACGGCGCGGGCCTGTTCGCCGTACTTCGTGAAGTAGTTGCGTTTCTTCACATTGTTGGCGCGCTCGGCGCGGGTCAGGGGCGGTTGGCCGAAGGCGACGTGGCAGATGAGGTCGAAGTCGCCGTAGTCGCGGCCCACCTCGGCGGCGAGGTTGTCCAGCAGGATGCCGTGCTCCTCCAGCTCCTCGAAGATGGCCTGTTTCTTCTTCTCGCCGTTCCAGCGCTTGAGGAAGTCGTCCAGGGAGGCGTATTCGGACTGGATCTGTTTACGGCTGAAATCGCGGTAGGACTCGGTGATGAGTTGGCCGTCGGGACCCAGGTATTCGACACGCTCGTTGAGGATGCGTGCCTCTACGCCACTGACGCGGACCTTGTACACGCCCGGGGGTTCGGCGATGTCGCCGCCTTCGTCTTCGCCCTCACCGGGCGGCGGATCAGGCGGTACCGGCGGGTCGCCGCCGTCGGGCTCGTAGATCACCGCCGGTTCGCCGTCGAAATCCGGGTCGCGGAACAGTTCGGTGGCCTTCTTGAAATCCATGATGGTGAAGAACCACTTGCCGTTGTCCTCGTCGATGCGGGTGCCCCGGCCGATGATCTGCTTGAAGACGGTCATGGAGGTGATGGTCTTGTCGAGCACGATGAGCTTGCAGGTCTTGGCGTCGACGCCGGTGGTGAGCAATTCCGAGGTGGTGGCGATGACGGGGAAACGGCTCTCCGGGTCGATGAAGTTGTCCAGCTCGGCCTTGCCCTCGACGCTGTCGCCGGTGATGCGCATGACGTAATGATCGTGCTCCAGGGCCAGCGCCCCGGCGGCGTTGACGATGGCGACGCGCATGCGCTCGGCGTGGTCGATGTCCTCGCAGAAGATGATGGTTTTGGCGTAGGGGTCGGTGGCGCGCAGGTAGTCCATGACGCGCTTCGCCACCAGCTTGGTGCGCTGGTTGAGGACCAGGATGCGGTCCATGTCGCGCTGGTTGTATTCGCGGTTCTCGATCTCCTGGCCCAGGTCGTCCTTCATGCCCGGCGGCGGGCGCCAGCCGAGCACGTCCTTGTCGATGTCCAGGCGCACCACCTTGTAGGGGGCGAGAAAGCCATCCTCGATGCCCTGCTTGAGGCTGTAGGTGTAGACGGGGTCACCGAAGTAGGTGGAGCTGGAGACGTATTTTGTCTCCTTGGGCGTGGCGGTGAGGCCGAGCTGAACGGCGCCGGAGAAGTAGTCGAGGATCTCGCGCCAGGCGGAGTCGTCGGCAGCGCTGCCACGGTGACATTCGTCGATGACGATCATGTCGAAGAAGTCCGGGGAGACATTGCGGAAGATTTTGTCCGCCTCGTCCGGGCCGGTGATGGCCTGATAAAGCCCCAGGTAGATCTCGTAGGCCGGGTCGATGGTGCGCTTGCTGATCTTGGTCATGACGCCACCGAAAGGCTTGAAGTCATTGACCAGGGTCTGATCGACCAGGATGTTGCGATCGGCCAGGAACAACACGCGCTTGGCGGCCCCGGCCTTCCACAGGCGCCAGATGATCTGGAAGGTGGTGTAGGTCTTGCCCGTGCCGGTGGCCATGACCAGCAGCACCCGACGTTGGCCCCGCGCCACGGCCTCGATAGTGCGGTTGATGGCCTCGACCTGGTAATAGCGCGGTTCCTTGCCGTCCGGGTCGGCGTGGTAGGGCTGGACGACGAGGGCCTGATCCTTGTCCTCGATGCCGCGATAGGTCTTGTAGCGCTGCCAAAGGCTGTCCGGCGGTGGGAACCGGTCCAGCGGGAATTCGGTCTCGATGTCGGCGCCGGGCGCGGGCTGCTTGTTATGGGAGGCGAAGGCGTCGCCGTTGGAACTGAAGGCACTGGGCACGTCGAGAATCCGGGCATAACCCAAGGCCTGTTGCAGGCCCTGGCTCACGGTGTGTGTGTTGTCCTTGGCCTCGACAATGGCCAGGGGCACGCCCGGCTTCCAGGACAGCACGTAGTCGGCGAATTTCTTCTTTTTCTTGTTCCGCGCCGACATCTGCCCGCGCACGATCACCGGCCCCGGGGTCAGGGTGACTTCACGACGGATCTGAGTCATCGCGTCCCAGCCCGCGTCCTTGATCGCGGGGGTGATGAACAGATCGCAGATGTCGGTTTCGCTGAGTGCCTGTTTGTCTTTCTTGTCCATGACCGGTCCCTGAACTCAGCGGCACGATAGCAACGCGAAGGGGGCCTGCCCACTGGTAAACCGGTCAGATTTTAGTCCGGTCGGAACGTCACCCCGATCAGCTGGGGTGACAGGGACATCAATCCGGATCACTGACCTCCGGCAGGGTCAGCGCATAGCCCGCCGCGATCAGTGACAGCACCCCCAGCACCAGCACGGTGGCGGGCGCGCCCACCACGTCGCCGATCACCCCGATCAGGCCCGCACCGAGCATGAGCACGCCGATGGCGGTGTTGGAGACGGCCACGTAGGCGGCGCGGTTATCTCCGCTGGCCATGTCGACCAGGTAGACCTTGCGGCCCAGGCGTACGCCGCCGTGCATGACATTGAGCAGCAGGAAGATCACGGCGAAGCCCAGTTCACCGGTGGCCCATTGCCAGTCCAACTTCACGGCTGAGAACGTGAACAGGCCCAGCAGGCCACCGCCCGCCGATGCAATGGCCATGACATGACGGCTGGAGCGGTCGCCCATGTAGCCCCAGATGGGGGCGGAGATACTGGCGGCCAGGCCGTTGGCGATGATCAGGGCACCCAGGCCCGCGAGACCGGCGTCGGATTGCTGTTGCGCCACCAGCACGTAGAACGGCGGCGCCAGGGCCACGGCGAGCAGGAGCGCACGGGCCAGGACGAAGCGGCGGAACGGGGCGTCGCTGACCAACAGGCCCAGTTGCTTGAGGGCGACCTCGATGGCGTTGCCGCCACCCTCCGTGGCCCCGGGCTGTTCGTTGATGGTGGCGAAGGACAGCGCCGCGAGAATCCACAACACCCCTCCCGTGGCGAGCAGCAGGGCGAACACGCCCAACCCCGAACCGGCGTCCATGCCGTAGTAACCCATGGCCAGCCCGACGCCCAGGACGGCCACGCCGGACAGGCTGGCACTCCAACCCATGAGGGCGCCGCGACGGCTCTTGGATACCGTCTTGCCGAGCACGTCCTTGGCGGACACCGAACACAGACCCCGCGACAGGCTGAACACCACGAGCATGAGAATGATGGTGCCCCCCGCCGTTGCCCCTTCCAACGTGAGGGCCGCCGCGGCCATGCCGAACAGGCTGAGGGCGGATAACAGCGCGCCCAGCAACCAGACCCCCTTGCGCCTGGGCAGGCTGCGCACCACGGCGGCCACCGCCAGCTGCGGCAACAGTACCCCCGCCTCGCGGATGGGCACCAGGAAGCCGGTCAGGGTCGCGGGCACTCCCAGGGCCCCGAACAACCAGGGAATGACCAGCTTGGCGCTGGCGATCTCGTCGGAGACCTTGTTGAACAGGTTCGCGAGCAGATAGGCGAAGAAATTACGCGGCTGGTCGTTGCAGGCGGCCTCGGGGATGTCCTTGCAGACGCGCGCGTCCTCATCACC
>JBMYTL010000155.1:0-3749 GCA_049604295.1 Gammaproteobacteria bacterium
TCATGTTCATCGCCATGAACCGCTTTCGTATCGCTCCCGGCAAGGAGCAGGATTTCATCGACATCTGGAAGAACCGCGATTCCCACCTGGACGAGGTGCCCGGTTTCAAGCAGTTCAACCTGATCCAGGGGCCGAGCAACGAGGAGTTCACCCTGTTTGCCTCCCATTCCACCTGGGAGTCGGAGCAGGCCTTCATTGACTGGACCAAGTCAGAAGCCTTCCGCAAGGCTCATGCCGGGGCCCGTTCGGCCAAGGACATCTACCTGGGGCCGCCTCAGTTCGAGGGCTTCGAGGTGGTGCTCTGAGGGCAGGGAGCCGCGATGCCCTGACGCCCTGACGCCCTGACGCCCTGAGTCCGGGCTCGCGCGCGCCCGCTCAGTTCTCCCGGAGCAGTTCTTCGATGGTCTCCACCACCGGTTCGCTGTCCCAATCCAGGGCGCCGCGGTAGGCGTAGCGGATACGCCCATCGCGCCCGACCAGGTAGTTGGACGGATAGGCATAGACCTTCCAGTCGCGCACGGCCTTGCCGTCGCGGTCCAGCAGTACGGGGAAGTTCACGCCCAGGTCCTTGGTGAAGGCGTGGATGCGCTCGGCATCCTCGCCGATGTTCACCGCCAGCACGTGGAAGCCGGTGCCCTCCAGGCGCTTGACCAGGCGTGCCATGGAGGGGATCTCCTCCAGGCAGGGGCCGCACCAGGTGGCCCAGAAGTTGACCAGCACCACCTCGCCCTTGAGCGCTTCCAGGTCCAGGGTGCGTTCCTCGTCGAGCACCTCCAGGGCCAGTGCGGGGGGCTGGGGGTCGCCGCTGAATGGGTGCAGCCGCGAGGTGCGCGCATGCTTGCGCGTGCCGTTGTCGGCCTGGGTGTCGACTGATCTGCCGTCCGGTTCGGGCGTGGGCATGCGGGCCATGAGGTTCATCGTGCGGATCAGTATCGCGGGCAGACGTTCGCGGGCCTCGAAGTCACGGGCCTCGAGGTCGTTGTCGGGGCGCGCATGGAAGCCGCCTTTCACCCCGCGCAGGGCCTGCGTGAACACGGCGCCGCCGGATTCGGACAGGGCGGCGCTGATATCCCCGGTACGGGCGAACTTGGTCGAATACTCGGGCTGGATGAGCAACACCGGCCAGCGGTTGGCGCGCGCCACCGGCACGTAACCCGCCTCCTCACCGATGGTGAAGGTTTCCTCGATCAGGTGCGGGTGGACGAAGGCGAAGCCGACCAGCTCCGACCCCTGGCGTTCCTGCTGCCACAGGCGACCGGCGGCAAGGGCGAGCTGCGCGACCCGGCCGGAGGCGAACACCAGCACCCGTTCGAAGCCCTGGTTCACTGCCTCGTGGATCAGGTCGCGCAGGTCAGCGGCCTCGAACGCGGCGACGCTACGGCGGCCCGTGGGCTCCAGGTATGAGCCGTGCAGGTCAACGGCCCACACGTCCACGTCCTGGTCGGACAGTCCGAGAGCCACCGGCACATGGCCCGAGCCCAGGCCCCGTTCCGAGGGCAGCCAGATCACCAGCCGCTTTCCGGAGCCCGCGTAATGGGTGAGCGCCATGGCGGTGCCACCGGGCAGCTCGATCTCCATGGCCTCCTGGGCATGGACCGCGGGAACGGGCAGGCCGGTCAGCATCACGGCCAACAGGAGCAGCAGGCCCCGCATCGCGGGTGTGCGGCGTTCGCGATCCGTGCGGGCGTGGGGGTGTCCGGTCATGGATGTGTCTATTGAACGGGGGTGGGTAGGAACTGGTCGAGGGGAAAGGCCGACCCGTTGAGGGTCAGTCGCAAACCGGGTTCAAGCCGGGCCTCGATTCCCAGCATGCCGTCTCGCTCGGTGATGAAACCCTGTGCCTTGACCATGGCCAACGTCATGTCGGCCATCTGCGCGGCCATGGACTCCAGCTCCCGGGAGTCGGGGTCGAGGCCCTGATCCTCGAACAACCCGCGCACCTGGGGCACGTTGCGTTTCGTCATGCTGGCCCGGACCGGCGCCGCGTCCAGTGTGACAGCCAACTCCCCGGACAGATTCCGCAGCAGGATCATGGGGTTCCCGAGACCGGAAAGATCGTTCTCCGTGACCTCGGCCAGTGCCAGTCGCAGCTGCCCATCCATCATCGGGGCGCCGTCGCGGCTGATGGACAGCCGCTCGATGGCGATGGAAGGCTTGTTCTTGAGGGAAGCGTTCAGGGCCGACGCCAGGGCCGCGTTCACCCGCGCATTGATCAGTGCCGGGTCGGCACCCGGATCGGCCTGCACCATCCGGCCCACTGCGCTGATCTCCCGCGCCGCCTCGGGGGCCAGCCCGGCAAAGCCGAAGTCCAGTCCGATGCTGTAGCGGCCGTCGGTGTCCGGGTCGATGCCGGTGGACTGCAGGCTGTCGATGTCCAGGGACATGCGCGCGTCCAGACCGTCGTGGCCCGGGGTCAGCCGTGAGCTGATGCGCAGGCCGGACAGGGTGATCGGTTGGTCCAAGCCTTCGGGGGTGGCGCGCAGGCTGTCAAGTTCCATGTGGGTGTTCTGCCCGGAGAGCGGGTCGTTGATGTCCGTCTGCTCGTGATTGATGCGCACGGCGCCGACCTCGATGGACGGGTTGCCCCGGGATCCGGCCTTCGGTTTGCTTCCCGGGCCCGCGTCCACAGCCGCGTCGAGGCCCTGGAAGTCCAGGGCCCAGGCGCTATCGCCATCTTTGCTGACCCGCAGGCTGCCGTTGCCCTCATGCACATTGACGCGGGCGCCGGTGGTGCTGATGAACGACTTCGCGGGCATGTGCAGGCGCGCGCGGGTCTCACCGTCGAACGTGGTGAGGGCATCGACCTCGATGGGGTTCAGGGGGGTGAGCAGTTGGACCAGCCGCGCGCGGTCACCCGTCTCCATGCCCGGGTCCGCCAGCGGCACGAGGGACGCGGGTTCGACGCGCGTTCGGACGCGTGCCAACGCGGTGGTCCAGCCCGCCATGTCCCGCGGTTCATCCGCGCCGGAAGTGGGCACCAACGGCCCGTGGTCTATGGCCAGGTCGTAGCTCCGGACCGCCCCGGAGCCGGACGCCCGAACCTCCAGCACGGCACCGGCCCCCAGCCAGGCACGACGGTAGTCCGTGAGGCGCAGTTCGAGCTCAACGCCCTGTTGCTCCAGGCGCTTTTGCTGCGCCTGGACCGATGCCGCCAGCGCGTCCTCGGTATACAGACCGATCACGTAGGGCGAGGCGGCGGCGACCGCCACCAGGGCCGATACAAGCCAGAGTACCCGTGTCATGGCGTGCCGCTCCGTGCGCTCTCGCGCCCCCGGTCCGTCACAGACACCCACTCAAAGACATTGATGCAGCACGTCCTGAACCTGCTCGTTGCTCATGCGCGGGCCGTACTGGGACACCAGGCGCGCGGCGGCGGTGGCGGCCAGTTTGCCGGCCTTGGCGTAATCCCAATGGTGGGTGTAGCCGTACAGGAAGGCCCCGGCGAACATGTCGCCCGCGCCCACGGTGTCCACCGCATCGGTCTTCACCCCGGCCACCTCGATGATCTCGCCACCGCTGTAGATGAGGGCGCCTTCCGGGCCACGGGTGATGACGAACTCCCTGGCCAGGGGCTTGAGGGCCTCGATGGCGCCGTTCAGATCGTCGCCGCCCGCCAGGCCCAGGGCCTCGGCCTCGTTGGCGAACAGCAGGTCCACGCCGCCGCCGATCATCTCCAGCAGGCCGTCCTTGAAGAACTTCACCATGTTCGGGTCGGACAGGGTGAAGGCGGTCTTGACCCCTGCATCTTC
>JBMYTL010000156.1:0-3741 GCA_049604295.1 Gammaproteobacteria bacterium
GAGATCACGTCCCGGGCCTGAAGATCGGCGTGATAGGACGAGCGCACCAGCGGCCCGCTGGCCACCTGGGTGAAGCCCATGGCGCGGCCCTCGGTCTCGAGCATCTTGAATTCTTCGGGGGTCACGAAGCGTTCCACCGCCAGGTGATGGGCGCTGGGTTGCAGGTACTGCCCGAGGGTGAGCATGTCGCAGTCGTGGGCGCGCAGGTCACGCATGACCTCCAGAACCTCGTCCATCTCCTCACCCAGGCCCAGCATGATCCCGGACTTGGTAGGCACCCCCGGGTGCCCGGCCTTGAAGCGTTTGATCAGATCCAGGGACCAGGCGTAGTCCGCCCCGGGGCGGGCCTTTTTGTACAGGCGCGGAACGGTCTCGAGATTGTGGTTGAACACGTCCGGCGGCGCGGCCTTCATGATGTCCAGGGCGATGTCCATGCGGCCCCGGAAATCAGGCACCAACACCTCGATCCGGATCTCCGGGCTGCGCTCGCGCACCGCCTCGATGCAGGCCACGAAATGCCCCGCGCCGCCGTCGCGCAGGTCGTCGCGGTCCACCGAGGTGATGACCACGTAGCGCAGGCCCATGCCCGCGATGCACTCGGCCAGGTTCAGCGGCTCGTTCTCGTCCAGGGGCAGGGGACGGCCATGGCCCACGTCACAGAACGGACAGCGGCGCGTGCAGATGTCGCCCATGATCATGAAGGTGGCCGTGCCGTGGCCGAAGCACTCGCCCAGGTTGGGGCAGTTGGCCTCCTCGCAGACGGTGTGCAGCTTGTGATCGCGCAGTACGTCCTTGAGCTGGTTCACCTTGGCCCCACCCGCGGCGCGCACACGGATCCACGGTGGCTTGCGCTTGGGCGCGCTGGGCTCGATCTTGACCGGGATACGCGCGGTCTTGTCCGCGCCCCGGTGTTTGACGCCGGCCTCGACGCGCTTGGGTCTGCTGTCAGTCATGGGCTTGGTCGGTGTATTGGATGGACGCGGCAGTGTACCCGGCGCGGCGCGCGAGGAGCCCGCACAGGCGGTCGGCGAGCTCGGGGATGGTTGCGGGCAGTTCACCCCCGGTCAGGTCCCTGAGCTGGATGACCTCCAGGCCCTGGTAACCGCAGGGATTGATGCGCTGGAAGGGTTCCAGGTCCATATCCAGGTTCAGGCTCAGACCATGGAAGCTGCACCCCCGACTGACGCGCAAGCCCAGGGCGGCGATCTTGGCGCCATCCACGTAGACCCCGGGGGCGTCGGGTTTCGGGTAGCCCTCGACGCCAAAGTCGGCGAGCAGTTCGACGATGGATTCCTCGATGGCCGTCACCAGGGCGCGCACCCCCAGGCCCAGGCGGCGCACATCGAGCAGGGTGTAGATCACCAACTGGCCCGGGCCGTGGTACGTCACCTGGCCGCCCCGGTCCACGGGCACCACGGGGATATCACCGGGGTTGAGGATGTGTTCGGGCTTGCCGTTACGGCCCTGGGTGAAGACCGGGTCGTGCTCCACCACCCACAGCTCGTCCGCGTCGTCGGGGCCACGCTCGCGGGTGAAGCGTTGCATGGCCTCCAGCGTGGGCGCGTAATCCACCCGACCCAGGCGGCGGACCAGGAGATACGCGGGACGGGCCGGATCGTTCACCTTGGCCAGACCGTCACAGGGCCGTCAACCAGAGGGCCGTCAACCACAGGGCTATCAACCGCAGGGCCATCAATCACAGGGCCATCAATCACAGGGCCATCAACACGTGTTCGCAATCCGTCAGGTCCTGGTAGATGCGGTCCATCTGCTCACGGCTCTCGGCATGCACGCTGACCGACACCGACACGTAGTTGCCCTTGCCACTGGCGCGCACGGCCACGGCACCCTCGTCGATGCGTTCCACGTGGCGGCGGATGATCTCCACCACCGTCAGGTCCAGCTCCACATCGTGGCGACCCATGGCCTTGACGGTGATGACACAGGGGAATTCGAGCAGTTCTTGATCAGACATGGGGCAAGCATATGGGAGCGGCGACGGAAAAACACAAGGCGCGGTGTCACGGATCGTTCAGCGCTTCCGCGTCCGCCACCGGGTCTCCACATGGGCACCGATGCACGTTCACGGCGAACAATCGGCGGAGCAGATCTCGGGGCAGCCCCCGTAGGAGCGCCCGTGTTGGCTCTTTCTCACTCAATCGCATCCGACACACCGCTTTCGAACAGTGACGGGAGAAGCGGGGTAAACTCCCGCGCCCCCAAAGCCCCCACCACGAGAACCGCCCCATGCGTCCAGCCGACCGCGCCCCCGACCAGATGCGCCCCGTGACCATCACCCGCAACTACACCAAGCACGCCGAGGGCTCGGTGCTGGTGGAGTTCGGCGACACCAAGGTGATCTGCACCGCCAGCGTGCAGGAGTCCGTGCCGCGCTGGATGAAAAACGAGGGCCGCGGCTGGGTCACAGCCGAGTACGGCATGCTGCCGCGCTCCACCGGTGACCGCATGGGTCGCGAGGCCGCACGCGGCAAACAGGGTGGACGCACCATGGAGATCCAGCGTCTGATCGGCCGTTCCCTGCGCGCCAGCGTGGACCTCAAAGCCCTGGACGGTTTCACCATCGCCGTGGACTGCGACGTCATCCAGGCCGACGGCGGCACCCGCACCGCCTCCATCACCGGCGGCTATGTCGCCCTCATGGACGCCATCGCCTGGCTGGAAGCCCAGGACAAGATCAGTGCCGACCCGCGTCTCAGCCCGGTGGCATCCGTCTCCGTGGGCATCGTCGCTGGGGACGCCGCCCTGGACCTGGAATACGTCGAGGACAGCGCCGCCGACGCCGACATGAACGTGGTCATGAACGCCGATGGCGAGTACATCGAGGTGCAGGGCACCGCCGAGGGCGCCACCTTCGGCCGCGACGCCCTCAACACCCTGCTCGACTACGCCGACAAGGGCATCCGCGAGCTCATCGACATCCAGCGCTCCGCCCTCGCGAACTGAGCCGAGCTTGTGTGAGCCGCGTCCCGCCGCGATCGCCCCCTACCCATCACCCCCCATCGGAGCCCCACATGACCCGCATCGTCATGGCCAGCAACAACGCCGGAAAGTTGCGCGAATTCACCCAGCTCCTCGCCCCCCTGGATCTGCAGGTCCTGCCGCAGCGCGACTTCGGCATCCCCGAGGCCGATGAGACCGGCCTGACCTTCGTCGAGAACGCCATCCTCAAGGCCCGCAACGCCGCCGCGCACTCCGGTCTGCCCGCCATCTCCGACGACTCCGGCATCGAGGTGGACCACCTCAACGGAGCCCCTGGCATCTACTCCGCCCGCTACGCCGGGGAAGGCGCCAGCGACGCGGCCAACCTGGACAAGCTGGTCGAGGCCCTGCGCGGCGTCCCCGAGGAGCAGCGCACCGCCCGTTACCAATGCGTCATCGTCTACCTGCGCCACGCCGAGGACCCGGTACCGATCATCGCGCAGGGCGCCTGGGAGGGCCGCCTGCTGGACGAACGCCGGGGCGAGAACGGCTTCGGTTACGACCCCATCTTCTGGGTACCCACCCACGGCTGCACCTCCGCCGAACTGGACCCGGCGGTGAAGAACGGCATCAGCCACCGGGGCATTGCCCTGCGCGAATTACTCACCAAGCTCGGGCACTGAGCTCCCGAGAAGAACCGGGGGTGAAGGGAGCCACCCCGCACACATCACCCAAGAGGGCCGCTTCCTTCGCGGGCAAGCCCGCTCCCACACACCCCGCCCCACGCCCCCCTGTAGGAGC
>JBMYTL010000157.1:0-3674 GCA_049604295.1 Gammaproteobacteria bacterium
AGGTCACGACAATTCACGAGAATGGAGCACTGGCGGAAATAGGCATCCAGGACCGGTTCCGGGTCACCCTCCAGGATCTCGTAGTTACGCAGCAGGTGGGAGATAGCCCGGTTGCGGTGACCGGTATCGCGCTCGGACCGGTAGACCTCATCATCGATGCCCAACTCCCGACCGGCGTAGCGCGCGAAGGTATCGAGGATGGCACCCATCCGTCCGCCCTTCTCCTGCTCCTTGATCAGGCTGGTGGCGACGATGGCGCCGGCGTTGATCATGGGGTTGCGTGGCCGTCCGGTATCCGGCTCCAGGCTGATGGAGTTGAAGGCCTCGCCCGACGGCTCCACATCGATCTTGGCCATGACGCCCTCGACCCCGGTGTCTTCCAGGGCCGCTCCATAGGTGAAGGCCTTGGAGACGGACTGGATGGTGAAATCCTCGCGCGTGTCACCCACCTGGTAGACGTGGCCATCCACGGTCACCACGGCGATGCCGAACCAGTTCGGATCGGCCTTGGTCAGTTCGGGGATGTAATCGGCGAGCGCCCCGGAATCGAGCGTGCGAAAAGCCTCGTGCAGGGATTCGAGATAGTGCTGAAATGAGGTGGGCTTCATCGGGCGTGCGGCGTCCTGTCGTTGTTGTGATCCGCGCTGCGGGTATCCCTCGTCGAAAGCAAATTCCACGCCCGGGCCGCACAAGGCGCCTTTCTGAACTGTTCTCCCGGGTCATCGCCGTGTGAGCGTCGGCGCTGAACGCACCATCGTCAGGCATGACATCGGTCCGGGGCACAAGGTGGGTGCCCGACATCAGCGGGTACCCGATGAAGCTCCTGATCGTCCAGCGTTGTTACCCCAAAAGCTCTGGCCGGCCCAAAAAACCCCGAACGAGAAAAGGCCCTGACATCTGCCAGGGCCTTTTTCCCTTTTACGCATTTCAACGCACCGTCGTGCCATCCGTGCCTGTGGAAGTGCCACAAGAGGTGCGCCGGGGCACCAGCACGTAACCTGCCCCGGCGGCATATCGATCAGGCGGCCTTCAACATGGCATACAACTCGTCCTTGAGCTTGAGACGCGCCATCTTTCGCTCCTCGAGGTATTCATCAGAGGTGTCTCCGCCATGACACTCGATACCACGGACCTCCTGGTCTATATCGTGATACTCGGCGAACAGGCGCGCGAATCGGGGGTTGCTCGTCTTGAGCTCGTGAATCCGGTCGTGGTGCTCGGGAAACTCGTGGTGCAGGTCGTGTTTTTCGCCCAGCATGTAAATGGGTCCTTAGGTTCTGGAAAGGGTGGTTCGAACGGACGATTCTATGCCCGTGTTACGGTCGGGAAATTGTGCTTCGGCACTTAACCGGCGATTACGGCCCGGCCACCCGCTCCACACGGCACGGAATCCGTGTTACCCCGGCTGGCCTCATGCCGTGAGCCCGGCAAAATAGCCCCCCCCGGCCGCACCGTCACGCGATTTCGAACCCCGGCCGCTGAAACCCACCCGCTTGCACAGGAGCCACCATGGGTCCCGTCCGAATCCCCACCTTGTTCGCCGCATGGCTGGTCATACCGCTCAGCACCGGCGCCCTGGCCCAGGACGCCGCGTCGGGCCCTGCGCCCGACGGCACAGTCGCCTCCACGTCAGTCGCCTCCACGTCAGTCGTCGAACAGCCCTCGGGACCGGCCCATGGCGGCGTCGGCGAGCAGAGTGACGATTCGCTGCTGTTCGAGCGTTACCCGGAAACGCCGCAACCCGACGCGGCCGCCGCCGAGGCTGAATCCCCTGCCCCCGCCGAACCGGCCAACACCGCCGCCTCGGATGAGAACGCCGACTCACTGCTGTTCGAGCGTTACCCGGAAACGCCGCAACCCGACGCGGCCGCCGCCGAGGCTGAATCCCCCGCTCCCGCCGAACCGGCCACCACCGCCGCCTCGGATGAGAACGCCGACTCACTGCTGTTCGAGCGCTACCCGGAAACGCCGCAACCCGACGCGGCCGCCGCCGAGGCCGAATCCCCCGCTCCCGCCGAACCGGCCACGACGCACCCCCCTGTTGCCGACACGCCCGTGCCTGCCGTCCCGGCATCAGCATCACCCGGCGTTGGGGACCCGGTGTCGACTCAGAGCAAGACTCCGAAGCAGCCCACTCCGGCCAAACCGACGCGTACCACCGACACCCGATCACCCACCCCACCGGCATCGGAGCAGGGCGGCGATGAGTCGTGCCCCTGCCCCAAGTCAGAGGCGGAAATCGTGCAGCCGGTGCCCACACCGGTCTATCGCCCCTGGCCCCACGGCTGGGCCCCCATGCATCACCCAGCGGTTCCCGCACCGTACGGACATCCCGCAATGGCCCCCTACGGCCCCGGCGGATATGGCGCGCCGGGCTATGCGCCCATGCCCTACGGCGGCGGTCCCTTCGGGGCGGGCCCATTCGGCGGCGGAGCCCCCTGGTCGAACGGGTTCCCGGGATTTCATTTCAGCCCCCCCTGGTAAGCGGGTACTCCCCCCGGCCACCTCGTGGTGCGAGGCGGCTGCCATTGCGCCCGATTGCGGTGCATGGGTATCCGCACGGGCGGCCCGCTCACCCCCAGGTCGTTACACCCCATCCCGGCATCGCGGGCATCCCGGCGTGCCGCGCCCCATGGCACGTTTGTTGCGGTAACAACAGTGAGCGACACGTTCGGCACATCCGGGGGGAAGACCATGAGCAATCTGCACGGTGCACCAAGACGGCCTGTTCTTCTGGTGATCATGGACGGGTTCGGGGTGAACCCGGGGCGCCTCAATAACGCGGTCGCCCAGGCCAACACCCCCAACCTGGACGCCTATTTCGCCCATTACTCCCACACCACGCTGCACGCCTCCGGGCCCGCCGTGGGGCTGCCCGATGGGCAGATGGGCAACTCCGAAGTGGGCCACCTGACAATCGGCTGCGGCAGCGTCATCCGCCAGGACATGGTGCGCATCAACGACGCGGTGGAATCCGGCGAGTTCTACGACAACCCTGCCCTGCTCGATGCCATTCAACAGGCCCGGGCCAACAGGCGGCCGCTGCACCTCATGGGCCTGGTCTCCGACGGCGGAGTGCATAGCAGCCTTGAGCATCTGCTCGCCCTGATCGAGCTGTGCCACCGCCATGGAGTCAAGCCCTGGCTGCACATGATCACTGACGGGCGCGACACCGCTCCGCAATCAGCCCTCAACTATCTCCCCGAGATCGAGGCCGCGCTGCACCTGTGTGGCGGGCGTATCGTCAGCATCTCCGGCCGCTACTACGCCATGGACAGGGACAAGCGTTGGGACCGTACCGAACTGGCCTGGCGGGCCTACGCACACGGCAAGGGCGAACATGCGCTGAACGCGGAGGGCGCCATCCGCGCCGCCTACACGGCCGGCGACACCGATGAGTTCATCCGCCCTTTGCTGCTGCCCGGCTACGAACCCATGGGTCCTGAAGACACCGTGGTCTGCTTCAACTTCCGCAAGGATCGGCCCAAGCAGATCTGCGCCGCATTGGCCGATCCCGCCTTCACCGGCTTCGACCGCGGGGACACCCCGCTGCCCTCCATGACCACCCTCATGGCCTACGACGCGGCCTTCCCCTTCCCCTCGGCCTTCATCCCGGAAACACCCGCGGTGACCCTGGGCCAGACCGTCAGCACCTACGGCCTCGCCCAGTTCCA
>JBMYTL010000158.1:0-3630 GCA_049604295.1 Gammaproteobacteria bacterium
GTTCCTTCGATGTGACCGGTGACATCGGGGCCACCAACACGCGCCACTTCTGCCCCCAATGCGGTGGCCGCCTGTTCGGCAGCAACAGTTCGGTGCCCGGCGTTTTGGCTATCACCGCGGGTTCCTTCGAAGACAGCGGCTGGTACAAGCCCAACATCGTCATCTACACCAAGCGCCAACACGCCTGGGACCCGCGCGACGAGTCCATCCCCAGCTTCCCTGAAGGCCCCACCGGATGAGATGAGAGCGTCTAAGTGGCGTTCGCCCAGCGGACCCATCGCCTCAAACGGCGAACACCATGGTTCGCGCTTCAGATGTTCAGACTCCGCCCACCATCCACCGCCAGGATCTGGCCCGTGACATAGGGTGCCGCGGTCATCAGAAACACCACGGCCCCGGCGATATCGTCCGGGTTTCCGGGACGTTTCAGCGCCGTCCGATCGAGGATGGTCTGCTTGGCCTCGTCGGACAGTCCCGCGGACGGCCAGAGGATGGCGCCCGGCGCCACACCGTTGACCCGCACCTCCGGCCCCAACTCCCGCGCCAGGGATTTGGTCATCATGGCCAAACCGGCCTTGGCCATGCAGTAAAGGGTGTGGTTCTTCATGGGCCGCTCCGCGTGTACGTCGACGATACTGACGATGGCGCCGCCATTTCGGCGCAACTCGGGCGCGGTCGCCTGCGCCAGGAAGAACGGTGCCTTCATGTTGGAGCCCACCAGATCATCCCAATGCGCCTCGGTCGCCTCACCCATCGGCGTGGGGTAGAAGCTGGAGGCGTTATTGACCAGCCCGTCCAGGCGGCCCCAGACCCCGGTCGCTGACCGGACCAGGGCGGGCAGACCCGCCGTATCGAGCAGATCCGCTTGCACGCTTGCCGCGCTGTCGGATCGAAGCCCATTGAGCTCATCCACCAGCTCGCGCGCCGCCGTCTCCGATCCCCGGTAGTGCACGACCACCCGCCCCCCCGCGGCGTGCAGCCGACGACTGATGGCGGCGCCGACACGCTTGGCGGCACCGGTCACCAGGAAGACCCGCCCCTGCAGACCCGACGGCATGACGCTATGATCGCCCACGTTGTAAACCTCGCTGTGTGTTTGGTGGTCAGGCTACCAAATCAGGATTCGGGACCGCCCCCACACCATGCCCGCCCATTCCGCGCCTAACTGTCTCAATCCGGGTCTAAAACCGGGTCTCGAACCGGCCCCGCGGGGACGCGATCCGGGCCTGCCCGTTCCCGATGCTGACGCCCGGGCTTCCAGCGATGCCCTGTGCGCAAGCATCGACCAGGCCATCGAAGACGCCGGTGGCATCCTGCGCTTCGACCGATACATGGAAAAGGCCCTGTACGAGCCCGGGCTCGGCTATTACAGCGGCGGCAGCGCCAATTTCGGACCGCAAGGTGATTTCATCACCGCGCCACTGGTCTCCCCCCTGTACTCGCGCGCCCTGGCCCGACAGGCCGCGCAGGTCTTGGCGGAAACCGGCGGCGGGGTTTTGGAATTCGGCGGAGGGACCGGGCGCCTCGCGGCCGATGCCCTGACCGAGCTCGATGCCCTGGACAGTCGCCCCGATCACTGGACCTTCCTCGACCTGAGTGGCGAACTGGCGGCACGCCAGCGCGAAACGCTCTCCACCGACGCACCCGATCTCGCCGCGCTCGGCCGTTGGCCCGGCAAGTTACCCACAAGCTTTCGCGGCTGCGTGATCGCCAACGAGGTGCTCGATGCCATGCCCGTGCGGCGTTTCCGGCGCACCGAGACCGGCGTGGAGGAGTGGGGTGTCAGCGGATCACGGGGTGAGTACCGCTGGGCCACCCTGGACGCCGACGACACCCTGTGTGCCGCCGTGGACGCGATCGAACGCACGCGGGGTGAGCGCCTGCCCGAGGGATACAGCTCGGAATGGAACCCCCATATCGGACCCTGGCTCAAGGCACTGCACGCGGCCATGGAGCGCGGCCTGGTATTGCTCATCGACTATGGCTACCCGCGTTCGGAGTACTACCTGGACCAGCGCGACTCGGGAACCCTGATGTGCCATTACCGGCAGCGCACCCATCCCGACCCCTTCCTCTGGCCCGGCCTGCAGGACATCACGGCCCACGTGGACTTCACGGCGGTGGGCGAGGCGGCACTGGAGGCCGGTTTCGATGTGCCGGGTTACACCACCCAGGCCCTGTTCCTGTTCGGCAACGGTCTGGAGGCCATGGTCAATGCGTCCGACCCGGAGGACATCGAGAACCATCTGCGCCTCGCCCAACAGGTGAAGACCCTGACCCTGCCCGGGGAGATGGGAGAGCGTTTCCAGGTTATGGCCATAGGTAAGGGTCTGGACCTCGCTCTCGACGGCTTCGCGCTGGGTGATCTGAGGCGCCGGCTGTGAACCCGCGCCAGCTGTTCACGGCGATCATCGTGGCCGCTCTGCTCGTACTGAGCGGCTGCAACAGCCCGGTTCATCGCGACGACAAGGACAAGAACAAGGTCCAGTTCGACATCAAGAACCTGGCCAAGTCCGACGTGGATTCGGTACTGGACAGGGTTATCGAGTTCAATTTCACGGACCTGCGACGGCTCATGGAGAAGCTCTACAAACGCAACCCGCGCGAATGGAAGAAAACAGGAGTCACCCCCGAAGAGCGCATCGCCCAGATATTCGACGGCGAGTACGAATGGCGTTTCGAGGAGCTGGAGGGAAAACGTGATATCGAGGCCATGCGCCTGTCCGTCGATCCGGACTACCCGGGAGACCGGGTCTTCGCATTGATCGCGGGCCTGGTGAGCATGATCTACAAGTCCTACGGAAACCGGACCGAGATCTTTCTTCTCAGCGAGGTGGACCCGCAATCCATCTACCATAGCGCCCGTAACGTAGAACTGGTGGTCTGGCTGCTGGGCAAGGAACGCGACGCGCGCGGCGAACTGCTGCTCTACACCAACTCCATCCCGGGCGAACCGCTGAACCTCTCCTACGAGCGCCTGTTCGGCAAGATCATCGCCCGTCAGGACCTGGTCGCCCACCTGCTGGCCGACCGTGAGAACCGCACCATCCGCGCAGTCATCACGTCTTTTGCCTCCCTGGTGTTTTTCCCCATCTAAGCGCCCACACTGGCAGCGTAGTTTCACCCCTTCACATCAAACACGGTCAACTCCCATGGACAGCATTCAGATCATCGTCCTCGCCATCGTCCAGGGGCTGACCGAGTTCCTGCCGATCTCATCCTCCGCGCACCTGATCCTGGTGCCCGAAGTATTTGGCTGGCCGGACCAGGGCACCGCCTTCGACGTGGCCGTCCACGTCGGCACACTGATCGCGGTGGTTTGGTACTTCCGGGCCGAGGTCGCCCACATGAGCGTGGACTGGAGCCGCTCCCTGGCGACGCGGAAACTGCAAGGTGAGGCTTGGCTGGCCTGGGCGGTGATCATCGGGACCCTGCCCGCCGTGGCCGCGGGCCTGTTGTTCAAAGACCTCATCGAGACCGAACTGCGCTCCCCCCTGGTCATCGCGGCGGCCACCATCGGCTTCGGCCTGTTGCTCTGGTACGCCGACGCCAGCGGCAAGCGTCTGCGCAATGAACACACCATCGGCCTGCGCGACACCCTCATCATCGGTTTCATGCAGGCCCTGGCGC
>JBMYTL010000159.1:0-3532 GCA_049604295.1 Gammaproteobacteria bacterium
CACCCCGGCATCCTCGACTTCAGCCAACACGCCAAAGCCTTCGAGACCTTCGAAATCGGCGCCGTCGCCATCACCCCCATCCCCCTCAACCACTCCAAGCCCACCCTCGGCTACCTGTTCGAGGCCGATGGCCGCCGCATCGCCTATCTCACCGACACTTGTGGCCTACCCGAAGAAAGCGAAGCATTCCTGAAGCTGCGCGACCTGAACCTGCTGGTGTTGGATTGCAGCTTCCCGCCGCGAGATGAGGTGCGTAATCACAACGACCTCACCCGCGCCCTGGCGATCCACGAGACGCTGGGCCCGGGGCGGTCGGTGTTGACCCATGCGACGGATGAGTTGGATGCGTGGTTGATGCAGCACCCCGAAAGCCTCCCTGAAGATGTGGAGTGCGGGCGAGACGGCGTGCTGTTGGCGGATTAGGGGCGCTCTAGCCACCTCGCGACGCTTTGCCGGTCCCGCGTCGGCTCTCCGATTTCGCCAAGAACTCACAACCACAAATTGACAAACATTGGCAAACCCCTAGGCTTCAGCCACTCCCTCTCCCAACAGAGCTCGTCACATGGCGACGATGAATGTTTCCTTGCCAGACTCCCTCAAGGCCTTCGTCCGCGAGCGGGTCAACAGCGCCGATTACAGCAATCCGAGCGACTACGTCCGGGCATTGATCAGGGCGGACAAAGCCCAAGCGGAACTGGAAGCACTATTGGTCGAAGGCCTCCAATCCGGTCCACCCTCCCCCCTCTCGGATGCCGACCGTGAGCGGTTCGAACGCATCATCGAATCGGGCAAAGCGTGACCGACAAACCGCAGCTCCGCTTTCACCCGCGCGCGAAGGACGACATCGCCGAGATTCTCATCTACCTACGCGCTGAAGCCTCGCCCACTGTCTCTCGCCAGTTCCTTGAAGCCCTCGACAAGACCACTAACCGACTCCGCGAGCATCCCCATCTCGGCTCGCACCGCACCTTCACGTCGCCACTGCTACGCCACATACGCATGATTCCGATCAGCGATTTTTCCCGCCATCTGCTGTTCTACCTATCCGACCAAGACTGCATTGATGTGATTCGAGTGGTGCACGGCGCACGCGACCTACCCGCACTTTTCGATGAGTGATCTCACTGAAGGGCCCTGAGCAACTTACCCCGACATCCGAGGAAGGCCTGGGGAAGATGGTTCAAATGATCGGGAGGTATTACGTGCAGTATTTCAACCATCAGTACCACCGCACATGTACCTTGTGGGAGGGGCGGTTCAAGCCGAGCCTCATCGATAGCGAGCGGTACCTCATGACCTGCCAGCGATACATTGAACTCAACCCCGTGCGCGCGAGCATGGTCGAACGCCGATATCCGGGATGCCGCGAACAAAGGTTGGGCTTTGGGAAGTTCACGGTTCCCAGACCGACGACCGCGCGGTGATCCGGGACAGCTCGCGATGCGTACGAGGGAGGGTGTCCTGGGTGGGGTTGGTGCCGAATTACGTTTTGGAATTATTCGGAAATGCCCGGGTCACTCCTTGGCTTTGCTTTGGGTCGTTGCTTTGCCTGGGGGGCGCTTGTATCATCGCGCGCCTTTCGCAATCCGGATCGGAGACGAACACATGCGCAAGACCCTGGTAGCGGGCAACTGGAAGATGAATGGTTCCCGCGAGAGCATCCAGGCGCTGCTCGATGGCATCAAAGCCGGTATCGGCGACGTAGGCACCACTGAAGTGGCCGTCTGCCCGCCCGCCGTCTATATCGCCGAAGTGGCCTCCATGCTCGAAGGTACCGGTGTCGCCGTGGGTTCCCAGAACATCTGCGATCAGGATTCCGGCGCCTTCACCGGCGAGGTATCCGGCGCGATGCTGGCCGAGTGTGGTTGCACCTATGCCATCGTCGGTCACTCCGAGCGTCGCAGCCTTTACGGTGAGAGCGACGTGCTGGTCGCCCAGCGTTTCGCCGCAGCCCAGCGCAACGGCCTCACGCCCATCCTGTGCGTGGGCGAGTTGCTGGAAGAACGCGAGTCCGGGCAGACCGAGGCCGTCGTGGCGCGCCAGATCGACGCCGTTCTGGCTGTGACCGGCATCGAAGGCTTCAGCAATGCCGTGATCGCTTACGAGCCCGTCTGGGCCATCGGTACCGGTAAGACCGCCACGCCCGAGCAGGCCCAGGAGGTTCACGCCTTCATCCGTGGCAAGCTTGCCGCCCTCAACGGCGCCGTGGCCGAGGCCATCCGTATCCAGTACGGTGGCAGCATGAACGCGGGTAACGCCGCTGAGTTGCTGGGCCAGACGGATATCGACGGTGGCCTGATTGGTGGCGCTTCGCTCAAGCCCGCCGACTTTTTGACTATTTGCAAGGCGGGCGGCTGAGCCGCGCGCCAGGGGAAGCTCAAGTGCAGAGTATCGTTCTCGTCATCCACGTCCTGCTGGCGCTCGGCCTCATCGGCCTGATCCTCATGCAGCACGGCAAGGGTGCCGATATGGGGGCCGCCTTCGGTTCCGGCTCGTCCGGTACCGTGTTCGGTGCCCAGGGCGCGGGCAACTTCCTGACCCGCCTCACCGCGATTCTTGCGACTTTGTTCTTTCTGACCAGTCTGGTGTTGGCCTACCTCTCCACCGAGGCCGTGGCTCCCACCAGTGTGGTCGACCAGTTTGAAGAAGCGCCTGCCGCCGTGCAGGTGCCCGACGAGTCTGTTCCTCCGGCGGCTGCCCAGCCCTCGAACGAGGACGTGCCGGTGGTACCGGTCGTCCCGGCAGCGCCGCAGGACTGAGGCCCCTTACGGGGTATGACGATCAAGCCGAAGTGGTGGAATTGGTAGACACGCTATCTTGAGGGGGTAGTGGCGCAAGCCGTGCCGGTTCGAGTCCGGCCTTCGGCACCATCTTGATCAAGCCTGGATCACTAACCAGGCCTTCAAAGCACCCATCTGGGTGCTTTTTTTCTGCCTGAAATGGGCTGTTCCTTATGGCGGCATAAGCAGGTAACCCATTGAATTTGTTAATTGTTTTTATTGTTGCGGCCTTGGGTGAATTCACCTAGACTCCCGCACCCCTAGAGAGATTCGGGGGGAGACAAGGCGCGTCATCAGCGCCGGGCGAGGCTGATAACAGTCCGGATTCCCTCCCACCGAGAGCAGGAGTCAGCATGCTGGAGAACTATCTCCCGATCCTCATCTTCATGGTGTTGGGGGTCGCGATAGGCATCGGTCCCATGGTCGCCGGTTTCCTTGCGGCACCGCGCAAGCCCTACGCCGAGAAGGGCTCCGCATACGAGTGTGGCTTCGAGGCCTTCGAAGACGCGCGTATGAAGTTTGATGTGCGCTATTACCTGGTCGCCATCCTTTTCATCATCTTCGATCTCGAAATCGCCTTCCTCTTCCCCTGGGGTGTCGTCCTCAAGGAGCTGGGCATGTTTGGCTTCCTCGCCATGGTCGTGTTCCTCGGAATCCTCGTGGTGGGCTTCGTCTACGAATGGCGCAAGGGGGCACTGGAATGGGATTAGAAGGCGTACTTGAACAGGGCTTCGTCACCACGTCGGCTGACA
>JBMYTL010000160.1:0-3311 GCA_049604295.1 Gammaproteobacteria bacterium
GCGTTTGGGCGTGGCCCTGCTGCGTGACGCGATGCTCAGGACCTTGGCCGTGGCGGATCAGGTCGGTGTGCGGTGTCTGTTGGTGCATGCCCTGTCTGATAAGGCACGTCGCTTTTACGCCAGGCGGGGGTTTCAAGAGGCGCGGGTTGATCCCATGACCTTGATGTTGCCTTTGGCGAAGATCAGACAACGTCTGGGGGCCGGTTAGTCCGTCTCGCGTTGTGTGGCCCGGGGTTTGTTCGATTGCAGGATTCAGCCCCGTCGAAGCGCCCTTCCAGTCGCGAATGGGGCCTTGTGCCGCGCTACCCGGCTTCGCGTTCGGGAGTATGCGCGGGGGTGATTCAGGCGTTGACGATCTGCTCCTCGTCCTCACTCTCCCAACGCACCCGCTCCGGGTTCGCCACGGCCTGCGCGTCGACCACGCAACGCTGTACATCCTCCCGGCTGGGGACTTCGAACAGGGTGCGGTGCAGGACGCGTTCGACGATGCCGCGCAGGCCGCGGGCGCCGGTGCCACGTTCGATGGCGAGCTTGGCGATGGCCTGGAGGCCGTCTTCGGTGATGTCCAGGCTCACGTCGTCCTGGGCGAGCAGGGCCTGGTATTGCTTGAGCAGGGCGTTGCGCGGTTCGGTGAGGATGCTGATGAGGGCGTCTTCGTCCAGGGCGGCGAGGGGGGCGATGACGGGGAAGCGGCCGATCAGTTCGGGGATGAGGCCGAAGCCGCGCAGGTCTTCGGGCTCGGTGTGCAGCAGCAGTTGGGCGGTGTCGGGGTCTTCGCCCATGTCGTGGCTGGCGTGGAAGCCGATGCCGCTGGGGCCGGGGCGCATGCGTTTGAGCACGCGCGTGTCGAGGCCCTCGAAGGCGCCCCCGGCGAGAAACAGGATGTTGCGCGTGTCCAGGGTGATCTGTTGGGCATCGCGGCGGCCGCTGACCTTGAGGCTGACCTCGGAGCCTTCCACCAGTTTGAGCAGGGCCTGTTGCACGCCCTCGCCGGAGACGTCGCGGCTGACGCTGGGCCCTTCGGATTTGCGCGAGAGTTTGTCGATCTCGTCGATGTAGACGATGCCCCACTCGGCCTTGCCCACGTGGCCGTCGGCGGTGTCGAGCAGGCGCAGCAGCATGGTCTCCACGTCGTCGCCCACGTAGCCGGCCTGGGTGAGGGTGGTGGCGTCGGTGATGGCGAAGGGTACGCCAACGATGCGCGCCAGGGTGCGCGCGAGCAGGGTCTTGCCGGTGCCGCTGGGGCCGGGCATGAGGACGTTGGATTTTTCGATGCGCAGGCCCCCGGCGAGGCCATCCGCCGGGCTCTCCGTGTCGCCACCTATGGCGGTGTTGTCGGGGCTGCTCTCGACCTTGAGCCGCTTGTAGTGGTTGTAGACGGCCACGGCGAGCACTTCCTTGGCGGCATCCTGGCCGATGACGTATTCGTCGAGCAGGGCCTTGATCTCCCGGGGCTTGGGGGCGTGCGGCATCCATTCGCGGGCCTCGCGGCGGCGGCCCCAGCCCTGCACCACGCGCGCGGAGAGGCTGACGCACTGCTCGCAGATGTGGCCGTTCTGACCGGCGATCAGGGGACGGTCCGGCGCGTAGGGCGCGCCGCAGAAGTCACATTGGATGGTCGGTTTGGATGCGGTGGAATCAGGCATGACCGGCCGCCTTCATGTCTTTCAGGGTGTCGCCGGGTTCGCCATCCTCCGGGGCCTGTCCAGCCGCGGCATCCGCGTTCGCCTGGGCGAGGGAGGACAACCAGGCGCGCTGGCAGATCTTGCGCTGGCGCTCGGCGAGGCGTTCGCGGATGGCGTCGGCGACCTCGCCGTAGGACGGCGCGCCCTCGGGGGTGATGGCCTCGCAGTACAGGACATGGAAACCCAGTTCGGTCTCGATGACGTCGCTGACCTCGCCCGCCTTCATCTGGAAGAGCACGGCGTCCAGCTCGGGGAACAGGGTGCCCTGCTTCACGGTGCCGAGCAGGCCGCCCTGGGTGGCGGTGGGGCACTCGGAGTGTTTGTAGGCCTGTTCCTCGAAGCGCTTGGGTTTCTTTTGCAGGCGGGTCGCGATGGCCTCGGCACGGGACAGGGCGGCGGCGCGGGTGTTTTCGGCGAAATCGTCGTTGATGGTGATGAGGATCTGGCGCGCCGTGCGTTGCTCGGGGCGGCTGAAGCGGTCGCGGTGGAGCTGGTAGTAGAGCTGCACGTCCAGGTCGTTGATCTTGGCGGAGCGGGCGGAGACCCGGTCCATGACGGCGTTGAAGCGCAGCTCGCGGTCCAGGGCCTCGCGCATGCCCGCCGTGTCCAGGCCGTTGCGCGCCAGGTCGGCGAGAAAGTCGTCCTCGGCCTCGTACTGGCCGCGGACCTCGGCCAGGGCCTGGTCGATCTGGCGCTCGGGCAGGGGCATGGCGCGGGCCTCGTCGGAGGACAGGGCCAGGGATTCGAGCATCACCGAGCGGCGCGCCATGGAGTCGGCCTGTTGGCGTTCCTCGCCGTTCAGATCGCCCGGGCCGCGCTGGTACAGGTTGAGCGCGGCGCGCAGCAGGTGATAGCGCCAGATGGGGCTGTCCTCGGCCCTGGGGTGGCTGGCCGGGCTGGATTCGGGGGGCGGTGCTTCAGGCATGGTTCTGCTCCGTGGCCGGGACGCTCGGCATGTTCAGCGCGAGGGCGTCGAGTGCCGTCTCCGGGACCTGGAAGGTGCGCCCGTTGAGGCGCACGTGGTAGGCGATGCCGCCAGGTGCATCACGCAGCACCTTCTCGATCTCGCCCTCGGCATCCAGGGGCACGACCACCTCGCCGTTGGCGCTCAGGGCCTTGGTGGTGCGGACCTTGTCGCGGTGCTCGAATCGGTTGGGAATCCAGGGATCGGAGGCGGGGATCAGCTCCTCCTCGCGGCAGCCCACCAGCACGTCGTCCTCCATGAAGAACACGGAGTAGATGAGGTAGTCCTGCAGGTAGGTGCCCACGTCGCGCACGAAGCCCACGGACCCCCGGCGCAGGATCAGCTTGCCGGTGTCCAGGCCGGGGTAGGTGCCGTCGTTGCGCACGTTGCGGATCACGCGGACTTCGTCGCCGTATTCGTAACGGGGGAGCATGGTGGGGTTACCTCGCGCTTTTGTCCCCCTCTCCCACCGGGAGAGGGGTTAGGGGTGAGGGGACGGTTCGTGGCTGATGTCTGGAGCTGAAGAATCTTCCAGCGCAGGCCCTCACCCCCGGTCCCTCTCCCGGGGGGAGAGGGGAGATTGCGCCGCCGTTCGCGTCCGCCGCGGGTAGCGCTGTTGGGTGTGCCCCCCTGTAGGAGCGGGCTTGCCCGCGAACCGGCCT
>JBMYTL010000161.1:0-3275 GCA_049604295.1 Gammaproteobacteria bacterium
GCGCAACGACCTGATGGCCGAAAAACTCATCTACCTGATCGACGACGACCCGGATATCCGCAACCTCCTCGGCCGGACCCTGGAGGAATACGGCATGCGCACACGCGGTTTCAGTAGCGGCGAAACCGCGCGCCGGGCCATCGCCAGGCATGAGCCGGACCTGTGCATCGTCGATCTTGGGCTGCCGGATATGGACGGCCTGACCCTGGTGCGCGAGTTGTGGGGCAATCCCCGTATCGGCTGTGTGATCCTGTCCGGCCGTTCCAGCACGCCGGACCGTATCCTGGGCCTGGAGGTCGGGGCCGACGATTACATGGTCAAACCCTTCGAGCCGCGCGAGTTGGTGGCCCGGGTCAGCAGCGTGTTGCGGCGCATGGATCTCAATGCCACGGCGCAATCGAGCCGCCCCGAGGGAATCGCCCGATTCTCCGGCTGGATCTATGACCCCAATACCCTGTCCCTGAGCGGAGGTGATGGCACGGCGGACACCTTGAGCGCGGCCGAATCCCAGTTGCTCATGGCCCTGCTGCGCGCACCCAACCGGGTGTTGTCCCGCGACCAGTTGCTGGGCGACGCGGCGGGCGACCGTGACCCCGCCTTCGACCGCAGTATCGATGTGCGCATTTCCCGCCTGCGCAAGAAACTCGAGGCGGACCCGGCCAAGCCCCGACTCATCCGCACGATCTACGGTGCGGGGTACCTGTTCGCGTCGGCGGTGGAGTGGGGGTGATCCAAGCGCGAGCGCGGATCGTGATCGGCTCCGGCCAGGCGTGACGATGCCGGCGGTCAGGCTTTCGGCGTCCGCGCCATCAGGTAAAACGCGTCGTTGGGCTGCATGGCCGAGACGATGGCCATGCGGTTGGACAGGCCGAAGAAGGCGGTGACGGCGGTGATGTCCCAGATGTCCTCGTCGTCGAAGCCGAGGGCGTACAGGGTCTCGTAGTCGCTGTGTTGGACATGCTCGGGGTTGCGCGCCACCTTCATGGCGAAGTCGAGCATGGCCTTCTGTTTCGCGCTGAGCGGGGCATGCAGATAGTTCACCGCCACCTGGTCGGCCAGCAGGGGCTGTTTGGAGTAAATCCGCAGCAGGGCGCCGTGGGCGATGACGCAGTACTGGCAGCCGTTGGCCGCGCTGGTGGCCACGATGATCGCTTCCATCTCGGCCTTGGTCAGCTTGCAGCCCTCGCGCTCCATGATGGCATCGTGGTAGGCGAAAAAGGCGCGGAACTCACCGGGACGGCGGGCCAGGGTGATGAACACGTTGGGAATGAATCCGGCCTTCTCCTGCACGGCCTCGATGCGTTCGCGGATGTCCTCCGGCATCTCGTCCAGGGTGGGTACGGGATAGCGGCTGATTTCCGGGAGTTGGGTTTCAGTCATGGCTCGGGCTCTGGTCGAAGGGCGTAGGCGGATACTACCAATGGTCGGTTCTACCTCATGGGCCGTGCGCGGATATTGGTTTCGCGGCACCGGCGGCGGGTGAGATCAGGGAAACCATCCGCGGGTCGCATTTCTCGAGCACCATGACACGGAGAGGATTTCAGTCATGATCAAACGGATGTTTCTCGGGGCCCTGTTCGCCCTGTTCACCGCCACCATGGCCTTCGCGGCCGCGTTGGTGAATCTCAACACCGCCGACGCCCAGGCCTTGGCCACACTCAACGGCATCGGTGACTCGCGGGCCCAGGCCATCGTGGCGTATCGCGATGCCAATGGCCCGTTCAAGAGCGTGGAGGACCTGGTTAAGGTCAAGGGTATCGGCGAGAAGCTGCTCGCCAAGCTCAAGCCCATGCTGACGGTGGAATAGAACGCGAGCTTCGCTTTCATCGAAAGGAATGGCGGCCTGGGCAGAGATGTCCGGGCCGTTCTTTTTGCGGTGTTGGAAAGTTGGAAATGTGAACCGTGAGGTATGAAGGGGTTGGTGTCGGCTGCGCCGACGGTGTGTTCGGGGTTGGAATCGGGCACCGGCCCAGCTACGTGATCGGAGTAGAGATCTCGGTCTGACCGCGCGTAGCGCGTTTCTGAGTCCGGAGACCGGCTGCGCCGGGTGCGCGAATCTGGCCCAAGCTCATCCCCTGAGCCCCCTCGCCACAAATACTGTAATCAATTACAGTATTTGACCCTGGAGCCCCACATCGGCCCCGGGGCGGCGAAGCGGGGGCCCCATGTCTGACGGCGCTTATTGCGAACTGCACTGCACCACCAATTTCAGCTTTCTGCGCGGGGCTTCCTATCCGGAGGAGCTGGTCCGGCGCGCGGCGGAGCTGGGCTATGGCGCTCTGGCGATCACCGATGAATGTTCCCTGGCGGGCGTGGTGCGGGCCCATGGCGAGGCGAGGGAGTCGGCGCTGCCCCTGATCGTGGGTACCTCGGTCCGTCTGCACGACGGGCCCCGGGTGGTGATCCTGGCCACGGATCGCGAGGCCTATGGCGACCTTTCCCAGCTCATCACCCGGGGGCGGCGTGCGGCATCGAAAGGTGAGTATCGGTTGGGGCGGGCGGACTTCCTGGAACTGCCGCTCAAGGGCTGCCTGGTGTTGTGGCTACCCGGCGACGCCCCGGATGAGGAACAGGGCGAGTGGTTGGCGGCCCGATTCCCCGGCCGTTCCTGGTTGGCGGTGGAGTTGTTTGGTGGGCAGGGCGACCGGCGGCGCTTACGGCAGCTCCGACGCCTGGGAAAGCGGACCGGCCTGCCCCTGGTGGCCGCCGGTGACGTGCACATGCATCGCCGGGGCCGACGCGCCTTGCAGGATGTGCTTACCGCTATCCACACGGGCAAGCCCCTGGATGCGCTGGGCAGGGACCTGTTCCCCAACGGTGAGCGGCACCTGCGCCCGTTGGACGTGGTGCGGCGGGTCTACCCCGAGGACCTGATCGCCGAAACAGTGGTCATCGCCAGGCGTTGTCGTTTCTCCCTGAACGAACTGCGTTACGAGTACCCGGATGAGCTGGTTCCCGAGGGCCTGACCCCGGCCCAGCACCTGCGCGCGCTCACGGAGCAGGGCATGACGGAGCGCTTCCCCCACGGCGTGCCCCAGCGGGTACGTGACCAGGTGGAGCACGAACTGAAACTGGTGGCCGAGCTCAACTACGAGGCCTATTTCCTCACCGTGCACGACATCGTCCGCTTCGCCCGTTCGCGGGGGATTCTCTGCCAGGGGCGCGGCTCGGCGGCCAACTCGGCGGTGTGTTACTGCCTGCATATCACAGAGGTGGACCCGGCGCGCATGGCCATGCTGTTCGAGCGTTTTGTGTCCAAGGAGCGCGACGAGCCG
>JBMYTL010000162.1:0-2971 GCA_049604295.1 Gammaproteobacteria bacterium
GAATTCTAACAACTTATCAACCCAGCCCTCCTTCCTTCGTGAAATATGCGAGCTAACGGCGGCGCATATCGCAGCCTGCGTGTCTTGGAAGGACCGTCGTCGCCACCGAGCACAGCGCCACCCGCCTCACAAATTTGAAGATTTCGCATCGAGATGCGTACTCCACGCTTTGTTCGCGGCTCGGTGCGGGAGTCCGGCACCGGCCCTGCTACTGGACTGGAGTACAGATCTCGATCTGTCCCGCGCACAGCGCGTTCCTCCTCCGGGCCGGAGCCATCGCGGCGGGACGCCGCTCCCACGGAGCGGAAACCGATCGCGGGCCTCACAGCCGCCGCAAGAGGTGCAACTGGAAGGACACCGTCAGGTCCAGCGACTGCACCGTCCGCACGCTTTCCTGCACCTCGGGCCGGGCGCTCCAGTAGTAGGGCGTCATGGCGAGCAGGTTCGCCACCTCACCCGGGCCGTCCAGGCGCAGCCGATAGTCGACGTTCACCACGGGCAACAGCTCGAACCCATCGGCTTCGATTCGCGGCGGCGCGTGCTCCCGGGGCCGGTCGTAGATACGCTGTTTCAGCTCGATCAGGTGACGCGGCCCGGGCGCGGCCACCAGGTACAGCCCCCCGGGGCGCAACACCCGTCGCGCCTCGGCCGGATCGCCCGGGGCGAATACACGCAACACGGCGTCCACCGAGTCATCGAGCAGGGGCAGGTCGAAACTGCTGCCCACCAGGTACTGGCCCTCACGATCCGCCTTGGCCGCCAGGCGCACGGCTACCTTGGAGATATCCAGCCCCATACGCCGACCAAGCGGCGCGCCCAGTGCCGCGAGCCGACGCAGGTAGGCTCCCTCCCCACAGCCCGCGTCGAAGACCCGTTGATCCGCGCCGAGCGCATCCAGGCGCGCGGCGATGGCCCGGATCAACGGGTCATAGTGTCCCGCCTCCAGAAACGCCCGGCGCGCATCGACCATCTCACGGTTGTCACCGGGCGCCTTGCTGCGCTTGTGCTGGGCCAGGTGCAGGTTGAGGTATCCCTCCTTGGCGGTATCGAAGCGGTGGCCCTCGGCGCATGACCAGGTCGGACCGTCAGCGTTCAGGGACTGGCGACATACGGGGCAACGCAGGGGCGGTGGGCTGGCGGGTTCGATGACGGCGACCTGTTGGCGTATGGGACCGCCCGGGGTGCAACCCAGCGGGGTTGGACCGTCCCGGAACGGCGGACTACTCTCTGCCCTATTACCCCGTCACCCCGGCCCCCATGTCCACCCCCGATCCCCGCGCGGCCCGCTACGAAGACCTGTTCGACCTGCCCGAGACCCTGGTGGGCGAGATCATCGCGGGCCAGGTCCATACTCATCCGCGCCCGGCACCACGCCACGCCCGGGCGTATTCCGCCATGGGGTTCGTGCTCGGCGGCTCCTTTGATGGGGGCGACAGCGGCCCCGGCGGCTGGTGGATACTCGATGAACCCGAGCTGCACCTGGGCCCCCATGTGCTGGTCCCGGACCTGGCGGGTTGGCGCCGCGAGCGCATGCCCGAGCTGCCCGAAACGGCCTGGTTCGAACAGGCCCCGGACTGGGTCTGCGAGATTCTCTCCCCCTCCACCGCGCGCATCGACCGGGCGCTGAAGATGCCGCTGTACAGCGAGTACGGCGTGGCCCATTGCTGGCTGGTGGACCCGGATGCACGCACCCTCGAGGTCTTTGCCCGCCAGGATGACGGCCATTGGCTGCAACTGGCCGTGCTCAAGGACAACGACGCCGTCAGCCAGCCCCCCTTCGACGCCATCAGCTTCCCCCTGGACCGGCTCTGGGCCTGAGGCATTTCGTCCACATTCCGCCAAAGCCTGGCGAACCCCTCCTGTAGGAGCGGGCTTGCCCGCGAACGAGGCCTGTCGAACAGCGAGCCATCCACCGCCCCATTGCTTCAAACCACCGCCGCCGCCGGATGAACGGGATACAGATCTCGATCTGATCCGGCCGTGAACATCTCCGATGGCCATTCGCGGGCAAGCCCGCTCCTACAGGAAACAGCGTCCGACCACATGTGGGAGCGGCGTCCCGCCGCGATGAACCCATGCCCGGGACAGGCCCGAATCGCGGCGTCCCGCCCACGTCCTATGCAGGCCCCGGGCTCGCGCCTCCGCTCTCCCTCAGCAGCTTTTCGAGCGCAATCACCCCGCGCGCGACCCGCTCGTCCGCCGTGTACAGCACCCCCCGGTGATTCATGAACGTGGAGCCCGCGCGGTTCAGCTCCATGGGCGCACCGGTGATATCCGTGGCCACGCCCCCCGCCTCCGTCACGATGCAGGCCGTGGCGGCGTAGTCCCACAGGCTGCCGCCCGCCTCGGCCTTGCGGGCGTATTTGAAATACAGGGCGTTGGCGTCAGCGATGGTGTTACAGGCATTGAGCACGGCACCACCGCGAAACCGCAGCTCGGCCCCCGGCAGCCCCAGGGTTCGCGCCAGGGCCTCCAGCCCCTCCCGCGTCGCCTCCAGCCAGGGGTGATGGCCGAAGCTCACATCCGTGCGCAGTGTCAGTGGCCGGTCCGGGTCGAGCGTGCCCACGCGCAGTGCCCGGCCGTTCCGGGTCGCGCCCGCGCCACGAACGGCGCGCCAGAGGGTGTCGGTCACCGGGTCGAGCACCACGCCGAGCAGGGGTTCGCCTGCCTGGCTGACCAGGGCGATGGAGACCGCGAAGCCCGGTTCGTCGCGTGTGAAGGCCAGGGTGCCGTCCATGGGGTCGATGCTCCAGAAGGCGGGCCGTTCATGACGGGAGCCGTCATCGGGGGACTCCTCGGTGAGGAGTGCCAGACCGAATTCAGTGCGGGTGGCGTCCAGCACCTCCAGGATCGCCACCTGCGCCAGACGGTCCACCTCCGTCACCACCTGCGAGGCGATGCTGGTGCCCACGGCCTTGTGCTCCACCGCGACGGCCCGCCCCCGGTGGGCGGCGATCACGGCACCGGCCGC
>JBMYTL010000163.1:0-2962 GCA_049604295.1 Gammaproteobacteria bacterium
TATCGGATGGTCGCCTCGATGCGGTCGCGACCGTTGCTACGGTCGATGCGGTAGCCGTCCATGGAGACCGGTCCGTCGGCGGTGACGAAGTGCTCCATGAACAGGCGGTGGATGGTTTCCGGGCCCACTTCGCCGCTGATGTGTTCGCTCTCGCGCTGCACGACCGGTGCCAGTTCCACCTGCATCCAGCGCGGCAGGTTGAGGCCGTAGTCACGCTCCAGGACGAAAGCCATGCCGCCCTTGCCGGACTGGCTGTTGACGCGGATCACCGCCTGGTAGTCGCGGCCGATGTCGCGCGGGTCGATGGGCAGGTAGGCGACCTGCCAGGGCTCGTCGTCGCCCTGCACGTGCAGACACTTGCGGATCGCATCCTGGTGGCTGCCGGAGAAGGCGGTGTAGACCAGCTCGCCCACCCAGGGGTGGCGTGGGTGCACGGGCATGCCGGTGCTCTGGGTGTAGGCGTGGATGATCGCGTCGGGGTTGGACAGGTCGAGCTTCGGGTCCACGCCCTGGCTGTACAGGTTCATGGCCAGGGTGACGATGTCCATGTTGCCGGTGCGCTCGCCATTGCCCATCAGGGTGCCCTCGACGCGGTCGGCGCCGGCCAGCAGCCCCAACTCGGCGGCGGCCACGGCACTGCCCCGGTCGTTGTGGGTGTGCAGGGAGACGATGATGCCCGCGCGGCGCTGCACGCGGTTGCAGAACCATTCCACCTGATCGGCGAACACATTGGGCGTGCTGCTCTCCACGGTGGCGGGCAGGTTGATGATGCAGGGGGCGTCGGCGCTCGGCTGCCAGACCTCGGTGACCGCGTCGCAGACCTCCACGGCGTAGTCCCATTCGGTGTTGGTAAAACTTTCCGGCGAATACTGGAACACCCATTCGGTGTCCGGGTGCTTCATGGCCTCACGCTGGAGCATGCGCGCCCCATCGACGGCGATGGCCTTGATGGCCTCGCGGTCCATGCCGAACACGCGCTCGCGCTGCACGGTGGAGGTGGAGTTGTACACGTGCACCACGGCGCGGCGGGCGCCCTTGAGGGCCTCGAAGGTGCGGCTGATGAGTTCTTCGCGGGCCTGAACCAACACCTGCACGGTGACGTCCGCGGGGATCTTGTCTTCCTCGATGAGCCAGCGCACGAAGTCGTAGTCCGGCTGGCTGGCGGAGGGGAAGCCCACCTCGATCTCCTTGATCCCGATGCCCACCAGGGTGTCCCACAGGCGACGCTTCTGCTCCACGTTCATGGGTTCGAGCAGGGCCTGGTTGCCGTCGCGCAGGTCCACGCTGGCCCAGATGGGGGCCTGGCTGATCTGGCGGTCCGGCCACTGCCGGTTGGGCATGCGCATGCCGCGGGTGGGGCGGTATTTGCTGGCGTCGAAGGGGCTCATGGGATGTGCTCGCTGGGCTGTCCGAATGCTGAGCCCCGCGCCGGATGGGCGCGGGGCTCGCGAATGGGAGAACCGGGTTTGAAAATCAGTCCTGTCTGCTTCCGCCTGGGTAAGGCTTTCGCTTCACGCTGACCCTTTTGGGGCTCTGGTGTACCGCCGTCGCCGGTAGGCCTTGGCAGTGGGTTGCGGCTTGTGGCCGACGGTTGAAATCCTATGTCCTATAGCGAGGATAATGATTGCGAAAATGTCGGTTTAGTGCTTTGTTATGGAATGAATCTGCCTAATTTATGAATATTTGCGCAATATTTTCCCTGTGGGGGCGGCGTCCCGCCGTGAAAAGCGCCCGGCCTCATTGCGGCCGGATGCCGCTCCCACGGGGGATGGACCCAAGCCAAGGCCCAGCCCATGAAGATCGACCGTTACGACCAACGCATTCTCGAAGTCCTGCAAATGGACGGCCGAATCAGCAACCAGGAGCTGGCCGATCGCATCGGCCTGTCGCCCTCGCCCTGTCTGCGCCGGGTACGCGCCCTGGAAGACAGCGGTCTGATCTCCGGCTATCGGGCCATCGTCGATGCCAAGGTTCTCGGGCTTTCACTTCTGGCGCTCACCCACATCTCCATGGACCGCCATACACCGGAGCGTTTCGAGAACTTCGAGGCCCGGATTGCCGAGCTGCCCGAGGTCCTCGAATGCCTGCTCATCACCGGGCAGGACGCCGACTACCAGCTCAAGGTCATCGTGCGCGACATGGAGGGATACCAGGACCTGTTGCTCAACAAACTCACCCGTATCGAGGGGGTGAGTGGGGTGCACTCATCGTTCGTGCTGCGGCGGGTCGTGGATAAGACCGCCGTGCCTGTGGTGACGAGCGCCTGATCACCTGCTCACAGGCTCATCGATCCCTTGAGGGGAGGCCTCTTGCGGGGGGCTCTTGCCCGCGCAAGATCGCTTTTTGGCCGCGGCGGCGCTTGCCTCAGCGCGCGGGAACGGGCTCGCCGAGCGGAGGGCTGGTCCTCTGCTGCAATGTCCGCAGGGCGGTCTCCTTGTCGGAGAAGAAGGCGTCGGTGCCCAGTTCATCGGCGAGGCCGCTCTTGTCGAGAACCTTGCGGACCTGATGCTTGAGTCCGCTGAACAGCAGGCGCACGCCGACCTTGTTCAGTCGTTTCGCCACTTCCCTGATCTTCTCTTCGCCGGATGCATCGATCTCGTTGATGCCGCTGCCCACCACGAGGATGCAGCGCGCGTCGGGGAAGTCGGCATGGGCCTCGAGGATGATGTCCTCGAAATAGGCGACATTGACGAAGGTGAGCGAGCCGTCGAAACGCACGGGGACAAAGTTTTCGCTCATGGGTTCGAGGCGGTTGGCACGGATGCCACCCAGGGTGCCGTCGGGTTTGCGCGCAACGATGTCGGCGCGCGGCTTCATGGTGCGGATCAGGAAGTGCAGCACGGTCAGCGCGATCCCCAGCAGAATGCCGTTGGCAATGGCCGGGGCCATAAGCAGGGTGGCGGCGAAGGTGATGATGCCGATAACGGCACCCACCCGGTCCACGCGCCAGGCCTGCACCAGG
>JBMYTL010000164.1:0-2894 GCA_049604295.1 Gammaproteobacteria bacterium
GAAGATCCGAGTTCCTTGTGATGCCCAGTTCCGCCGCGCGTGGCTTGAGCATCCCCAGGGCATAGCTGTTGTTGAAGCCCAGTGGGGCGGAGATGCCCAGGCCGTGGGGTTTCAGCGCCGCGCGAAGGCCCTGCAGACCCTCGCCCGGCGATTCGCCCGCCAGGATCTCGTGGCGCAGGGTGCCGGTGTAGTCCGGATACAGGTCCAGGTCACCCGCCCGCAGGGCATTCCAGAGAATGCGGGTACCCCCCAACTCGCGCTGATGCTCGACCGTCGCTCCGCCATCGCGCAGCAGCCCGGTGATGATCTCGCCGAGAATCACGGACTCGGTGAACTTCTTGGAGCCGACCCGGATATCCCCAGCGAAAGCCTGGCCAGCCAACACCATCAACAGCATCAGGGCGACGAGCGTCTTCATCGCGAAGCCCCCCAGTCGTGGCCCCGTTGCGCCTTCACGAACCGCTCAACGAAGGGCGCAGCGGGGCGTTCCACCAGGTCCACCATGCGCCCGCGCTGGGCGATGCGGCCGTCCTCGAGAAGCACCACCTCATCCGCCAGGTAGGCCGCCTCGGCGAGATCGTGGGTGACCAGGACCACCGTCTTGCCCAGGGCCTGGAAAATGCCCTTCAACTCCGCCTGCAGGTCGTAGCGGATGATGGGGTCAAGCGCACCCAGAGGCTCGTCGAGCAGGAGTATTTCCGGGTCCAACATCAGGGCCCGCATCAAGGCGACGCGCTGCCGCTGCCCGCCGGACAACTCACCCGGGAAGCGCCCCAGCAGATCCCCGCCCAGATGGGTCAGCCGCAGCAATTCCCCCAAGCGGGACTCAATGCGGTCCGCTGGCCAGCCCAGGTGATCCGCCATCAGCGTGATGTTCTGGCGCGCATCCAGATGCGGAAAAAGCCCGCCCTCCTGAATCACGTAGCCCATGCCCTGGCGCAGAGACTGGGTGTTCGCGGCCACCAGCCGCTCACCCTTGACCCAGACCTCCCCCGTGTCCGGGCTCAGCAGCCCGTTCATCATGCGCAGCAGGGTGGATTTACCGCAGCCACTAGGCCCGATCAGCGCCAACGTGGTCCCCGGGGCGACCGCCAGATCCACCTCCCGGATCACCCGGTGCTGATCAAACGAGCGACTGACACGGCACAGTGAAAGCGCGGCGGTGGAGGGTGCCATGGATCCTGTCGGGGGGAGGTAAAAGACTGAGGGTATAGAACTTGGCGGCCGGAACCGAAACCGAGGGATTCAGGGGCATTGCAGCCCAGGTCACGGCGTATCCCTCAATCCATTCGGCCAGTAAGAACCCACCGCATCCGCGAGGGGCCCAGGGAAAAGTGGGGGAGGGGCGAAGACGCATACCTGATGTCGTGATTCGGGACTTGACCCTGAAATCCGCTCGTGACCCTCGGCTTCCCGGGTCGACCGAGGGAAACCCGACGTTGCACTCACCGGTAGTGATACCGGCACTGAATCACCGTCAGGTCGTCGGAATCGAACGCATAAACCAGCCGATGTTCGTGATCGATTCGACGCGACCAATATCCCTGATAGTCATATCGAAGCGGTTCGGGCTTACCGATACCCGTGGATGGGTGTTTGCAGGCATCGAGACAAAGGCTGATCACGCGTTTGAGTTTTCGCGGGTCGTTCTTCGCCCCCATTGCAGGTCCTCAAGCCCGGTCTCAGTCCACGTAAGCCTCAACATCAACCACCTTCCTTTGGCCTTCCTGGTGTTGGGTCATCCCTTTGCGCAGACGCTCCGCATTCGCGGGATTGCTGACCAGGTGCAGTGTTTCGATGATGCTGCGATAGTCGTCGCCGTCCAGGATGATGACCTCACGGCCACCCGCGCGCGACACGGCCACAGGCTCGCGGTCATCAGCGATGCGATCGAACACGCGCGCCAGATTGCGGCGCAGATCACTGGCTGTGATGTGGTCCATAATTCCTCCGCGAATATGTACATGATGTGGTACATCGCAAGTCGTTGTTAAGGCTTTCTTGCCCAAGTGAGATCAAGCTTTCGATGCTGGGCTACGCAATCCCGTAGGTACAGGTTGATCAGGGTTTGGTAAGGAATACTGGTTTCCTCAGCCATTTTTTTGAAATATTCGATGACATCCTCTCCCATACGAATGGTGACCTGCTTCTTAAGCTTTGAAGCATAAGGGTTTTTTCGGGAATTCATCTTCGAAAAATCGTACTCAGCTTTCAAAATGCACCTTTGGGGTAGAACGAGCGTTCATTCTTTGTGGCCTTACGCGCCGAAATGATTCGAATAGTGTTCCCTTCGTTACGTTCGCAATGGCAGACGATCAGCACCCGACTTTCGTTACTCATACCGAGCATGATGAATCGATCTTCCTCTTCGGAATGCTCTTCATCGTAGAACTGGACGGCATGCTCATCAAAAAACACAGATTTCGCCTCTGCAAATGAGACACCATGTTTTTTCTGATTGGCCAAATCCTTGGCCCCGTTCCATTCAATATCGATCATACATACAGTGTGGGTATAGACCGCTTGATGGTCAACGGGTATGGGGTCAGCCCCCGAATCACGCCATCTATCGACGTTACTTGACCGATCCGAGTGGGTGGGATTTTCGCGGGCAAGCCCGCTCCTACACCTGAGGTGAATCTTCGGGCGCTTGCAAAGCTTGCCGCGCTTCGCTCCTTGTGAAGGGCGGGTCCACTCTCAAGATAGTCAGCCCGGAGCGGTCGGGTCCTGATCAAAGCCCCGCCATACTCAGGTACTTGATCTCCAGGTATTCATCGATGCCATGGTGCGAGCCTTCGCGGCCGAGGCCGGATTCCTTCACGCCGCCGAAGGGCGCCAGTTCGGTGGACAGTATCCCTGCGTTGATGGCGACCATGCCGTATTCCAGGGCCTCG
>JBMYTL010000165.1:0-2775 GCA_049604295.1 Gammaproteobacteria bacterium
GGGGCCGGTGGCTCCGCCGCCACCGAATCGGTGGCCGGTGGCGAAGCCTCCACGGGCAGTCGCTTCGTCAGTGCCGAGCTCACCGAGTCCGAGCGACCGGAACTGACCGCCGCCGAGATCGTGGTCTCCGGCGGGCGCGGCCTGGGCAGTGCCGAGAACTTCGCCCTCATGGAACAGCTCGCCGACAAACTGGGCGCCGCCATCGGCGCCTCCCGCGCGGCGGTGGACGCGGGCTACGTGCCCAACGACTACCAGGTCGGCCAGACCGGCAAGGTGGTCGCGCCCAAGCTCTATGTCGCCGTGGGCATCTCCGGGGCCATACAGCACCTGGCGGGCATGAAGGACTCCAAGGTCATCGTCGCCATCAACAAGGACCCGGAGGCACCCATCTTCCAGATTGCCGATTACGGGCTGGAGGGGGACCTGTTCGAGATCCTGCCCGAACTGACCGGTAAGCTCTGACACACCCGCCGTAACCGACGACATCCCCCTGTAGGAGCGGGCTTGCCCGCGAACCGGCCTCCCACCCTTTGTTCGCGGGCAAGCCCGCACCTACAGGTGCTTCGGCCCACCGGACAAGAAGATCAAGAAGCCGCCCCGAAGCCAAACACATCCACGGCGATAAATCGGCGGAGCCGACGAGGGGTCAATCCCCGAGAAGGCTCCTGTTCCACCAACCCTTCCCAGCCCCGGTGCGGTGAGCGCTTCCGGGGGCGTATTCCGCATGGACGCGGAATCCGAGCGTACACGGACGTGTTCACAGCGCCCCCCGGAAGCGCTCACCGCGCCGGGGCCATCGCCCAAATAACCAGGAAGGACATCCGTGTCCTTTCCAAAAAAACGAATCCACCACCATGGCCAACGAATACACCGCCCCCACCACCGACCTGCTGTTCAACCTCAAACACCTGGTGGATCTGGAAGAACTGTCCAGCCGCGAAGGATTCGAGGAGGCCAGTCCCGACATGGCCGAGGCCATCCTGGAAGAGGCCGGGCGCTTCGCCTCCGAGGTGTTCGCCCCCATCAACCCCACGGGCGACCAACAGGGCAACAGACTTGAAGGCGACGAGGTCAGCACCGCCGGGGGCTTCGCCGAGGCCTATGGCCAGTTCATGGAAAACGGCTGGCAGGCCCTGGAGGCCCCCGTGGACTTCGGCGGCCAGGGCTTTCCCAAGGCGGTCGGCTCCTGTGCCACGGAGATCTGGAACAGCGCCAATGCATCGTTGGCGCTCTGCCCCCTGCTCACCGCCGGAGCCATCGAGGCCCTGGAGCAACACGCCAGCGATGAGCTGAAGGCGACATATCTCGAAAAGCTGGTCAGCGGTGAATGGACCGGCACCATGAACCTCACCGAACCGGGCGCCGGTTCCGACCTGGCCGCCGTGCGCAGCAAGGCCATCCCGGAAGACGATCACTACCGCATCAGCGGTACCAAGATCTTCATCTCCTGGGGGGAGCACGGCATGACGGAGAACATCATTCACCTGGTGCTCGCCCGCCTACCCGACGCCCCCGAGGGCACGCGCGGCATATCGCTGTTCCTGGTGCCCAAGTTCATGGTCAATGACGACGGCTCCCTGGGCGAGCGTAACGACGTCAAGGCCACCAGCCTGGAGCACAAGCTGGGCATCCACGGCAGCCCCACCTGTGTCATGAATTTCGGCGACGCCGATGGCGCCATCGGCTACCTGATCGGCGAGGAGAACAAGGGCCTGGCCTGCATGTTCACCATGATGAATGCGGCGCGCCTGGGTGTCGGCGTACAGGGTCTGGCCGTGGGTGAACGCGCCTACCAGGGCGCCGTGGCCTATGCCCGCGAGCGGGTCCAGGCCAAGACCATCATCGAGTTCCCGGACGTCGCCCGCATGCTGCTGACCATGCGCGCACTGACCGAGGCCGGGCGTGGCGTCGCGCTGACCGCCATGGCCGCCTTCGACCGCGCCGCCAACCCCAAGGACGAGGCGGAACAGGCCGGGCAGCAGGCCCGGGTCGACCTGCTCACCCCCATCGTCAAGGGCTGGCTCACCGAGAACGGCCAGGAAATCACCTCCCTGGGCGTGCAGGTGCATGGCGGCATGGGCTACGTGGAAGAGACCGGCGCCGCCCAGCACATGCGCGACGCGCGCATCTTCTCCATCTACGAAGGCACCAACGGCATCCAGGCCCTGGACCTGGTGGGCCGCAAGACCCTCAAGGACGGCGGCGCGGCCATGCGGACCCTGCTCGATGACATGCGCGCGGTGGACGTCTCTGGCACAGACCTGGCCGAGGATTACGCGACACTGCTGAATCAGGCGACCGAGGGCCTCAACTGGTTGCTGGAACAGGGCGCGGCCGACCGCGACATCCCCGCCACCGTCGCCTTCCCCTACCTGATGCTCATGGGCACGGTCTGTGGCGGTTGGGTGATGGCCCGCCAGGCACTGGCGGCCCAGGCGGAGTTGGATGTTGGCGAAGGGGACCCCGCCTTCATGAACGCCAAGCTCAAGCTCGCGCGCTTCTACTTCGACCACATCGCGCCCCGCGCCGATGGCTACCTGCGCACGGTGAAGGCCGGCACGCGCGGGGTCACCGACTGGGACCGGGAGTGGTTCTGAGCCCCCGGGGCCTCCCGTAGGAGCGCCTTTCCAGGCGCGAATCGACCCAAGCCTCTCCTCAATCCATCATTCGCGCCCGGAAGGGCGCTCCTACGACACAGCGCGGAGCAATTCCCATGCCCCAAGACATCGAACGCGAATCCATGGAATTCGACGTTGTCATCGTCGGTGGCGGCCC
>JBMYTL010000166.1:0-2716 GCA_049604295.1 Gammaproteobacteria bacterium
CGATCAGCCCCCCAATCGGCAGCCAAGGCCGATCGCGGCTGAAGCCGCTCCTACGACACACATACCCCATTATTCAAGGAGGCCAAGACCATGGCACTCATCACCTTCAGCAACCCCGAATACAAGGACAAGACGGTCTACGCCGTCGCCGGCAGCTTCACCGAGACGGTCCTCAAGATCGCCAAGGCCAACCAGGTGCCGATTGACTTCGAATGCCAGGACGGCGAATGCGGCACCTGTCTGGTCCGCGTGAGCAGTGTGGACAAGAAGAACCAGCGCATGGGCGGCCCGCTCACCGACAAGGAGATCAATGTCCTGCGCTCCCTGGGCAAGATATCCAAGGAAGACGTGGAGACCATGGCCGTGGACGACCTGCCCAGCGAGTACCGCCTCGCCTGCCAGCTCATCGTTCGCGATGAGGACGTGGTGGTCGAGTACAACCTCTGAACCGCGGCAAACGTCCATCAATCAATGCGCCCTGTCTCCTTGGGGCGCATTGATTCCAGGTAACCGGGCCCGCCCCGGATCGGCAGGGACGCCGCCGGGGGAGGGCCCATCAAAACGCCACATGCAACAACTTCCACGTTCGCGTCGGCCCCTTCAGGCCGCCCCGAACGCCATGCGGGAGAGCAGACCATGAGTGCATACGCAGAACCGACATCCAAGGGCACTTCGGCCTCGGCCCATGTCATCCGCGATACCCGGAGCGCGCTCTACTGGAGGCTGCTTCCCCACAGCGACGACCGACGCAATGACCACCTGCTGGCACGCATGATCGCCAGCATGGTGTGCGGTGATGGCGCCATGCCCCGGAACCTGGGTTTCAGCGCCAGCGAATACAGGGCCCTGCTCGATCATCACTTTCCGGGCGCCGTGATCCCGGAACCCCCGCCCGAGTGCGCGCCGTGTCCACAGGGTGAACGCCACCAGGAATGGACTGAATTGTTCGTCCTGCTCGCCGGGCACAAGGCCGGTAATGACCCCGCCGAACAGCGTATGGCCCATATCGTGGCCACCGGTTGCATGGGCGGTGACCACCTCTGGCAGGACCTCGGCCTCTGGAACCGCAAGGACCTCAGCGCCCTCATGGATACCAATTTCCCCACCCTGGCGGCGAAGAACCACAAGGACATGAAGTGGAAGAAATTCCTCTACAAACAACTGTGCGAGTCCGAGGGCATCTACGTCTGCCGCTCCCCCAGCTGCGAGGTCTGCCCGGACTACGACAACTGCTTCGGGCCCGAGGAATAGCGGCGTCGCGTGCGCGCCAGGGCCGTCGCGGCGGGACGCCGCTCCCACAGTTCGGGGACCGGCTGCGCCGGGCGCATCGAGATGCGGACTCCACCCTTTGTTCGCGGCTCGGAGCAGAAAGCGGGCACGGCCCTGCTACGTGATTGGAGTACAGATCTCGATCTGACCGCGCGCGGCGCGTTCTTCCGCCAGACCGGAGCATCGCGGCGGGACGCCGCTCCTACACCGGATCGGATTCACGCCCCCCTGTTGGAGCGGGCTTGCCCGCGAATGCGGCGATGGTCTGTGACGAGGACCTGTTCGCGTGCAAGCCCGCTCCTACAGCGCACAGCCCATCGTACAAAGCAAACCGTCCGCGCGGCGGATACAACCCCCTGCGCACTTCACTCTCTAAACTTCCAGGGCTTTCGCCTTCAGATGCGCCGCCAGGGCGCTATCCATGGTCGCCGCATGCTGGGCAAACCACGACGGCATGCCCGCGAGCACCTCGCGGCCCAGCTTGAGCATGCCGAGCTGAACCCGTTCGTTGACCTGGTCCATCTGCCGCATGACCCGGTGGTGCTCGCCCACATGGACATGGAGGGCGTAGAAACCGCTTTCCTCCATGAGCCGGTTTTCATGCTCGAAGTGCGCCCGGGTGTGCTGCACCAGCGCATGGAAAGCGGCCTTGAAGGCCTCGTCATCGGGTGATTCATCGGCGGCGTTGACCAGGTCGATGAACTCCCTATGGGTGTCGTCCATGTCGTCACGGCCCAGTTGATAACCGGGTTCCCAGCGCATGAGACTCATGGGGTGTGCTCCTGTGTTTATGTGTCGTGGGACACGAACGTCGTAGGCTGGGTTGAGGAACGAAACCCGGCAAGGGGTCGCCGACAAGATTCACGCCGGACGGACAATGCCGGGATTCGCGAGCTCATCCCAGCCTACGGACCGCACCCATTGAGAAGAGAGATATGAACCGCCAATACGCCAAGTTCGCCAAGTTCGCCAAGGTTCTTTGACGGTATCCGGACTCCGAGAGGAGCCGTGCGGACCCTATTTGCTGGAATCAAAAACAGGCGTTCTTGGCGATCTTGGCGCCTTGGCGGTTAGAGTTCCGGGCTTAGCCCTCGGCCGGGCTCAACCGGCCTCGGCCAACGCCGGCGGCGCGAATCCCGCCGCAACCAGCAGGTCCTCGTGACCGGCCTCGATCAATTCGATCCCCTGTTTCTTGCAGAAGCGGCGCTCCTTGTCCGTGGGCTCGGGGATCAGGGCATAAGCCGCGGGCTCACCGGCCCCCCAGATGATGTCGCTGAGCACCATGCGCTCGGTGTCGCGGGTCAGGCGCATGCCAAGCAGAAGGTATTGCTTGCCCGGGCGCATGTCCTTGATGAAGGCCGGAATCGCGAAGCCACCCATGAGCTCGGTGATGTAGTCCACGTAGTCGGCATCGGAGGCAATGAAGGTGGCGTCCGGGTTGGGCGTA
>JBMYTL010000167.1:0-2347 GCA_049604295.1 Gammaproteobacteria bacterium
TCGGATTTACGCGGGTCAACCCCCAGGTTCACCGCCATTTCCATGGTTTCGGCGAATTTCACCGCGGGCATGGACTTGAGCAGCTCAAGGGCCTCGTCAATGGCATACAGCTTTTCACTGTCAACCATTTCGCGGATCTGCTTCTGACGTTTGCTAATGCGAGCCATGTCACACACCCTCCACATCGACGCCCATGGACCGCGCGGTACCGGCGATGGTACGGACAGCGGCGTCCAGATCGGCGGCGGTCAGATCGGGCTCTTTCATCTTTGCGATTTCCTCGAGCTGGTCACGGGAGATGGTCCCAACCTTGACGGTATTCGGGGTTGCGCTTCCGGACTTCAACTTCAAGGCCTTCTTGATCAGGATGGCCGCAGGCGGAGTCTTCGTCTCGAAAGTGAAACTGCGGTCGTTATAGACCGTGATCACAACGGGAATCGGAAGACCCTGCTCGACGTTGCCGGTTGCGGCGTTGAACGCTTTGCAGAATTCCATGATGTTGACGCCATGCTGGCCGAGGGCTGGACCCACGGGCGGCGACGGATTGGCCTGACCGGCCGGAACCTGCAGCTTGATGTAGCCTGTGACTTTCTTTGCCATTGATGCACCTTAGTGTTTGGGTTCGAGCGCCTTGCGGCTCCCCATCCGATCCCGAAACCATTCCGGGGTACGGAGCGGCGGCTTTCACCACCTCGGTCACTTCTTAAAGCCACCCCCCCACCCGACGAGGGCAGGAGGCAGCCCAAGCTTGAATCAGCCTTTTTCGACCTGGCCGAATTCAAGCTCCACGGGGGTCTGCCGTCCGAAGATCAGCACAGCCACGCGCAGTCTGTTCTTTTCGTAGTCGACTTCCTCGACCACTCCGTTGAAATCGTTGAACGGCCCATCGATGACCCGCACAACCTCGCCCGGCTCGAAGAGCACCTTCGGGCGGGGCTTTTCCGTTCCCTCCTGAACACGCTCCAAAATCGCCTGGGCCTCACGCTCGGTAATTGGCGCGGGCTTGTCGCTGGAGCCGCCGATGAACCCCATCACACGGGGCACATCATTGACGAGGTGCCAGGATTCCTCGTTCATATCCATCTGGATCAGGACGTAACCGGGGAAGAACTTGCGCTCGCTCTTGCGCTTTTGCCCATCCCGCATCTCAACCACTTCCTCGGTGGGCACCAGGATCTGACCGAAGGACTCCTCCATGGAGGCACGCTTGATACGCTCCTCAAGGGACTTCTTCACCTGATGCTCGAAACCCGAGTAGGCATGCAGGACGTACCAGCGCAGCGCCATTAACCCGTTACTCCCAATATCAATCGTTATCGAACGCGGGTCAGCCCCGCGCCTGCCCCGTCGCCAGTTCCACGGCCCAGAGCAGGAACATATCCAACAGCCACAACGCGATACCCATGATGAGCACCATCACGAGCACCGATATGGTGAGCTGGAGTGTTTCCTGACGGGTGGGCCAGACGACTTTCCGCACTTCCGTGCGTGCATCGCCGAGGAAGCCACGAGTGACCTGCCCCATGGCGGTGGTCCAAACGATCCCCAGAGCCACGGCGACAGCTGCAAGCATGCCGATGACGCGGTACAACACCGACTCATCGGCAAAGTGATAGAACAGGGCGAGAGCCGCCAGCAGGACAGCGCCCGCCGCGACCCAACGCACAAGATCCATCCCTGTTGCCTGAACTTCCGTCTTGGAGCTCATCGAAATCAATCCACCATCTGGAACGACAAAGAGCCCCTGTGCGCGCAACCGGGGTTACGCGCGACAGGGGTTCCGGAATTGGCAGGCCAGGAGGGACTCGAACCCCCAACCTGCGGTTTTGGAGACCGCTGCTCTACCAATTGAGCTACTGGCCTAAAGCAATAAACAAACGGGTTGGGAACCCGATTCCGAGCCCCCAACCCGTAGCGCCCTAGATCATTCGATGATCTTGGACACAACGCCCGCACCCACGGTGCGGCCGCCTTCTCGAATGGCGAAGCGCAAACCTTCGTCCATCGCGATCGGGGCAATCAGGTTGACGTTCAGCTTGATGTTGTCACCCGGCATCACCATCTCGACGCTCTCAGGAAGCTCCACCGCTCCGGTCACGTCCGTGGTACGGAAGTAGAACTGAGGACGGTAGTTGGCGAAGAACGGCGTGTGACGACCGCCTTCATCCTTGCTCAGGATGTACACCTCACACTCAAACTTGGTGTGCGGCGTGATGGTGCCCGGATGCGCCAGAACCTGGCCACGCTCCACTTCCTCACGCTTGGTGCCGCGCAGCAGCGCGCCGATGTTGTCACCCGCACGACCTTCGTCGAGCAGCTTGCGGAACATCTCTACACCCGTGCAGGT
>JBMYTL010000168.1:0-2315 GCA_049604295.1 Gammaproteobacteria bacterium
GCCATGGCGTCGCGTCGGGCGCGCATCCAGTTGACGTTGCCGCGCAGGGTATTGATCTCGCCGTTGTGGGCGATCATGCGGAACGGGTGGGCCAGATCCCAGGACGGGAAGGTGTTTGTGGAGAAGCGCTGGTGTACCAGTGCGAGGGCGGAGACCATGCGCTCGTCATTGAGATCCGGGTAGTACACACCGACCTGGTCGGCCAGCAGCATGCCCTTGTAGACGAGGGTTCGACTGGAGAAAGAGGGTACGTAGAAGTGCTCGCAACCGGCCATGCCGCAACCGGCGGCATAGTTTTCGACCAGCTTGCGGATCACGAACAGCTTGCGCTCGAAAGTGTCCTGATCCGCGGCGTCACCGCGCTCGACGAACAGCTGGCGGATGACCGGCTCCACATCTTTCACGGACTGTCCCAGGCCCTCGTTCACGGTGGGCACGTCACGCCAGCCGATAAGCTTCTGGCCCTCGGCGGCAACCGTGTCGGCGAGGCTTTTCTCAATGGCGGCGCGTGTTTCGGCTTCCTGGGGAAGGAACAGCATGGCCACGCCGTATTCGCCCTCGGCGGGCAGTTCGAAGTCGGTGACCGCACGCAGGAAGGCATCGGGCATCTGCAGCAGCAGGCCCGCGCCGTCACCCGCCAGCGGATCCGCACCCACGGCACCGCGGTGGGTCAGGTTCTCAAGGATGTTCAGGCCCTGCGCAACAATGGCATGGGTCTTACGGTTTTTGATGTCGGCGACAAAGCCGACGCCGCAAGCGTCATGCTCATAGGCAGGGTCGTACATTCCCTGAGCCGGGGGCAGGGAGCCGTGGGTCATAGCTGAACCTCAAAAATGTGTTGCTTCTGGGGGTCGTGACCAGGCCACGACGGGGGCGGATACGTTTTTATCTGGGTTGCCCCTTATCCACCCAACCCGGGTCCGCGGGTCAGGCGGAGGGCGAGGGTCGGTTCGACCCGGCGCCCGGACAGCAAACACGATGGCGTGTCGCTGGACCAGCCCCGATTCCGGTGGGATTCACCCAGCGGATCAAAGCGAGCCGCGCATCATACATCGGTAGGCTTGTTCAGGTGTAGCGCTGGAGAGCCGCGCGTCGACGCGTGTTCGTCCTGGGTCGAGGCCGTCCGTCGTCCCCGATACACCTTCACCTTATTGATGGCGGGTTGTCGACGGTCACATTCGCCGCTCGCGAGGGGTGTGCACGTGACTGATCGCGAACGAGCCGTGCGGGATGAGCGGATTGTTGTTGAGGTGGTGAACCCCGACGCAGCTAGTCCCTGGCCGGAGGCCAGGGCGCGACTGAGGAATCGGGTGCGTTGACTTATCACGTTGTGATCCGCTGTGGCGCCTGGGGCGAGGTGGATTGGGCCATGGAATGGCACGCGGCGCGAAGACTGGGGCCTGAGGGCCGATGAGACACCGCGTCCAATGGTGATACCCTCGTCTGGCTGTGATGAGTCCGTGCGCGGGATGAGAGGTGACGATCCATGCAAGGCATACATGCTGACTATGTGACGAACGAGCGAGGCGAGCAGAAGGCCGTGCTCGTCCCGATCGAAGATTGGCGGCGAATTCTTGAGCGTTTGGAAATGCTCGAGGATGTCCAGCGTTATGACCGTGCCAAGGCCGAACCCTCCGACCCCGTGGACTGGCACTCGGCGCGTGCCGACCTGGAACGCTGAAGCGATTCGGGGGCTCAAGGTGGTCTGATGAGGGGCGCGAATGGACTACGCGGTTTCGATCGAACGGCGGGCCTTGAAAGCCCTGGCGAAAATACCCCCACCCCATCGGGGAAGAGTGGCGACCGCGATTGATGGGCTCGCGTCGATCCCCTATCCCCCCGGCACCAAGAAACTCGTGGGTCGCGATGCGTGGCGTATACGAGTCGGCGATTACCGCGTGATCTACGAGATCGACGAAATGCATCTGGTCATCCTGGTGGTGGCACTGGGCCACCGGCAGGGTGTGTACGGCATATAGGCTAACGGACGACTTGACGCATCCGAAGGGCTTGCGACAATCCGCCCGGCCTTGAAATCGACACCAGGGATGACTCCGATGATGTTCTCCGTTCTCCGTTCTCCGTTCTGAGATAAGACCTACCGCCCGTCGCTCGGGCCACCGGCCCGATAGCCGCCTTCCCCGAAATCTCAAACCCGTCATCGTCCTGCTCGTCACGTGCGCGGCACCTGGTATCGCCCATGCTGACGACGCGCCAGCCGTCTCCGCCCTCAACGGCAAGCTCGAAGTGCTGGGTGGGCAGGTGGACTCCGGTGACTCCCATGCCCTGGCGGGCAGCCTGACCCTGCCCGTGGG
>JBMYTL010000169.1:0-1956 GCA_049604295.1 Gammaproteobacteria bacterium
TGCGGTGCAGCCAGGCCAGGCTTTCCGGGAACGCGAAGGCCCCCAGGCGCCAACCACCGGCACCGGCCCACTTGGACAGGCCATTGGAGATGATGGTGCCCTCCGGATACCAGCGGGCGATGGATTGGTGACCCCCATCGAAGTGCAGACCGCTATAGATCTCATCGGACAACACCACCATGCGATGACGACGCGCCACCTCGGCGATGGCTTGCAACTGTTCGGCGGAATAGCTCGCGCCGGTGGGGTTGCCGGGGTAGTTGATGATGAGCAGACGCGGCTTCACGGGGTCCTTGGCGCAGACCGCTTCCAGGGCCTCGGGCGTAACGCGCAGCCCCTGCTCCATGTCGGTGGGCAGCCATTCGACCTTGCGACCGATGATGCGTGCCTGGGGTGCGTAAGAGACCCACGACGGGCTCGGAATGACGATGTCACCGCGATAGACCATCTGAACCAGGAACATCAGCTCTTTCGTTCCGGGACCGATGAGGACGTTCTCCGGGAGATAGTCCAGGCCTTCGGTACGCCGCAGATAGCCACAGAAGGATTCGCGCAGGGCACGCAGACCCTCGACGGGGAGGTAGTCCTTTTCATGGACATGCGCGTGCAGGGCCGACTGCATGACGGCGGGCACCGGAAACGGCGACTGCCCCAGGCCCATGCGGAAGACCTCCCGACCATTGGCCGCCATCTCCCGGGAGCGTGCATTGATCGCGAGGGTGGCGGACTGCCCCAGGTTGCGCACACGGGGAGCGGGGCTGGGCCAGGGGCCCTGGTTGAGCACAACGGACATGACGGGTCCCTCCGGGGGACGGGGCGTGGGGAAAAGAACCGGCAACAAACCACGAAGGCCGCCGGATCAAGCGACGGGAGAAAGGCTAGCGGTAGGCAAACCCGAGCACGGCGAAAGGTTTTTATCGAAGCCCGGCGTCGATCAACGGCATTTCTCCGAAGCGTGTTTTTTCGCGCCACGCCACCACGCCACCACGCCACCACGCCCCCGGGCCACCGGGCCACCGGGCGGCGCGCAGCCCCTTGCCGCCGCTCACCCGCACCGCCCGATCAGGGACGCACCCACCTCCGCCGACCGATGCTCTTCGTCGGGCGACGCTTCACACCCCTGACAGTGAATACCAGAGCTGTCCCAGCAACTCATGCAGGGCAAGCCGGGAGGCCTCCAGCGCACGCGCCGAGGGCAGCAGGTCAAACACGCTGTTCACCTCCCCCGCGCCATCAAATACCTGGGTGGGCGCCGCCGTCACCTCGAAGCCCGCCTTGGCGAATACCTCGGCGGCGCGCCCCATGTGGAAGCCCTGGGTCACCAGGAGGATGCGTTTGACTCCCTCCGCCTCGAGCAGCGCGAAACTCAGGCGCGCATTCTGCTCTGTATTCTCGCTGCGCGACTCCAGCCAGCGCGCCGCGACACCAAACTCCTCGTCCAGCACCCGGGCCATCAGCGTCGCCTCAGGCTCGGTGGCAATACCGGGAGCCCCCCCGGTTACGAGTATCGGCAGGTCGGTCTTACGATGCAGCCAAGCGCCGTAACGCAGCCGCACCAGGGTGGCTGAGCCCACCGTGTCACCCCCCCCGAACTCAGCGGCCTCCCGATCACGGCCCCCGCCCAGGATCACGATGGCCTGAGGCGCGCGCTCGGAGGCCCCGCCGATGTTCAGCGAGGAGAGCTCGACAGCGGGATGGGTCTCCACCCGTGCGCGCAACTCACCCGCGACCCACGGGGTGCTGAACGCCAACAGGGAGAAGGTCCCCAGGGCGATGAACAGCACCGCCGTGCGGCGCGCACGCCCGAGTAGGAACAGGCCCAGAAGCAGCAGGATCAGGGGTCCACCGGGCGGCAGCAAGAGGGCCTTGACCAGGTTCTTGATCAGGAAGGTCCAGGTCACGAGATCACGTCCCGGGCCTGAAGGTCGGCGTGATAGGACGAGCGCACCAGCGGCC
>JBMYTL010000170.1:0-1845 GCA_049604295.1 Gammaproteobacteria bacterium
GGCCGCTGGTGCGCTCGTCCTATCACGCCGATCTTCAGGCCCGGGACGTGATCTCTTGACCTGGGCCTTCCTGCTCAAGAATCTGGTCAAGGCCCTGCTGCTGCCGCCGGGCGGTCCCTTGGTCCTGTTGCTGATCGGCCTGTTCCTGCTGGGGCGGGCGCGGCGCACTGGCGTGCTGTTCATCGCCCTGGGTACCGTTTCCCTGGTGGCGGTGAGCACCCCCTGGGTGGCGGGGCAACTGAGGGCGCAGGTGGAGACCTACGCTGCGTTCGATCCGGACTCTTTGCAATCTCCAACGCCCGCGAGTGGTTCGCCCCAGGCCATCGTGATTCTGGGGGGCGGGCGTGATCGCTATGCCCCCGAGTACGGCGGGAGCGACACCGTAGGATCGATGTCCCTGGTGCGATTGCGCTACGGGGCATGGCTGCACCGGCAAACCGGTTTACCGATCCTGGTGACGGGCGGCACGCCGGGAACCGCCACGGTACCCGAGGCCAGCTTGATGGCGCAGGTGTTGGAAGACGAATTCCAGGTGCCCGTGCGCTGGCGGGAATCACGTAGCGAGAACACTGAACAGAATGCACGGCTGAGCTACACCCTGCTCAAGGATCACGGCGTGGAGCGCATCCTTCTCGTGACCCAGGGGTTTCATATGCCGCGTGCCATAAGCGTGTTCGAGCGTGCGGGGTTCTCAGTGACGGCGGCACCCACCCAGGTTCTGACCCGGGATAAGGGGATGACCGGCGTGTTTGACCTGTTGCCCTCGGCCAGCGCCCTGCTGGCTTCACGACGGGCCTTGCACGAGATGCTGGGACGTTTCTGGTACACCCTGTCAGGCGTGTGATCTGAAGGGAACGAGAGGGTTTGGGGTAAACCCTTGGGTAGTGGGAGAAGCGCGCTTCATTGAGCCGGGGTTTCGATAAAAACCTTTGGCCGAACTTGGGTTTGCGTATCGCTAGCCTTCACTCCATACCGGTGATCGCGGTCCGCATGTGACGGCCACTCCGGTTCGAACCCCCAACCTCTGATCCCGTCCCCCGGAGGGACCCTTCATGTCCGTCGTGCTCAATCCGGGCCCCTGGCCCAGCCCCGCTCCCCGTGTCCGCAACCTGGGGCAGTCCGCCACCCTGGCGATCAATGCACGTTCCCGGGAGCTGTTGGCCGAAGGGCGCGAGGTGTTTCGCATGGGCCTGGGGCAATCCCCCTTTCCGGTGCCCCAGGTGATGCAGCAGGCCTTGCACGCCCATGTGCACGAGAAGGATTACCTGCCGGTGGAGGGGCTGCGGACCCTGCGTGAGTCCTTTTGCGGCTACCTGCGTCGCACCGAGGGCCTCGATTATGATCCCGCGAATGTGTTGATCGGGCCCGGAACCAAGGAGTTGATGTTCCTGGTGCAGATGGTCTATCGCGGTGACATCGTCATTCCCAGCCCGTCCTGGGTGTCCTATGCACCCCAGGCACGCATCATCGGGCGCAAGGTCGAATGGTTGCCCACCTCCCTCGAGCAGGGCCTGCGCGTCACCCCCGAGGCCCTGGAGGCGGTATGCGCAAAAGACCCCATGAAGCCGCGCCTGTTGATCATCAACTACCCGGGTAACCCCACCGGCGCGAGTTATTCCGCCGAACAGTTGCAGGCCATCGCCGAGGTGGCCCGCCGCCATCGCATGGTGGTGTTGTCCGACGAGATCTACAGCGGGCTGCATTTCGACGGCGCCCACCAGTCCATCGCCCGTTGGTATCCGGAAGGCACCATCATCTCCAATGGCCTGTCCAAGTGGGCCGGCGCGGGCGGTTGGCGCCTGGGGGCCTTCGCGTTCCCGGAAAGCCTTGCCTGGCTGCACCGCA
>JBMYTL010000171.1:0-1726 GCA_049604295.1 Gammaproteobacteria bacterium
AAATCGACACCAGGGATGACTCCGATGATGTTCTCCGTTCTCCGTTCTCCGTTCTCCGTTCTCCGTTCTCCGTTCTCCGTTCTCCGTTCTGAGATAACACCGACCTCCCGTCGCCCGGGCCAGCGGCCCGACATCAACCTTCGCCCAATTCTTCCGTCCGCGGCCGTCCTGCTCGTTGCGCTCACGTCCCCCGTCCTCTGCCATGCCGAGCCTGCGCCAGCCGTCTCCGCCCTCAACGGCAAGCTCGAGGTACTGGGTGGGCAGGTGGACTCTGGCGACTCCCACGCCCTGGCGGGCAGCCTGACCCTGCCCGTGGGGCGGCGCTACGGCCTGCAATTCGACGCCATGGCGGGCAAGGTCAATGACCGAAGCGCCAAGGGCGCGGGCCTGCATGGCTTCTGGCGTGACCCGGGCCTGGGCATGGTGGGGATCACCGCCTTGGCCGCCGAGAGCGCATCGACCGGGCTGTACCGTAGCGGCCTGGAGGGCGAGCGCTACTGGGACGACATCACCGTGGCGGCCACGGCCGGACTACAGGGCGGGGATGTGGATGATGCCGCCTACGCCAACCTGGACCTGCGCTGGTATCCCAGCGAAAACCTGATGCTCGAAGCCGGTGCCCTGCACGTGGACTCCACCAACGGGTTGCGCCTGGGCGCGGAGTTTCAGCCTTTCAAGGCCCGTGGTTTGAGTGTGTTCGTGGACGCGGGGGCGGGTGACCAGGGCTTTGACTACGTACTGGCCGGGGTGCGTTGGTACTTCGGTGCCTCCAAACCGCTCAAGCGCCGCCATCGCGAGGATGACCCGGTGAACATCGTCACGACGGGCTTAAGCCAGAGTACCCCGGCCATTGCCGACCATGAGCGGCGGGTGGCGGAGAGCCTGATCCCGGTGGATGGCACGGCCTGTGTGGATGGGAATGGTGATGCGGGGACGTTCTCGGCTGGGCAGTGTGTCGCTACGCCACCTCCCCCGATCGTGGATCGGCCCCGGAATGTCCGCTCGTAACCGATGATGCGGGCGTGTGCTTCACAGGACTGGAGCCTGACTGCTCTCGCTCATTTCCCCTCGACGTTGACAGTTTCGCTACCCCATGCAGGCTTGGCCGGGTAGGCATGACTTAGCCGGAGTGACCCGATGAAACAGTTCAACATCCATGACGCGAAGACCCACCTGTCCAAGCTGATCGAGCGGGCCGCGAGCGGCGAGGAGATCGTCATCGCCCGTGCGGGCCAACCGGTGGTGCGCCTCACTCCCATCAAGGCTCCGGAACAGGGTCGCCGATTTGGAGCGAAGAAAGGGCTTGCCCGGGTTGATGAGCGGTTCTTTGAGCCACTCCCGGAGGAAGAACTAAAGGCCTGGGAGTAGGCGTCGAGATCGCGTGCGGACAGGACTTTGAACGCGATGTGGATGAAGCCATGGATTGGTATGAGGCGCGGAGACCCGGCCTCGGCCTGGTATTTCTCGAAGAGTTCGAGCTTGTCGTTGCGCGTCTGGCCGATATACCTCTGACCTACCATTGGTCTATCGGGACTCGCGGCGGGCGAGCATGAGGCGTTTTCCGTACCTGGTCTGGTTTGCCGTCAATGGGGACCTCGTCACCATTCGCGCCCGCCTGAGGGGAAGCTATCAGCCCAGCCGGGTGAAACGGCGACTTCGCGGTGGGGAGGGCCAAGCGTGTCAAGCCATGCGGCGCCTGCGGCCTTACTGAGGACGGATGTACAGC
>JBMYTL010000172.1:0-1321 GCA_049604295.1 Gammaproteobacteria bacterium
CTATACGGCGCGTGCGAGCCCACCAGATCGATGCTGCTGCCCGCGCCGTCGATGGTGATTGCGGTCGCACTGCCAGCAGCGGAGTAGAAGTCGACACCGTAAACGGAGGTCACGCTTGCCCCATCACTGACCGTCAGCGCGACGTCACCCCTGATGGTTTGTCCGTTTTCCCAGTCTGTGACTCCCATGTACATTTGGGTGAAATGCAGTTCGGTTCCCACCCCGGAGACGTTGACCGTCGCGTCGGAATCGGCGCCCCCTGACAGGTTGAGCGCCTGCGTTGAGAGTGTCGCGCCACCGCTGAGGTTCAAGGTCCCGTTGGCGTTGTCCTCGGTCTCAACGAAGTTGTCGCCCCAATAGTTGTCATAACTTTGACCGCGCCCGCCCACGTAGACCTCAGTGGCCTGCAGGTCGGCTTGGTCGGACACCGTCACGGTGCCCGCGCCGTTGACGTTGCCAATGATCAGCGCACCCGAAGTACTCAGGCCACTGCCCGCACCGTCCACGTTCAGCGCCGCCGTCGCGGTGGCACCCGCTTCCCATTCGCCCACGCGGACCTCGTTGTCCAGGGTCACGCTCGCGCCGTTCTGGATCGTCAGCGAGGAGTCGCCCAGGCCGCCGATCTGTACCTCTCTATACGGCGCGTGTGAGCCCACCAGATCGATGCTGCTGCCCGCGCCGTCGATGGTGATTGCGGTCGCACTGCCAGCAGCGGAGTAGAAGTCGACACCGTAAACGGAGGTCACGCTTGCCCCATCACTGACCGTCAGCGCGACGTCACCCCTGATGGTTTGTCCGTTTTCCCAGTCTGTGACTCCCATGTACATTTGGGTGAAATGCAGTTCGGTTCCCACCCCGGAGACGTTGACCGTCGCGTCGGAATCGGCGCCCCCTGACAGGTTGAGCGCCTGCGTTGAGAGTGTCGCGCCACCGCTGAGGTTCAAGGTCCCGTTGGCGTTGTCCTCGGTCTCAACGAAGTTGTCGCCCCAATAGTTGTCATAACTTTGACCGCGCCCGCCCACGTAGACCTCAGTGGCCTGCAGGTCGGCTTGGTCGGACACCGTCACGGTGCCCGCGCCGTTGACGTTGCCAATGATCAGCGCACCCGAAGTACTCAGGCCACTGCCCGCACCGTCCACGTTCAGCGCCGCCGTCGCGGTGGCACCCGCTTCCCATTCGCCCACGCGGACCTCGTTGTCCAGGGTCACGCTCGCGCCGTTCTGGATCGTCAGCGAGGAGTCGCCCAGGCCGCCGATCTGTACCTCTCTATACGGCGCGTGCGAGCCCACCAGATCGATGCTGCTGCCCGCGCCGTCGATGG
>JBMYTL010000173.1:0-852 GCA_049604295.1 Gammaproteobacteria bacterium
ACATGTACTCCGCGCTCACCGCCGGTATCTGCGCACTGCGCGGCCCCAAGCACGGCGGTGCCAACGAGGAAGCCTTCCGCATCCAGTCGCGCTACGCCAGCGCCGACGAGGCCGAGGCCGACATCCGCGAGCGCGTCGCGAAGAAGGAGATCGTGATCGGCTTCGGGCACCCGGTGTACACCATCTCCGACCCCCGCAACGTGGTCATCAAACGCGTCGCCAAGGCGCTGTCCGACGAGAACCACAACCACACCATGTACGAGGTGGCCGACCGCCTGGAGTCGGTCATGAAGGAACTCAAGAACATGTTCCCCAACCTCGACTGGTTCTCCGCCGTCTCCTACAACCAGATGGGCGTGCCCACCGACATGTTCACCCCCCTGTTCGTCATCGCGCGCACCGCCGGCTGGGGCGCCCACGTCATCGAGCAGCGCCAGGACGGCAAGATCATCCGCCCCTCGGCCAATTACGTCGGCCCGGAAGATCTCAAGTTCGTGCCCATCGACGAACGATGATTATCTGAACCGCGAAGGCGCGAAGGACGCGAAGAGCAATAAGCTTCGTGCTCTTCGCGTCTTCGCGGTTCGATCAGATTAGGCCTGCCACCACGCTGAGAGCCCATGAACACCGATTACCGCAAGAACCTCCCCGGCACCGACCTCGACTACTTCGACACCCGTGCCGCCGTCGAGGCCATCGAGCCCGGCGCCTACGCCAAACTCCCCTACACCTCGCGCGTGCTCGCCGAGCAGTTGGTGCGCCGCTGTGATCCGGCGGATCTGAGCGATGCGCTCAAGCAGATCATCGGCTTCAAGCGTGACCTGGACTTTCCCTGGTATCCGGCTCGCGTGG
>JBMYTL010000174.1:0-850 GCA_049604295.1 Gammaproteobacteria bacterium
TTGTCGTTGGTCGCCACGTCTCACCGTGTGCTAGTTTTAACGGCTTGTTTTCGCCACCGTGACCGCCCGCTTCAGGGCCGTTCCCGGCCGAGGCACCTTTGATCACCGTAACCGCCCGGCCACTTCCTCCCGGCCAGAATCGCCACCATGCCCACGAACGCCCCGTCTGACAATGCGCGCCGGATTTTAATCACCAGCGCGTTGCCCTACGCGAACGGCCCCCTGCACATCGGCCACATGGTGGAATACATCCAGACGGACATCTGGTCCCGCTTCCAGCGTCTGCGCGGGCACGACACCACCTACGTATGCGCCGACGACGCGCATGGCACCCCCATCATGCTGCGCGCTGACAAGGAGGGCATCAGCCCGGAGGCGTTGATCGCCCGGATGCAACAGGAGCATCAACGAGATTTCGCCGAGTTCCTCATCGGTTTCGACAACTACCACTCGACCCACTCGGACGAGAACCGTCACTACTCCGAACTGATTTACACCCGCAACCGCGATGCCGGACACATCGCCCGACGCACCATCCGTCAGGCCTATGACCCGGTGAAGAACATGTTCCTGCCGGACCGCTTCGTTAAGGGTGAATGTCCCAAGTGCGGCGCGGCGGATCAGTACGGCGACTCCTGTGAAGTCTGTGGCGCGACCTACACCCCCTCGGAACTGAAAAACCCGGTGTCCGCCGTATCCGGAGCCACCCCCGTGGAAAAGGATTCCGAGCACCTGTTCTTCAAGTTGGGCGATTTCGAACAGACCCTGCGCGATTGGCACGGCGCAGGTCATGTGCAGGACGAGATGCGCAACAAGCTCAACGAGTGGTTCGAAGCGGGCCTGGCGGATT
>JBMYTL010000175.1:0-789 GCA_049604295.1 Gammaproteobacteria bacterium
GCCAAACCGAACACAACTAAGATACAAACGATAACCACGAAAAAAAGCCTCCGACAAGTGAATTGAAGGAGGCATTCTAAGTACTACAGTCTACTAGGGGAAATGCTTTATTCTGATGCGGGTTATGCACCAGTTGTATTGGTTAAGATCACCAACGCTACGATCGCACCAACCACTTGCCAGTTTCTAAAACTGTGTGAATTGAGCCACGTTAACGTCTTCGAACTTTTAACTTTAGCTAACTGCTCGTCAGCGAACTTATCGACATCGTCGATCATTTCTTTCAAGTCTTTTTCGCTCATAAGAACCCTTCCTTTGTAGTAATATGGGGAAGAACGTTTCCTTTGTAGAGCAAACTTAATGCTGATAAGTGTTTCGTAAGTTGTTGATTTTTAAGGAAATCCAAAAAACAGAGTCGAGGGTTCGAATCCCTCCTTCTCCGCCAACCTTCTTTTTTTCCTAATAAAATCAATTAGTTACAAGTGCCCTAAAAGATTCGTTTTTTTACCCCTGTTTTAGTTAGGAAACGAGTACACGTTTCCACTCTCAAAACAGCACGTTTCCCTAGTACATCCCATCTAGGGCTTTCACAGCCTTCGCTTTGTGCGCTTGCGACAAATGCGTGTACCGCTTCATCGAACTCTCACTGCGCCATCCACCCAACTGCTGTAGTGCCGTCTCACTCGTGCCTGCCATCATGTGCCAAGAGGCAAATGTATGTCGGCAATGATGGAAGCACGTCCCTTTGGGAAGCCCTGCCATCGCCACTGCTTTCTGCCAAGTCTCATT
>JBMYTL010000176.1:0-752 GCA_049604295.1 Gammaproteobacteria bacterium
GCTCCCCTGTAGGAGCGGGCTTGCCCGCGAACCGCGTGGACGATCCATCCACCTGCGGCTGTCTGAATATGAACCGCGAAGACGCCAAGCACACGAAGGCGGGCCGCTCCCCTGTAGGAGCGGGCTTGCCCGCGAACCGCGTGGACGATCCATCCACCTGGGGCTGGCTGAATATGAACCGCCAAGACGCCAAGGTCACGAAGGTGAGCTGTGCTCCTGTAGGAGCGGGCTTGCCCGCGAACCGCGTGGACGATCCATCCACCTGGGGCTGTCTGAATATGAACCGCCAAGACGCCAAGGACGCGAAGGGGGGCCGCTCCCCTGTAGGAGCGGGCTTGCCCGCGAACCGCGCGGACGATCCATCCACCTGCGGCTGTCTGAATATGAACCGCGAAGACGCCAAAAGCGCGAAGGTGGGCGAAGAGACATCGACATATTCCTCCCCTCTCCCCCTGGGAGTGGGGTCGGGGCTGAGAGCCCAACCTCAAAAGCGGGCAGCACTGCCCGGGCCCACCTCCCACCCATTTCATTTCCCCGAAACCCCTTAGCGCCCTTCGCGCCTTCGCGGTTCACACCCCCCGGAGCACCCCATGACCACCTGGATCGAAGTCGCCCCCGTCGACGCCATCCCCAAGCTCGGTTCCCGCGTCGTCGAGACCGAAGACGGCCCCATCGCCATCTTCCGCAACGCCGAGGACGAGATCTTCGCCTTGCTCAACCGTTGCCCCCACAAGGGGGGGCCGCTATCCGAA
>JBMYTL010000177.1:0-739 GCA_049604295.1 Gammaproteobacteria bacterium
CATGCACTCGATTATACCGGGTATATGACTCTACTTTCGTGAAAGTTAGTAACTGTCCTGATTGATGAACCGCCCGATATCCGGGTCATAGAACCGCGCCCCGAAATAAATCAGCCCGGTGCGCTCATCGTGTTCCTGGCCGGTGTAGATCTGCCGATTGAGGCTGTCGCCCTGCTCTTCTTCGATCTCGCCCCAGGCGTCCAGGCGGTAGCGGGCGGTGTCCTGGGCGCTTTCGTCGCTGAGGGCGACGGTGGTGCCGAGCGCGTCGTGTTGGTAGTACTCGGTGCCGTGGCGGGCGCTGGTGAGGGAGTGGACCTTGGGGCCGTAGCGGTAGTGGGCGATCTGGGCGCCCTGGGGGGTGTTTTCTTCTAGTACGGCGTGTTGGTCATAGAGGCTGTCGATGTCGCCACGGGCGCTGTCGCGGTGGCGGATGCGCAGCCCGGCGTGGTTGTAGTCGAAACGGCCCAGGCTCTCGCCGCTGTCGGGGGGGCCGCGGATGACCTGGGTGAGTTGGTCGCGGCTGTCGTAGGCGAAGTGCAGTTCAACCGGCTCGGGACCTGTGTTGTCGGTCTTGGCGGTGGGGTTGCCGTTGGCGTCGTAGCTGTACTGGATGAGGCCTTCGGTGGGCGTGCCCTGGTCATTGGGGGCGTCGATGGCGATGAGCCGGTGCAGGTCGTCGTAGTGGTAGAGCCGGTCGGTGGTGACGGTCTCGGGCGTGGGGTTGCCGTCGGCGTCGACG
>JBMYTL010000178.1:0-711 GCA_049604295.1 Gammaproteobacteria bacterium
GCCTCGGCATTTAAGCCGAGGAAATTCAGCCGATCTTCAGCAGCGAAGAACGCCGGGAAGTTGCTTCAATGAGGCCTCGGCATTTAAGCCGAGGAAATAGGCTGGCGGGAACACCGTCGCGGCGTTCTTCGACGCGCTTCAATGAGGCCTCGGCATTTAAGCCGAGGAAATCATGACGCCCTTGAGCAGGCGCTCAAGGAGATGTGCTTGCTTCAATGAGGCCTCGGCATTTAAGCCGAGGAAATCCGTCGTGAGGCTTTTAATCCTGATGATTAGCCAGAGGCTTCAATGAGGCCTCGGCATTTAAGCCGAGGAAATGTGGCTGATGCTGAATTCGAGTTTCGCGATTACGTCGAGCTTCAATGAGGCCTCGGCATTTAAGCCGAGGAAATGGAAAGAACTACGACGTGGACACAGGGACAACCCCAGCTTCAATGAGGCCTCGGCATTTAAGCCGAGGAAATCCAGACGACGAAAGGTCAATCCTGTTCGGGTAATCCAGCTTCAATGAGGCCTCGGCATTTAAGCCGAGGAAATCCGTCTTTGTGGCCCGCTGCGCGCCTTCCGCACACACAGCTTCAATGAGGCCTCGGCATTTAAGCCGAGGAAATCCGCCAAGAGGCGGATGCGCGAGGCAGGGATTTTGTGCTTCAATGAGGCCTCGGCATTTAAGCCGAGGAAATGCGCGTTGAGCGCCTGACCGGCGTCGCC
>JBMYTL010000179.1:0-676 GCA_049604295.1 Gammaproteobacteria bacterium
GGGGTTGGTATCGGCCATGGCGGTGGTGGTCACGGAAGCGGCGAACAGGGCACCAACGGCGGCAACGACGGGCTTGATGGACTTTTTGGACATTTCGATTTCTCCTCGATGGAGTTGCGCTTTTGAAAAAACCGGCATCTGGGTAGTGAGCTTGGGGAACTGTCGGTTGTTCAAGCCCCACCCATTCCATGTCGGTCAATGGTTTTCCCCCCCGAAGAGGGGAGAAATCTTGCGTTCCGTGTCATGCGGATCCGCAAATTAAGAGGTGTTCAACGGCGTGGCCCGAGCCGCGCCGATGAGCACCGTTATCTTCTTCTACGGACCCGGCGGCGATCTGGATGCAGTGAATCCGCAATTTTTTCGCCGTCGCGTACCGACACCCCTTAAGACCCGGGGCCGGGTGGAGATCTTTCACCCGGATAAAAAATAATTTCGACATCCCTGCCTCCTGTTGGGACTGGATCAAAGGCCCGGCCGAAGCAGGCCCGCCAACACCCGCGCGCGCGTCGCTTCGCGGAATGACGATGAGTGCTCTTCGTTACCGGTCCACATCCCGATAACCCGACCGCTGTAAGGAATGGCCCCCGTGGGTGCGCCACTCGGCGATCCGCCCTTCGGCTCGATGCTGACCGCAAGGGTCCCGCCATCCAGCCCAGCCACCAGCTCACCAGGGACT
>JBMYTL010000180.1:0-645 GCA_049604295.1 Gammaproteobacteria bacterium
CGCGAGGTATCCCTGGAGGCAGGACATGCCGGCAGCCTCGACCAAATGGATGTCGGCACTGCGACCGGCGACCTCATCAGGGGTGCCAGGGTCTTGCTGGTGGAAGACGATGACCTCGACCGCGAGCTGGCAGCCCGGCTTCTCGCGACCAACGGCGTCCGGGTCGTAGCGGCATTCGATGGCCGGGAGGCGCTTGCGATCCTACAGGGCGACAAGGGATTCGATGCCGTCCTGATGGACATCCAGATGCCGGTCATGGACGGCTACACCGCGACCCGCGCGATTCGCGCCCAACCCGGATTTGCCGATCTGCCGATCATCGCCCTGACCGCCAACGCCATGGCGGGCGACCTGGAACAGGCCATGGCGGCGGGCATGAACGACCACATCGGCAAGCCGTTCGACCTGGATAGCATGTCGTCCACCCTGGGAAAATGGATCCATCCCAAGTGGAACAGCCCCACCGGGCCGCGCGGGATCGTGGCGGACCTGGAGGATGCCGCACGGCGACCCCTGACGGCACCGCTCCTGCCGCCCCGACTCGCCGGTGTCGATGTCGCGTCGGGGTTGGCGCTCGCCCTCGGCGATCAGCAGCTCTACCGCAAGCTCCTCGACCTCTTCCGCGCACAATACCTCGGCTTCCAC
>JBMYTL010000181.1:0-633 GCA_049604295.1 Gammaproteobacteria bacterium
GGGCCAGTCTGACGGGGGGAGCCCCATGGAACCGGGCCTCGCCCCGACCCCACCGGTCAGCATTCCCGCCGCCGCCGCCGCCACCGCCGCGGCCGTGGACCTGGATGACCCCGAACTGGACGAACGCGAGCGCGTTATCGCCGCCCTGGAGCAGGCCGGATGGGTACAGGCCAAGGCCGCGCGGCTGCTGAACATGACGCCAAGGCAGATCGCCTACCGCATCCAGACCCTGAACATCCAGATGCGCAAGTTCTGAACGGCCAAGCCCTTGTGGGAGCGATGTGAGAGCCCTGTGGGAGCGGCGTCCCGCCGCGATGGCTCCGGCCGGTCGGATGAACACGCGGCGCAGGGACGCCTAACCCGACTACGGTACTTGCCACTGCCCCAGTTGCCTCTTAAGGTTCCGCCCGAGATCATTACCTGGTATTACTCCGCGAGGCCATGTCATGGAAACCACCACGGTGACCACCAAGGGGCAGGTGACCATCCCTTTGGAAGTGCGAAAGCAGCTCGGTATCCGCAAGGGGGCGCGGATGGAGTTCCGGGTGGTCGGCGATCATGTCGAGATGCGCCTCAGCCACCAACCCGAGGCGGTACCCGAGAGTGGCTTCGGCCTGCTCAAGTCCTCACGCA
>JBMYTL010000182.1:0-577 GCA_049604295.1 Gammaproteobacteria bacterium
TAAAAAATTACTTTATGCAAACTGCTGCCTATGCAGTAGCATTTGAAGAAACAACAAAAGTTCCTGTATCTAATCTTTTAATCATTATGGCAGTAGCACACGAAGGTGTTGTAACATTTAAAGAGAAACGTGATAAATGGATAGATGAATTTATAGATCTTCGTGAAAAGTACAGAGAGTCACACGGTTGTTAACAATTTTTATATATAGTATAATATAAGTTATGATCGTATGAAGTTGATCGAAAGCTGTTTCGGACGCGGGTTCGATTCCCGCCACCTCCACCAATTAGGAAAAGTATGTACGAGTATAATTGCAAGATTGTTAAAGTAGTTGATGGTGATACAGTTGATGTAGATATTGATCTTGGCTTTGGTGTCTGGATGAGAAATGAGAGAGTGCGTTTATATGGTATAGATGCTCCTGAATCCAGAACGAGTGATAAAGAAGAAAAGAAGTATGGTTTAGCTTCCAAGGAATATGTACAAGATCTTATGCCAAAAGATTCTACACAAGTACTTAGAACAATGAAAGATAAAGCTGGAAAGTTTGGTAGGATATTAGGTGTATTTGTTTT
>JBMYTL010000183.1:0-554 GCA_049604295.1 Gammaproteobacteria bacterium
CTAACCCCAACCCTACCCCTAACCCTAACCCCAACCCTATCCCTAGCCAGGAAGAGCGAGGAGAGCGAGAGGAGTGAGAGCGAGAGTGAGAGCGAGGTGGAGGAGGAGCGCCTCGCCCGCGCCCGAACCCCGAGCCCAAACCCGAACCCTGACCCGAACCCTGACCCTAACCCTCACCCTCACCCTACCCCCAACCGTACCCCTAACCCTGACCCTAACCTTAACCCTAGCCCTCACCCTAACCAGGCGTCGGCGCGACGGGCGCTGCGCCGCCCATGCCGGCCATGCCCACCAACGCTGTCAACCAGGTCAGGGGTAGGGCTAGGGTTCGGGTTCGGGTCAGATCAGAGCGCTACTCTCCTCGGTAGCCGCCTCGGGGTTGAACGAGCGGCCGGCCACCACCTCGCCGTCAGGGTTGAAAGAGCGGTTCGGGTCGACCGCCTGGGTGAGGGTGAGGGTTGGGGTTGGGGTGAGGGTTGGGGTTAGGGTGACGGTCAGGCTTGGGCTTGGGCTTGGGCTTGGGCTTGGGCTCGAGTTGGGGCTCGGCTAAGGGG
>JBMYTL010000184.1:0-547 GCA_049604295.1 Gammaproteobacteria bacterium
GATTTCAGTCCATCGACAAGACCCTGAACTGAACGGCCATCGCTAAACTTAGATCCAATCGTTTCTTGGGTGAAACGAATGCTGTCTGTATTGGAAAGTCCCCTCTTTGTGGCATGGCGGCACTCTTCGGTGAGAGTGTTGCACTTGCAACCTGAATCTAAGCTGGCCCCGCACTCTCGCGCGCGATTTCAATCAAAACTGACCCCTTTGATCCACACCTTTGATCCCTCGGTGGCTTTGATCATTCGCGCCTGGAAAGGCGCTCCTACACGGCAGCCCCCCTCACTCCGCATCCGCCTCCAAGGCCTGCAACCCCCTGAGCATCACCGCCTGCCAATCCGCATACCGGGTCCCCGGTTTGGCGAAGGGCTTGATGATCTCCACCGCCCGGCGGATGGCGTCCAGACCCCCTTGCCGGTCCCCGCTTTCGGCCAGGTGGACCGAGAGGTTGTTGAGGCTTTGCGCCAGGTCCGGGCCGTAGGCGGCGAAGTTGTCTTGCGCCAGGGTCTCGCGAATCTCCACCGCCCGGCGGATGGCGTCCAGGCCC
>JBMYTL010000185.1:0-536 GCA_049604295.1 Gammaproteobacteria bacterium
CTTAATCCCCTTAATAACGGGGCAGGTGTCGGACTGTCTGGCGCTGGTTCGCCAGCCGCCAACCGGCCGTCTTAATCCCCTTAATAACGGGGCAGGTGTCGGACCCTGGTGCTCCGGGAAAATACTGTGGAAACAATGACTTGCGAGGATTGTTATCCACAGGATATCCACAGATCGGAGTTAGCTGTTCACGGATCGGGGTTCAACGCTGTTGATCCTACCCGCGCGATGGCCTTTTGTCGTGACGGGTTTTGTCCCGCTGGGGTGTCTTGATTTCCGTGGGCGGACCGGGCAGCCGTTCGCCGAGGAAGCGAATTCCGGGAGAGGCCTCAACCACCTGGGTTTTTTCCGGGTTCAGTTCGAGGTCCAGTCTTTTCAGGGCCTTCCGGGCAACGGCGAGAGCGCGTTCGCCACTGGCCTGGGATGGGGTGAAGAGCAGGAAATCGTCGGCGTAACGCACAAAGGGTATGTTCGCTTTGTGCATTAGTCGGTCCTGCAAAACCCCAAAACACCCAGCATGACGGGGGTTTCAGGGG
>JBMYTL010000186.1:0-533 GCA_049604295.1 Gammaproteobacteria bacterium
TGCGGGGACAGTACAACCAGTTGGGCTTCAATGAGGCCCCGGCATTTAAGCCGGGGAAATGTCCGCGCTTGCTGACGGCGGGGCGGGCGGAAATATGCTTCAATGAGGCCCCGGCATTTAAGCCGGGGAAATAAAAAAGAACCTGACAAAGTTCTCATCGTTACTTCTGGCTTCAATGAGGCCCCGGCATTTAAGCCGGGGAAATCGCCTATACCCGCACCACTTCCTATTTCGCCAATTCCGCTTCAATGAGGCCCCGGCATTTAAGCCGGGGAAATGACGGCTGCGCCGTCCTGTGCCTGTTGGCCCAGGAGGCTTCAATGAGGCCCCGGCATTTAAGCCGGGGAAATCCCTGAATCGCTTCTGGGCCCGATCTTCGAATCGTCGCTTCAATGAGGCCCCGGCATTTAAGCCGGGGAAATACCATGGGACTCAGTTCTCTAATTAGCGGTGTAACGCTTCAATGAGGCCCCGGCATTTAAGCCGGGGAAATTTAGAGAGTAGTGCATTTGACACATAACTAGGACTGCTTC
>JBMYTL010000187.1:0-304 GCA_049604295.1 Gammaproteobacteria bacterium
CCCGTCAATCGCGTCGATGAGCCCCTTGATCGACGGGAAAACGTAGAAGGTGCCATCGGTGGCAAGGCAGTCGATGCCCGGCATGCCGTTCAGACGATTGACGACATAGTCGTGGCGTTTCTTGAATTGCTCGAGCATGACACCGATGCAGTCCTGGTCGCCGTTGAGGGCCGCCTCCGCAGCAAACTGTGAAATCGACGTCGGATTCGACGTGCTCTGCGACTGGATCTTTTTCATCGCCTTGATGACGTCGGCAGGGCCGCCAGCGTAACCAATCCGCCAGCCAGTCATTGAATAGGCCTTG
>JBMYTL010000187.1:314-520 GCA_049604295.1 Gammaproteobacteria bacterium
CCGTTTAGGACCAGGGTGCGTGGCGCAAGATCGGGGCACACATTGAGAATCGTCACGAACGGCTCGTCGAGATTCCAGCGAATGTGCTCGTACATGTCATCGGTGGCGATGGCGATCTTCGGAAACTCGCGCAACACCTCACCGAGGGCAGTCAGCTCGCTGGCGGTATAGGCCATGCCGGTCGGATTGGATGGGCTGTTGATGAC
>JBMYTL010000188.1:0-509 GCA_049604295.1 Gammaproteobacteria bacterium
CGGGGGGGAACCTTTGAAAAACAGTATACGCATCCTCTTCCCTCCCCCTCCAGCAATACTTTGAGGGAAAGCCTTGGTGCCAGATTCACCAGTGGGCCAATTCCCGGTGTGTGGCGAAAGACCGCCGCGAGTCATTCCAATTCAGCGGTGCCATGCCGGGGTTTGCTCCACTCATCCCAGGCGGCAGGACTGGAAAAGCACCATGACCGGTCGGATCCGGATTCGCGCCCGGAAGGGCGCTCCTACAGGGTAGCGAGGGCCTTAACGACCGATTGCGGGCTGATGTTGTTGAGGCAGTCGGTGTGCCCCAGGGGGCAGTCGCGTTTGAAGCAGGGGCTGCATTCGAGGCCGAGGCGCACGATGCGGTGGCGTTCGTTCAGGGGCGGGGTGAAGCCGGGGTCGGAGGAGCCATAGATGGCGACCAGGGGGCGGTCGAGGGCGGCGGCGACGTGCATGAGGCCGGAGTCGTTGCTGATGACGGCGCTGGCCCGGGACATGAGGTCGATGGC
>JBMYTL010000189.1:0-504 GCA_049604295.1 Gammaproteobacteria bacterium
CGAACGCAGCCCTGGTGATCGTGCCCGAGTCCATGACGGCATTGCTGCTGTTGCGCTTCGTCACCGGCGTATTTCTGGGATGAGTGATAAAGCGATGAGTAGCGCTGGGGGACCGGAGCCGATGACCGGGGAGTGCATCCCCGGCGAGGGGGTGATGAGGCCCGTGTGTATCCGGCCCTGACGGGCTTATTACAACATTTGACATAATATACATTATGCGCCCTAACGGATGAGTCCGGTACGGCTCATGACCCGTTCACGCCAGATGTCCACGGCAGGTTTGTAACCGCCCCAGTTTCAATAGAGCCATGGGAACGCGCCGCTGCGAATCGCTTGTGACTGTCCTCGGCATTCGCCAAGCCCGGTTCCTGAGCCCGCCTGGTGATTGATAACGTTTGCAGAGGGTCGGCCGGGATTCGACGAATCTTTGCCGTTTTCTCGGTTAACGTATTGATCTGGTTAGGAATCCCCGATCAGTCGAACTCGCCAAAGATCGTCTGGTTG